>JADLCF010000317.1 GCA_020847315.1 Bryobacterales bacterium | reverse complement strand
GTCCTGTCCGGTGCTGAGAGGCTGGCTCACGTGCGCGGAAGCTAGTGTGGGCCCCATGGATGGGGAAACTGGCAGACCTTCTGTCGTGGAAGAGGAAAAAGTTTGGTGTTTGGACATCCTGCGGTTTCGCAACAAGGTGGCCCTATTAGACCCAGAAGAGCCACCGCACTTTTAGGATAGCGGAAATTTAATTCCTTCTGAAACCTTTCCTTAGATTGCTCCTCACAAACACAACCGCATCCGGTGCTTCCCAAACTCAAGCGCGCTTTGTATACACTGGGCGACGGAGGAACTTCGATGAGCGGCAGAGAAGTTGGAAGCGTGGCTGGAAGCATTTCACGCAGACGGTTTGGCGGCGTATTGGGTGGGGCCACCCTGGCCGCCGGGTTCGGGGCGGGAATGTCTTCGTGCGCCACCGCTTCCGCGAAGCCGAACATTCTCTGGCTCACTTGCGAGGATATCGGCCCGGAGCTTGGCTGTTATGGAGACAGCTATGCGGATACGCCCAACCTCGATAAGCTGGCCACCCGGAGCTTGCGCTATACGAGCGCCTGGTCCAACGCCCCGGTCTGCGCCCCGGCGCGGACGACGATCATCAGCGGGTGCTATCCCACGAGTCTCGGCGGAGAGAATATGCGGAGCGTCGTGAAACTCCCACCCTCCATGAAGATGTACCCCACGCTGCTCCGGGAAGCGGGCTATTACACCAGCAACAATTCCAAGAAAGATTACAACCTCGAAGAGCCGGTGGAGGTCTGGAACGAATCGAGCAAGAAGGCGCATTGGCGGAACCGCCCGCCGGGGCAGCCGTTCTTTTCCGTGTTCAATTTCACCATCACGCATGAGAGCCAGATACGGACGCGGCCGCACAAAGCCGTGCATGATCCGGCGAAAGCGCCGCTGCCGCCCTATCATCCCGATACGCCCGAGGTGAGGCGGGATTGGGCGCAATACTACGACAACATCACGACGATGGACGGGCAGGCGGAGGAGGTGCTGGCGCAACTCGAAGAGGACGGATTGGCTGAAGACACCATCGTGTTCTTCTATGGCGACCACGGTTCCGGCATGCCGCGCAGCAAGCGCTGGCCCTATAGTTCAGGGCTGCACGTGGCCATGCTGCTCCACGTCCCGGCGAAGTTCCGCAAGCTGGCTCCGCCGGAGTACGAGAATGGCGGGACGTCAGACCGGAAGATCGGATTCGTGGATCTTGCGCCCACCCTCGTGAGTCTCACCGGCAACAAACCGCCCTCGTGGATGCAGGGGAGAGCCTTCGCCGGAGTGGCGCCCGCGGAACCGGGCAAGTATCAGTTCGGCTTCCGCGGACGCATGGATGAGCGGTACGATTGCGTGCGCACATGCGGCGACGGGCGCTTCGTCTACCTGCGCCAGTTCATGCCGCACAAGATCTACGGGCAGCACATCGCCTACATGTTCGAAACGCCCACCACGCAGATTTGGAAGAAGCTCTACGATGAGGGCAAGCTCAAGCCTCCCATGACCTATTTCTGGGAGACGAAACCCTACGAGGAACTCTACGATCTGCAGGCGGACCGATGGGAAACCAAGAACCTTGCGCAAATCCCCGAGCACCAGGAGAAGCTGAAGGAACTGCGGACCGCGACGATCGATTGGATGAAGCGCGTCCGCGACCTTGGCATTCTTCCGGAATATGAAATGCACGAACGGTCCAAGGGATCGGACCCTTACGACATGGCGCGGACCGAGGGGAAATATCCCATGGAGCGCGTGCTGGCGGCGGCGCTCGCGGCTTCCGACGGATACGGAACGGGCAGCCAGCCTCCCTTAGATTTGGAACGGCTCAAGGATGCGGATAGCGCCGTTCGCTATTGGACGGTGATGGGCATTCTGATGCGCGGCGAAACGTCCGTGGCGGAACATGCCGCCGCGCTGCGGGCTGCGTTGAAAGACCCCGCCCCCAACGTGCGCATCGCCACCGCGGAAGCGCTGGGGTGTTATGGGAACGGCGCCGATGTGAACAACGCGCTCGAAACGCTGTTGGAGCTTGCGCCGATGGATAAGAACGGCCTCTACCTCTCGCTTGCCTCCCTCGGGGCAATCGACGCCATGGGGAAACGCGCGAAGCCCGCCCTCGCGCGCATCGAAGCGCTCCCCACCAAGCAGGAGGGGCTTGAGCAGCGGCTCACAAACTACGTTCCGCGGCTGAAGGACGACATCGTGGCTAATCTGAAAAAGGCCTGATCGCGCTCCACGCGGGCCACGGAGCCGCCGCTGGTATCGATCTCCACCTGAACGCTTGTGCCCGGCGGCAGCTTGTTCTCAAAATCGTCGAACTCGATGAGGACTTCCGAACCCCGGAATGCCGAAACGGTTCCTGTAATCTCGCGGACGTCGGAGATGGTTTGCGGCCGGATCGCCGCCGATTGCCCCACGCGAATCCGCCGCATTTCCGCCTCCGTGGGCTGCGCCACCGCGAAACGGGTGGATTCAATCGGCGCAATCACGAGCAGCGGTTCCCCATTCGGGCTCACGACGGCGCCCTCCTCGGCCGGAATATCGGTGACGACGCCCTCCACGGTGGCAAGCACCTCGCCCAAGTCCACATCGCCCCGGGCGGATTCCCACTCGGCGCGCTTGTCCTCGAGAGCGAGTTTCTCCGCGGCGAGATTCCGCTCCTCCACGGTGACGCGCATTTCGGCGGCCGAAAGGATCTGGTCCACCGTATCGCTCTGGCGGCGTACCGCGTCCCATTCCTTTTGCGCCCGTTCATAGGCGAGCCGGGACGTTGCGCCGGCATCGAAGAGCGCCTTCTGCCGGTCCGCTTCAATCCTGGCGCCTTCGATCTTTGAGTGGGCCGCTTCCGCTTCCGATTTCGCGCGCGCGAAGTCGAGTTTCGCTTGAGCCACTGATTTCTCCAGGGACTCCACGCGAATCGTGAGCGCCTGGTGCTCTCGCGCAAGCCTCTGCTCAATGGCATCGAACGCATCGTTGCGAACGATCGCCAGCAGGTCTCCTTCTTTCACGGTGTCGCCCTTGCGGACGTGCAGCGATTGCAGGACGCCGCTCGTGTCCGGGTGCACGTTCACCGGATCCGCCGCGCGCACGACGCCCGTGAGGAGGATGTGGGCGGGATCCGTTTCCGGTGGAGGCGGCACGGTCGGGGGAGGGGGCGCCTTCTCCCCTGCGAAATGGCTTCCGGCCCAATAAGACGCGGCGCCCACGGCGAGCACCAGCACGCATACGACTGCAACTCTTTGCCACATACGGTATTGCCAGGGACGGCGGTTTGCCTCATTTCCGTGCCGCCTCGCGCAGCGCGGGGCTGGAGCGATCCCGGCGAGGTTCCGCCGCCGCTCCTTCCTCATTATGGCCGTTCCCCTTCCCGCATGGGAATACATCTCTCCGGATCGCCCGGCCGAAACGAATTCTTGCCATTCCCGTTCTTGCACGATATGGTTAGAAATTGCGAACGGATCCCGCTCATGAGCATTCGACTTGGCGACACGATTGACGATTTCTGTGTCAAGTGCAAGCGCATCACCAACCATCACGTCGTATCCATTGTGGAAGACGCCGCGGCCAAGGTGCGGTGCTGCTCCTGCTACCACGATCATGACTACCGGCATGAACAGCCGGAACCCAAGAAGCCGACCAAGAAGCAACTGGAAGAGCAGGATCGGAAGACGCGGGTTGCGGGCATCGACGCGGACGAGGACGTGGGCGAAGAGCCGGACGATGAAGCCGAAGACGACGACGTCGAGGTGAACGAAGACGCATTCGCGGCGGAGGAAGAGGAAGAGCGCCCCGCTCCGCGCCGCGGACGCCGTTAGCGCCTCGCGCCGCCTCTCGCGTTTCGCCCACCCTCGCTACCAGGAAAGTCCACTTGCCGCGATGGCAGCCATGAGTGTTGAATCCTCCCGCGCGCTCGCTCTCGAATCCGTGGCGTGTTTACGGCAAGCGGGCTATCTGGCGCTATTTGTCGGCGGCTGCGTTCGGGATCGTCTGCTAGGCCTCACTCCCGGCGACTACGACGTCGCCACCAGCGCCCGGCCCGCCGACATTGAACGGCTCTTCCCCGATGCGATCGCCGTGGGCGCGAGCTTTGGCGTGATGCTGCGCCGGAAGGGGGGCGCACGGACTGAGATCGCCACGTTCCGCAGCGAAGGCGAGTATGGCGACGGCCGGCGCCCGGACGCGGTGCGCTTCGAAGAGACTCCGGAAAGCGACTCCCGGCGGCGGGATTTCACGATTAACGCCCTGTACGAGGACCCCGCAACCGGCGAGGTACTCGATTTCCATGGCGGGCGCGAAGATCTGGAGTCGCGGCACGTTCGCGCCGTGGGAGACCCGGACAGGCGCTTCGCCGAAGATCATCTGCGGATGATGCGCGCCGTGCGCTTCGCCGCGTGTCTCGGCTTTCAAATCGAGGCTGCCACCGCTTTCGCGATTCGCGCCCACGCGGCGGAGATCCGGCGGATCGCCCCGGAACGCGTGCGCGACGAACTCTCCCGCATACTCACCGAAGGCGGCGCGCGTCGCGGCATGGAGATGCTCGATGAGTTGGGAATGCTCGGCGAGATTCTCCCGGAGGCTTCGCGCATGAAGGGCGTGGAGCAGCCGCCGGAGTTTCATCCTGAGGGCGACGTCTGGGTACACACCATGCGCATGCTGGAACTCCTCGAAAAGCCCAGCCTGACGCTGGCCCTGGGCGTGCTCTTCCACGATATCGGCAAGCCGGAAACGCAAAGCTTCTCCGGCCGGATTCGCTTCCATGGCCATGTGGAAGCGGGCGTGCGGATCGCCGGAGAAGTGATGGAGCGGCTACGTTATTCCGGCGCGGAGACGGAGCAGGTGCAAGCGCTCGTTGCCGGGCACATGAAGTTCATGCACCTGGGCGAGATGCGCCAGAGCACCCTCAAGCGCTTCCTGGGCCAGCCGCGCATTGCCGAGCATCTTGCGCTACATCGTGTCGATTGCCTTTCAAGCCACGGGAAGCTCGATCATCTTCATTTTGCGGAGGAAGCGTTGGAGCGCTTCGGCGACGAGGAACTGCACCCGGAACCGCTGCTGCGGGGCGAGGATCTGATCGCCCAGGGCTACGCGCCGGGGCCGCGCTTCGGAGAGATCCTCCGCGCTCTCGAAGAGCAGCGCCTCGAAGGCGTGCTTCACACGAGAGAGGAAGCTCTGCAATGGGTGTTGCGGGAGTTTCCGAATGATGAGAATCGGGCGGGCTAATCGCCGGTTTCCCGATCGATTCCGGCGGCGAGAGCGGGCGTGAGCAACCACTGCAGCGACGCCGAAGGCCGCGGCCCGCTTCGGAACACCTCGAGCGCCGCTAGGCCGGCTTTTCGGAACCCGTGCACATGCTGCGGCACACCCAGCAGAAAGCTGAGCAAGCTGCTGACGAGCGGCTCGTGCGACACCACAAGCAACGGCGCGCTCTCTTCCCAATCGCGCATCTCCGCCCACGCCGCCTCCGGAGAGGAATCGGGTGTGAATGCGTCACCGAACTCCACCCCGTTGGCGACGCCCAGCACCCGCCGCGCGATCGACGCCGTCTGTTGGGTTCGTTCATAGGGGCTGGCCAGAATCTGACCCGGTTTCACCCCGCTGCGCGCCGCCACGCGAAGGACGGTTTCGAGCTTGGCGATCCCCTCCGGCGTAAGTGCGCGGTCCCGGTCCCGACCCGTGGTAGCGCGGTCCTCCGCGATGGCGTGGCGTAGCAGATAGACGATCATTGGAATGGCAATACCCTGGTTCACAAGAGCGGAAAACCGAGGGCCCTCTCAACCGCTCCATTCTGTCATCCGGAGCGGTTCCGCACAACGGCGGGCCCCGCGCGCGGACGCGCAGCGCAAGGCTCTGGCATACTGAGAACGCGCCAACTCCATGACACCCGAGCCACGCATTGAGGATTCATCGCGAGTGAGCACCCGCGAACATAGCGGTGGCCGCTCCCCGTTTGCCGCGGTTGCGAACGCGAGAGATACGGCGCGAATCGCGGCAATCGGTTCCGCCATCGCCATTCTGGTTTCGATTCCGGTGAGCCAGATCCTCCTGGGCGTGGCGCTGCTTTGTCTGCTCGTGGGCCGAGTCCGGCTGCCGTGGCCGCGCGTGTGGATTCCGCTCGGCTTGTTCATCGCGTGGTTCTTCGTCTCCCTCGCATTCTCCCCGGAACCCGCAATGGCGTTCCCGCAGATCAAGAAGTTCTATGTATTCCTGATGCTTCCGGTGACGATGGCTGCGCTCCGCGGAGCGCCGGATTTTCTATGGGTCGCGCTCGGGTGGGTGCTTGCCGCGAGCGCCAGCGCCCTGCTCGCCATGGGGCAGTTCGTCTGGAAATACCTTGCCGCGAAGCAGGCCGGAGTCGATTTCTATACGGCCTACGTCGGCGCCCGTATCACCGGATTCATGAGCCATTGGATGACCTTCAGCGGGCAGGAAATGCTGGTGGCATTGGTCCTGACCGCACTGTTGTTTTTTGCCCCCCGGCGCAGCCGGCGCGTCGCGATGCTGGGCTGGGCGACGCTTGCGCTGCTGCTGGCGGGAATCGTTCTGGGAAATACGAGAGGGGTCTGGATCGCTACCGCGGCGGGGGCGCTTCCGTTGCTCTGGTCTTACCGGAGATGGCTCGTGCTGGCAGCCCCGCTGGTGTTCGTGGTCTTGCTCGCCTTCGGCCCCGCCGTGGTGCAGCAGCGCTTTATCTCCATCTTTCGTCCGGCGGGAGAACTGGATTCCAACCAGCATCGCGTCGTCACCTTCTGGACGGGTGTGGAGATGATTAAGTCCCATCCCTGGGTGGGGTTGGGGCCGGAGCGGGTGGGGCCGCATGTCGCGGAGTACGCGCCCGCATGGATCCGCCGCCCCTTTCCCGAAGGTTATTACGGCCACCTGCATAACATCTACGTACACTACGGAGCAGAGCGCGGCGCTCCCGCGGTGCTCTTCCTGCTGGCGGCTTTCGCCGTGCTGTTTCTTCACCAGCGAAGAGCGCTCCAACGGATAGCGCAGCGGTCGCCGCCGCGCTCGCTGGAACGGTTCACTCATCTCGCCGTGATTGCCTGTCTGGTGGCCATTCTGGTAGGCGGGCTCTTCGAGTACAACCTCGGCGATAGCGAGATTCTCACGATGTTTTTTGTGATTGCGGCGGGCGGATACCTGGCGACGCCCGAGAGCCGATTTCGCGGCGAAGAGTCTACCGCGTCCGCTTCCCCGGCCGCGCAACAGGAGGAAAGTGCATGAACCTGAGCGATCCGCCGCCAGTCCAGCCGGTCGCGCGCCCAAGCGCCATCCGGGGCCTTTCCGTCCTGCTCGCCGGGGGCTCCGGCGGTCTGGGAGCGGCCGCGGCAGAGTATCTCATCAAGGATGGCGCCCGTCTGCACGTCAGCTACTCGCATGACCGGGAGCGCGCTCAGGCGCTCGAACCCATCGCCACCCTGCATCGCGCCGATCTCGTGGAAGCGGTGGATCGTAAACGGCTGCTCGATGAATCGGGGCCGCTCTATGGCTTGGTCGTATTTGTCGGCAATCCCGCGAGGGTTTCAGAGAGCCTCAGTTTTGAGGACACCCTCCGCCAGTCGATAGACGTCAATTTCGCCGGTCCGCTGCTGCTCGCGCGAGAAGCCGCCGCGCGGATGAAAGGCAAAGGTACAAGGGGCGCCATCGTTCTCTTGAGTTCAATGCAGGCCGTGCAACTTGTCGTGGGTTCAACGCCCTACGCCACGGCGAAAGCCGCGCTCAGTTTCGGCGCGCGCATCCTCGCGAAAGAGTGCCGCGGCGGCACGGATATCCGCGTGAACGTGGTAGCGCCGGGCGTGATGGATGCGGGGATGGCGCAAGCGAGCATAGCCTCCGGCAAGTACCGGCGCTACCTTGATGAAGACGTGATCCCGCGCTACGGGCGCGCTACCGATGTCGCCCGCGTCGTCCGCTTCCTTCTCGAACCCGATTGCTACATCACCGGCCAGGTAATTGCCGTCGATGGCGGCCTTTCGCTCTAGGCGGAGGCCGTCCCTCTAATCGTCTTCATGCGAAGACCAGCGTTCGCTCGATTCCTCCCGGTTCTGGTGCATGCGCTGCTTCGCCGCGCTCGTCTTGCTCGAAGTCGAGACGCTGCCTCCACCGGCTCCCGCCGCATCTTCCGCAAGATCCTTGAGCGTCTTCACCTCTTCCGTGCTCAGCGGCCGGTGCTGGCCGATTTGCAGCTTCCCGATGGAAATGGGGCCAATGTGCGTGCGCACCAGCTTCAATACCTTGGAATCCACCGCTTCGAGCATGCGCCGCACCTGCCGGTTGCGCCCTTCCCGAATCGTGATCGCCAGATGCGTATACTTCTCGCTATCGCGCAGCCGGATCACCTCGGCCGGCTGCGTGACGCCATCGCTCAGCGTGACGCCATCGCGCAAGCGCTGCAATTGCTCATCGTCGAGCCGCGTCGAAGACTTCACCAGGTAGGTCTTCGCAACCTTGTAGACCGGGTTGGTAAGCAACTCTCCCAGATCGGTATCGTTCGTGAGGATCAGCAATCCACTCGTGTCGAGGTCGAGGCGGCCCACGTTGAACACCCAGGACTTCACATCGGCCAGCAGATCGTAAATCGTGGGGCGCTTCTCCGGATCTTCGCGCGTGCACAGATAGCCGCGTGGTTTATAAAGCAACACATAGAGCCGGTCGCGCGGCCGCAGCACCCGCCCATCGAGCGTCACGCGATCGTTCTCCGGATCCACCCAAACGTCGGGGTCCCGCACGATGCGGCTGTTCAGGCGCACGCGCCCCTCGCGAATCCATTCCGCGGCCACCGTGCGGGAGCCGACACCCGCTCGCGAAAGCACGCGGTCGAGCGTCTTGCGGGTAGCGCCTTCCCCATCCCCGCCGCGCGGCGCGCTCTTCGCTCCGGTGGGCGGCGGCCCTTGCGGATGACGGTCCCCCGGCCGGGATTTCGGCGCATAAGTCCGCCCCGCGCGGGAGGCGTTATCCGATTCGGAACGCGGTCCGCCCGAAGCGGCTCGCGGCTTGAACGGAGCTTGCTTTCCCGGCCCGAACGGCTTTCGTTCCCCCGCGCGGCGTGGCGCATCCGAACGAGGGCGATCCCCTCCCGTGCGCGAGGCACGAGAATCCCCATCGCGCGGCCGCTCTTCGGCTCGTCTCCCCTGCCGGGGCCCGCGCGAGTCATAGATCGGCCCGCCCTCTCGCGGCGCGCGCGCGGCAAACGGTTTCCGGGCGCCCGGTCTCCCCCGATCCTGTTGCCCTTGCGGGCGCTCCGTCCGGTTCGCCGAATCCGCCGCTTCCCGTCCGGTTCGTGGCGGCATTGCCGCTCTCCCGCCAGGGCCGCTGCGCCGCGGCGGTTTCGCTCCATCGGGACGTGGGCCGGTCTGGCCGAAGCGCGGAGCGCGGGGCGGGGGGCCCTCCCGTGGCGTGCGTTCCTCGCGAGCGGGACGTTCCTCACGGGCCTGGCGTTCCTTACGTGGTCCTCCTCCCATGAATGGTTCACGCGGCGCGGGACCTTCGCCATGGCCGCTGCGCGTCGATTGCGCCGGGCCCGCTCCCCTGCCTGCGCGATTAGGCGGACGATTAGGCGGACGGCTAGGAGGACGGTTGGATTGAGGCTTTCTAGGTTTCATTCGGATTGCGGGACTCAATCCATTGTCGCCTCTATCCGGTTCCGGCGTATGAAAATCCGCAAGGCCGCGCTCGAAACCCTCCCACGCGCTACCGTCAGGTATCCTTCGGAGTGCTGCGCGCCCGCGCTCCCGGCCTTCCGCGCCCTACGGTTTCCCGAGGAACTCCGGCGGGAATGGCGCGGCGCCCTCCGCATTTGGGTTTCGTTTATTGTTCTGCCCCCCGGAGTCGCGCTGCAGCGGAATGTTCATCCCTCCGGTCTCTTCAAGGATGTCGAACAGCCGGTTCCGCATGTTCCGGATAAGCGGCGCGTGGGCGGCGCTGTTGATCAGGTTGCGGCTTTCGAGGGGGTCCTCCTGCATGTCGTAGAACTCATCGAGATCCCATATACCCTGCGCGCGGATGAACTTGTACCGGTCCCCGCGCAAGGCATGCACAGTGGGCGTCTGCGGAAAGTTACGCTCCCAATAGTATTCATAGAGCAATTCGGTGCGCCAGTTCGCGGGCCGCGCGCCCTGAAGCAAGGGAAGGAAGCTTGCGCCATCGATTCCTTGCGGCGCGGAAACATTCGCCGCGGCCAGCACCGTGGGCATGATATCGATGTTTGCAACAATTCCTTCCACGGCGCGCCCGCCCTTGAACAGCTCCGGGCAACGGGCCAGCATCGGTACGCGCATGGATTCCTCATAGGCCGTGCGTTTGTCGATCAACCCATGCTCCCCAAATGCGAAGCCGTTGTCGCCCATGTAGATCACCAGGGTGGAATCGAGTTCCCCCCGCTTGGCGAGCGTGTCGAGCACGCGGCCAATGCTATCGTCCACCGCCAGCAGGGTCTCCGCATAGCGTTTGTAATACTCCGCGATGTTGAGCGAGGTGTGATAGGGATAATCCACCCCATGCCAGGAATTACGCTGGTTCTGCACCCACATCGGCCGGTCATGCACCATGTCTCCGGATTTCGCCATCGTGGCAGGCGCCACGAATGTTTCGTTCTTGTACCGGCCCTTGTGCCGTTCGGCGGGGATGAATTCCGAATGCACAGCCTTGTGCGAAAGGTAGAGGAAATAGGGTTGCTCCTTGGGCAGCGTGCCCAGCCAATCGAGGGCGTAATCGGTCAGTTCGTCCGTGATATAGCCCTTCTGCGGCACGGCTTTGCCGTCCACATTCAAACCGTTCGCGTTGGGAAGGTAGCTGCCCTGCCCGCGGAAACTCACCCAATGGTCGAAGCCCGGCTGCGGCGCATCGCCCTGGTTGCCCATGTGCCACTTTCCGATGAACGCGGTCTTGTACCCGGCCCGTTGCAGATGGGCGGGGAAAAATTCCGTGCCCTTCGGAATGGCCGTGTGGTTATCCACGATGCGGTGCTTGTGGGCGTAGCGTCCGGTCAGGATGGATGCGCGGCTCGGGCTGCAAAGCGCGGTGGTGGCAAACGCGTTCTTCAGATACGCGCCCTCACGGGCAAGCCGGTCCATCTGTGGCGTCTGGAGCCAGGGTTGCCCGTGGAGAAAGCCCATCGCATCGTAACGATGGTCGTCCGCGAGGATAAAGATCACATTGCGCGGCTTCGCATTCCCCGGTGATTGTGAGGCCGAAGCGGCCATCGCGCCGGCGCCACTCACGGATGTCATCAGGAAGTCTCTACGGTTCATCTTGGGTTCCTTTGTCTTGGGTCTGCAGAAGAGCGCGCCAAAACGTACGAATTTGCCTCTTTTTGCTTATCACAGCCACCGGGCCAACCGCTACCGCCACGCGCTCACTGCCCGCTTGAAACGTGCGCCGCGCGGCTTTTCTCTTAGAATGTGCCTATGGCTGGATTTTTCAGGAGTTTGCTCTTTCTCCTCCGGCGCGCCTTCGTAGCCAGTTATTCCGACAATATCCTGCTTTATGCGAAGAGTGCCTCTTACTCCGGCCTGTTGAGCTTCATCCCGCTCGTGGGAACCCTCGCCGCGTTGCTCTTCCAGGCGAATGCGATGGCGGTTTCCCAGATCCTGGCGCAACTACTGGGCGATGTAGTGCCGCCCGGCACGGAGACCCTCATCTCTTCCCAGTTCGTCGCTTACGGCGAGCGCCCCATCTCGTTGCTCATCGGGGCGGGCGCGATCTCGCTCTGGTCTGCCTCAAGCGTGCTCGCTTCCCTGATGGAGGGCTTCGATGCCTGCTACCGCATCCCCGTACAGCGCTCTTTCTGGCAGCAGCGCGGCGTGGCGATCATGCTCGTTCTGATCGCCGGTATCCCCGTGCTTCTTGCTTCCGCGCTGATCGTGTTCGGGGAACAGGCAGCCTTTCTTCTGGTGTCTCGCGCGGGAGGAGCCGGGGGAGGCAGCATCGGCACGGGCGTGCAGATCGCTCTCGCGGCCGCCCGCAATCTCATCGGTTTCGCCACTAGCATTCTGGTGACCACCTTCCTCTTCTACTTCGGCCCGAACAAGCATGTACGCTGGCGGGACGCCTTCCCGGGCGCGATGGTGGCCACGGTGCTCTGGTATCTGACGGTGGTCGTGTTTGCCTGGTACGTTCGCAACATCGCCAACTACAACGTGGCCTACGGCAGCTTGGGAGCGGGCATCGCGCTGCTCGTCTGGATGTTCGCCATCAGCGTCATCGCGCTCTATGGCTGCGAGTTCAATTCCGAATTCGAACGCGCGCGGCAGCAAGCGCCGGAAGCGGTGAACGAGGCGTCCGCCGAAGCCCTAACATCCGGTTAATCCGCGCGCTCAACCCCCTCCGGCGCGGTTCACGGCAGGTTCCGCATCGTCCTCGTCGCCCGCTTCCAACATGCGTGGCACGCCCAGCAGAGCGGCGGCGCTAAGGTCGGAGACATCGCTCACGCCGCGCAATTTCCGCGTCACCGCCCGGTGCCGCACGGCGACATCGTCCACCGTCTTCGAGGCTTCCTGCAGCTTCTTCTGCACCTTGTCGAGCACGCCGCCATACTTCTCAAACTCGGTCTTTACCGCGCCTAGAATCTCCCAGACTTCGCTCGAGCGCCGCTGGATCGCCAGGGTGCGGAAACCCATCTGCAAGCTATTGAGAATCGCATTCAACGTCGTGGGCCCGGCCAGCACCACGCGGGATTCGTTCTGTAATTGGTCGGCGAGCGACGGCCTCCGCAATAGTTCCGCGTATAGCCCTTCGGTGGGCAGAAACAGAATCGCGAAATCCGTCGTCTCCGGCGGATGGATGTACTTCGTTCGAATATCCTTCGCCGCATTGCGAATGCGCTGCTCCAGCGCCTTTGAGGCCGCTTCCACCTCTTCCGCGTCCGCCGCTTCGGAGGCCAGCACCAGCCGCTCATAATCTTCACGCGGGAACTTCGCGTCAATCGGCAGCAGAACTTCCTCGTCTTCCGGACCCCTGCCCGGCAGCCGGATGGCGAACTCCACTCGTTCCGAGGATCCCGGCTTCGTGGCGACATTCGTCTTGTACTGCTCCGGCGAAAACACTTGCGCGAGCAGGTTCGCCAGTTGCGTCTCGCCCCACGTGCCGCGCACCTTCACGTTGCTCAGCACGCGCTTCAGATCACCCACGCCCGTGGCCAGCGTCTGCATTTCGCCTAGCCCCTTATGGACTTGTTCGAGGCGGTCGCTCACCAGCTTGAAGGATTCGCCCAGGCGCTTCTCGAGCGTGCCTTGCAGTTGCTCGTCCACGGTCTTGCGCATCAGCTCCAGCTTGTCGGAGTTCTCGTTTCGCAGCGTGGCGAGGTTGAGGGAAAGCGTCTCGCGGAGCTTCTCGAGAGCCTCCGTATTCGTCTCGCTCAGCCGGTCCACCCGCGCCACCATCTTCTCGAGTTCCAGCCGCTGCGCTTCCGCCGCTTCTTTCGCTCCGGCGCGAAGGCTCTCTCCCAATTGAGTCAGGGTGCGCTGCATTTCTTCCCGCAACGCCGCCGACGCTTCGAACGATTCCTTGCGCGCAACCGTGAGCGCCTGCGCCAATTCCGCGCGGGAATCGGCGAGCGTATTGACGAGTTCCTGCCGCAGCATGCGTCCGCGCTCGTCCGCGGCATTGCGGGCGGCTTCGCCATCCTCGCGTAGCACGCGGTCAAGCCGTTCGATGTCGCTCTTGACGGATTGGAGCTTCTCCCCGAGTTGCCCCATTTCCGCTGCGCCCTCCCGGCTGGGCGGACGCAGAGCGATCCACACGAGCAGCAGGATCGTCACGAGGACCCCGGCGAAAATAGCGACAAACAGCAGATCCATCTTGCGTACCACGGGGCGGCCGGCGCTAGGCCGGCGCGCCAGGTTCCGACACCACCACCGTGCCCAACGCGCTCAACTGCGGCTCCAGCACCGCGGCGTCCCCGGCAACCACCAGCACGTAATCTTCCGGCACGAAGTATTGCCCGGCGAGCGCGTGCAACTCCTCCGCCGTTACCGCCGAGACACGGGCGGTGTAGGTATCGAGGTAATCCTCTCCGAGGTGAAGCAGTTCGACTCCCGAGAACTGGTTGGCAAGAGACCCGTGGCTTTCGAGGCGCAGCACGAACGTCCCGTTCATGTAGTTGCGCACGCTCGCCAGTTCGCTCGCGGGAACGATCTCGTCAACAAGGCGGCGCATCTCGTGCCGCAAGCCGAGCACAGCCTCGCCCGCGCGATCCATCGCCACTTGCGTCGTCAACGACAGAATGCCCCCTTCGGCGAGTGCCGAGTACGAGCTCGAAACGTGATACGCCAGCCCCTGCTTCTCGCGAATCTCGCTGAACAGCCGGCAACTCGCGCCCCCGCCCAGCACGGTGTTCAGCACCGTAAGCGGAAGGTAATCCGGATGCAGCCGGTTGGGGGCGGGCCGCGCCATGCGCAATTCCGCCTGCACGCTCCCCGCGCGATGGATCAAGTGGATCGGCGTCGATGCCGCCGTGTGTCCGGCGGCCGGAACCGGTGCGCGCTCCTCCTTCCGCCCTGCCCGCCGCCACGCGCTGAAAACCACCTCCAGTTGGGCAAGCAGCCGGGCCCGTTCCGGCAGATCGCCCACCAGCACGAGAACCGCCTCCTCGGGGCGCCATGCCGTCCGCGCCATCGTGACGAGATCGCCCCGTTCGATCGCCGCGATGTGCGCGGGCTCCGGGCTGGTCACAGCGTAGGGATGCGCGCCGAATACGAGCTCGTTCATCTTCGAATCCGCCCAATACCCGGCTTCGGAACGCTCCACCATCAACTCGTGCAAGCGATTCTGTTTGCGCAACGTAAGCTCATCGGCGGGGAACACGCTCTCCAGCAGACACGTGGAGAAGAGTTGCAGGAACGGTTCGAAGGCATCCTCGAGCACCGTGCCGACACCGATGAAAAAATCGTCGGACGCGGAGAAGTGAAACTGCGCGCCTAACTGCGCGCTCGCTTCCGCAAGCTCTCGCGCGCAAAGCCGGTCCGTGCCGTCGGTCATCATCGCCGTCATCGTTTCGGCGATGCCGGTGCGCGACGGCGGGTCAAGCTTGTTGCCGCCCGGCAAGCCCAGCCGCAGGCTGATCGAAGGGAAACGCGGATCTTCGAGCCAGGCCACGCGCAACCCGTTCGAGAGGATGGCATGCTGCGCCCGGGGAATGCGCACGCGTGGAAATTCCGTGGCAACGGGAGGGATAGTCCGGTTATTGAGCGTCATGCGATTTCTCCCGCCGTATCCCCAGCTTCGGCATCCATCGCAGCGGGGACAATCTGCAGCACGGCAATCTGTTCCGGCGCGAAAAGCCGCTGCGCCAGATCCTGAACCTCCCCGGCGCTCACGGCCAGCAAGCGCTGCAGGTCGCGGTTAATCAATTCCGGCTCCTCGTCAAAAAGCATGTAGCGCCCCAGCGTCATCGCGCGGCTCAGGCAGCTTTGCATTTGCGCCACGCGGCTCGAACGAAGCATGGTCCGCGCCCGCTCCAGTTCCGCCTCCCCCACGCCCTCGCGGGCAAGGCGCGAAAACTCCTCCTCCACCTGCGCGCGCACGTCCTCCGCCGCCACGGCCGGGTTATGCAGCAGGAAGAGCGAGTAGCGGCCGGGCCCTCGAAAATCCACAGACGAAGAAAACGGCCATCCCAGCGCCGCTTCAAACTGGATCACGCTCTGCTTTTCTTTTACGAGCGCCTGGAACAGACGGCTGCTCTCGCCCGCGGTGAGCACAATATCGAGCAGCACGAGCGTGAAGTAATCGTCGGAGCGGCGGGCCGGCCCCGGATAACCAAGCACGAGTCCCGGCACTTGCGCCAGCGGATCCACCACCCGCCGGAACGCAGGTTTGGCCGGCGACGGCTCATCGAGCGCCGGCCGCTCCGGCTGCGGCTGCGCGGGAATATCGGCGAAATACCACTCGCTCAGCTTGCGCGCCTCTTCAAGATCGAAATCGCCCGAGATAACCAACACGGCATTGTTCGGCGCATAGTACGTGTGAAAGAAGCGGTCCACATCCTCCACGCTCGCCGCGTCAAGATCCTCGAACGAGCCGATCAGCGAATGCGTATTCTGCCAGTTGCTGTACGCCACTTCCGGCCAGCGCTCGAGCAGCGCCGTCGCGTAAGGCTGGTTGTCGAAGGACATCAGCCGCTCCTGCTTCACGGCATCCCGCTGGTTATCCAGGTTCTCCTGCGTCACCGCGAGGCCGCGCATGCGGTCTGCTTCCAGCCACAGTCCCAGCGCCAATTGCGTCGAGGGCAGCACCTCGTAGTAATCCGTGTAATCCCAGTGTGTCGAACCGTTCATCGTGCCGCCGTTCGATTCGATCAGTTGGAAGTGCATGCCCTTGGGCGCGTTCGTCGAACCCTGGAACATCATGTGTTCGAACAGGTGCGCGAAGCCGGTCTTGCCGGGCGTTTCCACGCGGCTGCCCACATCGAAGATCAGGTAAATCGCAACGACAGGCACGGCCGTGTCGCGAGACAGAACCACGCGAAGCCCGTTGGCCAGCGTGAAGGATTCCACGGGTATTTGAAAGTCTTTCAATCCGGTGTCCTATCGATTGAATTTGCCGGTTCGGCTAATCTCGGCGTTTCGATTGAATTTGCAGCGCCCCCCGGCATGCGGAATCTTCCGGCCTCGCGGCGCTCGCCTCGCATCACAAAGTCTCTACTCGCCGCACCGTCACACGCCCCAGAATTTCTTCCGTCTCCGCCCGGTTGGCAAAACTGAGGCCCGGCTTCATCGCGGATGCCGTGCCCGCGGCCACGCCCCAGCGCACTGCCTCCACCGGGTCATGCCCCTCCTGCATAGCCCACGTGAACGCCGCCGCCAAGGCATCCCCCGCCCCCACCGGCGAAACTGCGTCCACGCGCGGCGGTTCCACTTCCCAGGCCCCCTCCGCCGTTGCCAGCACCGCGCCCCGGCTGCCGATCGAGAGCACCACGTTCGCGGGCCCCATCTGCCGGATTCGCTGCGCCGCAGCCACGAAATGCGTGCGCGTGATCAGCACCGTGTTCAACAACCGTTCCGCCTCGCGCTGGTTCGGCGTCACCACGAACGGGCCGGCCTCTAACCCTTCCTGCAATTCCTCATCGTCCGCGTCGAGCAGCACCTTCACGCCCGCCGCCTTCCCCAGGTAGACGAGCGACGCATACAGAGAGCCGCTCACATCCCGCGGCAAGCTTCCGCAAATCATTAACCAGGAAGCGAACGGCAGGTGCGCCTTCACCGCGCGCTCCACTGCATGCACCTCGTCCTCGGTCAGCGCCGGGCCGCGCTCATTCAGCTTGATCGTGAGGCCCGTCCGGTCGATCAGGTTGAGGTTCGTGCGAATTTCGCCCGCAATCGGCACCGCTTCATGAGGAAAATCCACTGCGTCGAGAAAGCGCTTGAGCTTCTCGCCGCCCTTTCCTCCCGCCGGGCAGATGGCCAGCGTGCGCCCCCCGAAGGAGTGAATCACGGAAGAGGCATTGAGGCCCCGGCCCCCCGCCGAATCCTGCGTGGAGGAGATATAGCCCCGGTCTTCAAAAGCAAGGCGATCCACCGCAACATTGCGGTCGATCGCGGGATTCATGGTTAGTGTGAGGATCACCGAACCTTCAGTGTAGCCGATGCGCGCCGCGCCGCCATCGCCTTTGCCGCAATTCCGGAATTGCCCCGTTCCCCCCGCGTTCCGGCCGCGAAAACCCTGTCAGCGCAAAACCCAGTGCTACCCTGAAACCCGGTGCTATCCTGAAACCCGGTGCTATCCTGAAACATTGAGCGACTCTTCTGAATCGGCGGCCTCCGACTCTCCATCGAGCCGCGGAGCTTATCTCGCCCTGGCCTCGGTTTGCTTTTTCTGGGGCACCACCTACCTTGGCATTCGCATGGCGCTCGAGAGCTTCGCGCCCACCGTGCTCATCAGCACCCGCTTCCTCCTCTCCGGCGTCATCCTGCTCGTCTTCCTCTTGTGGCGTGGCTACAAGTTGCCGAAAACCCCCGAGTTGTGGAAGACCGCGCTCGCGGGCGTGGTCATCATCGGCGGCGGCAATGGGGCCCTCACTTACGCCGAACTGATGATCCCGAGCGGGCTCGCCGCCATTTTCGTCACACTCGCACCGTTCTGGTTCGTGGGAATCGACGCACTCTTGCCCGACGGCGTGAAACTGCACACGCCCACCCTCCTCGGCATGGCGATTGGCTTTGTCGGCGCGGTGATTCTGGCCTTACCTGGAGAAAGTTACCCGCTCCCAATGAGTACGGTCGTGGCGGGCGCGCTGATGCTGCAGGCGGGCGCCATCCTCTGGGCCGGCGGCAGCATGTGGCAGCGGCGCATCACCCGCGACTCCCACCCCTTCATGGCGGGCGCGATTCACCAGGTCGCGGTGGGCCTCGCATTCGCCCCATTCGCCGCGGGTGAAATCTGGCGGCATGGCATGCAGTTCGAAGCGCGGCCGGTCTGGGCCTTGCTGTACCTTGTCCTCTTCGGGTCCATTGTGGGCTATAGCAGTTATCTCTTCGCCCTCACCCGCCTTCCGGTCGCGATCACCTCGCTCTATAGCTATGTGAACCCCGTGGTGGCGGTCGCCCTCGGCTGGCTGTTCTATCGCGAGCCCTTTGGCTTCCGGGAGAGCGTCGCGATGCTCATTATTTTCGCGGGCGTTGCCGTCGTAAAGCGCTTTTCCTCCCGTTAGCCAAGCGTCCCCGCGCGCATTGGCCGAAATCGCGCAGGTGGTGCTTTTCAACCCCTAACCCGTTTAGTTTGTTTTTGTTACAAGAAACTTCCCCCGTGTCTCGCGCGTCCGGAACAGCACAAGCATTCGAATCCCGGTTTCGAATCGCAGACCTGTTCACACACATGGAGGTGACGTGATGACAATCGCAAGAAATCGCTCCCAACGAGGGTTGTGGCGGGTCGCCGCTCTTGCCGCCCTCCTTGCCATCCCCGGCGCGCTGGCGATCGCGCAATCCTACGATCCCCGCTGGCGGGGTAGCGATCCGTGGAGGAACGGCGATCGGGACCGTGATTATGACCGCTGGGGCGGCCGCGATGACGGCTGGAATCGGGATAGAGACGGCTTTAGCCGCTCCTCGGGCTATCCACTCGATCCCCGCTTCCGCGATCGTAGCCGCGATTACGGCGGGCGGCGCGAGGGGCGCTTCGAATTTCGCGGCCGCATCGATGACGAAGTTGTGTTCTTCATCCGAGGCGGTCGGGTAACCGTGCAGAACTTCGCCGGGCGCGGCCTGCAAGTCGAGCGCTGGTCCATGGACGATCCGCTCCCCGCCGGACGCCCGGTTCGCCTTCATTTGGAT
The DNA here is from genome assembly GCA_020847315.1 of Bryobacterales bacterium. Classification (GTDB taxonomy): domain Bacteria; phylum Acidobacteriota; class Terriglobia; order Bryobacterales; family Bryobacteraceae; genus JACTMJ01. The sequence goes on along the minus strand of JADLCF010000317.1, from coordinate 2,927 downwards.
CGCAAGGACGGTCGCGGCCACGTGCAGTTGCTCGAATCGCCCAATCCCGGCAACGGCTACACGGCCATCGTGCGGGTGGTCGATTCCAAGGGCGGCTCGGACCGATATCATTTCCGCCTTGACTGGCGGTAGTCGCGGCGAATGGCGATAGCCGCGGCTTCGGCTATTCGCCCCGCAACAGGGCCATCCGGAGCAGATCGAGCGCGTATTGCGTGGCCAGCCTGCGCACGCGCGCCCGGTCTCCGGTGAATTGGAAGCGCTTCGCCCTCACGCCCGCCGCCGAGGCCAGGCCGAGATAGACCGTGCCCGCCGGGTCCCGCTCCGTGCCGCCATCGGGGCCCGCGTAACCGGTCACGGATAGCGCGTAGTCTGCGCCGGTGCGCGCCATCGTGTTCGCCGCCAGATCGAGCGCCACCTCTTCGCTCACCGCGCTGTGCGCTTTGATCCGCTCCGGGGCGATGCCGAGCAGCCCGATCTTCTGCGCGTCGGTATACACGAGGAATCCACCCACGAAGACGTGGGAGGCCCCCGGAACGTCAGTGATGCGCGCCGCCAGGCTTCCGCCCGTGCAACTCTCCGCCACGGCTAGGGTTGACCCCTGGGCCTTCAGCAATCGCACCGCCGTCTCTTCGAGCGAATCCCCGTTATCCGAATAAATCCGTTCGCCGAGTTCGGCCCGAACCGGGTCCGCCACCGCGGCCAGCATTGCCCGCGCTTCGTCTTCGGCGTCGGCTATCGCCCGGAACTGGAGCGTGATGTCGCCCGCCGCCGCGAGAATCGTCGTCTCCGGATTCGTGAATTTCGCATAGATGGGTGCCACGCGCTCATCCACTTCGGATTCGCCCAACCCGGCGATCCGGAACGTGAAGGTGCGCAGCACGCGCCGCGGAAAGTGGGCGCTCACGCGGGGGGTGACGTGCTCCTTCGTCATGGGCATCAACTCGCGCGGCGGGCCGGGCAGCAGGAATAGCAGCTTGCCGTCGATCTCGAGCGCCTGCCCCGGCGCCGTGCCATTCGGGTTCGGCAGCACCTGCGCGCCATCGATCACGAAGGCTTGTTTGCGGTTGCGATCCGTCATTGGCCGCCCGAATTTCCGGAACCGCTCCCGGATGCCTTCCAGAATCTCATCGTGGAAAACCATCCCTCGGCCCAGCGCCATCGCCACGGCTTCGCGCGTGAGGTCGTCCTCCGTGGGGCCGAGGCCGCCTGAGATCAGCAGCAGATCGCAGCGCACCAGGCACTCGAGCACCGCTTCCGAAATCTGGTGCAGGTTATCGTTGACCACCTCTTTCCCGGTCACGGCGATACCCAGGTTGTTCAGTTCCTGCGTGAGAAAGAGGGAGTTCGTATCGATCTTCTCCGGAGTGAGCATCTCCGAACCGATCGCGAGGATTTGCGCCGTGATGCCCGCCGCGAGAGGCATATCAGCCGATCAACCGCCCGCGGATATCCACGTCCACGCGGTAAATGGCATTTGTCGTGGCCACGATCATTGCCCGGCTGGGCGCGAAAGCCAGGCCCACGATGTTCGGCCCGGAGACAAACAGTTCGGCTTCGGCATCCGGCGTGATCTTCACAATGCCCTTCCGGCCCTTGAGCGAACCGGCCACGTATAGATCGCCCTCCGCGCTGAAGGCAAGCCCCTGCGGACGCCCCAAGCCCCGGTAGAAGGGCGAGACCTCCCCTTCCAAATTCACCCGGTAAACCGTGTCGTAGCTCGACGTGGTGGGGCCGGTCACGAACAACTCCCCGCCATCGTTGAACGCGAGATGATAAGCGGAGACCGAAGGCTCAATGGTGGCGTAGACGTAGATATTGCGATCGGGACCGATCTTGAAAATCGTGCCGCTCCGGTCGCCTACGTAGAGGTTTCCCGAGGCGTCGAAAGCCATCCCGGTCGCCACGCCCATTCCCTCCACCCAGTTGGTCATCGATCCGTTGGGCGCAACCTTGTAGATCACCCCATCGAAGCGGCTCGACACGTAGAGCGTGTCCTGCGAATCGAACGCGAGACCCGTGGCATTCATCAAGTCGCTTACGAAGGGCTTCGTCTCGTAAGCGTGATCGATCTTGTAGACCGAGACCGGGGTCTTCTGTCCGCGGCTGCCGCTGAACGTCGTGTAGATATTGCCGAACCCGTCGATCGCCGGGTTCCCCACCGGGTGCAGGCTGTCCGCGATCTGGATGCCGATGCCGCAGGAGTAGCGGACCGGCTTCGCCTCGCCCGCGCTCACCACCAGTTCACCCACCGTGGCAGTCTCCGGCACGCGCACCATCAGGTAGTGCTCAGAGCCGACGATAATCGGCGCGCTCACGTCGCCAAAGCGCACCTCGGGTCTCTCGCCGGGGAACAGGCCGTCACCCCGCACCTGAAATTCGCCCCCGGCGATCGCCGCCGCCGGGCTGACGCGGTCGATTGCCGGACCTTTTCCTTGATTCTCGAGTGCCATAAGTTCAATACAAATTGAAGCATCCCGCCAGATAGAAAACAAGACCGGCGAAGACGCCCGCCGCCAGATCGTCCGCCACGATGCCGATGCCGCCGGGAAGCGCTTCCGCCTGCCTCACGGGCGGCGGTTTCACAATGTCAAACAAGCGAAACAGAAGGAATGCGATAGCGATCCCCGCCCAGTTGAGTTTAGTGGCGAAGGCGATGGTCACCCATTGCCCAAGCACTTCGTCCACCACCACGTCTCCGGGATCTTTTCTGCCGCTCCACCGGGCATGCGCGCCCGCCGCCCAAATACCGGGCAGCGTGAAAATGGCGATCAGCGCGATCACCACCCATCGCCACTCCGCGACGCCGTAGGTGGCCATGCCGATCACCGGCAGCAGCGCCGCGAGAGCGCCCACGGTTCCGGGTGCTTGCCGGGACTTCCCGCATCCGAACCAGGTCGCGAGAAGCCAGGCCGTTATCCAGCGGGCGC
>JADLCF010000316.1 GCA_020847315.1 Bryobacterales bacterium | reverse complement strand
CGATGGGCAGTGATGTTCATTCGTGGCGGCGTTGGCTGGACGCGTTCCGGCGGGGGAGCCTGCCGGTGGCGGCCGGTGGCAGCGCAGATCGAGAAGAAAAGAACTTGTCCCCGGAATTGAATCATCTACGCAAGCAACTCCGCGCAATGCCGCGGTTGCAGCCGAGCGAGCAGCAATCCCTGCAACTGCGGATACTGGCGTCCAAGGAACGGGTGCGAGCGGCTCGTTATGCGGATTGGCCCTCCACCTTTCGCTATCTTTACAGCAGGTTTTCCCTGCACCTTGAGAATGTCATGAAGCCGGTGGCAGTGCCCGCCGTCGGCGGCCTGATGATCGCTCTGGCGCTGTTCCTCTTCCTTGCGCCGGTTTATCCGCTGCGCACCGTGAATGCGGCGACGTTTGACGTCCCTACGCGGCTCTCTACCACCGCGTCGGTGAAGACCATGGCTTCGTTCACAGCCCTGGAGCGGCCGGTAACCCTGCTCGTGGACGTGAATTACGAGGGCCGTGCCGTCAGCTACCAGATTGAGGAAGGGCAAGCCGCCATGCAGAATGAGACGGTGCGCCGCAGGATTGAGCAGATTTTGCTGTTCACCGTCTTCACACCCGCCACCAACTTTGGCCTGCCCTGCGCCGGGCAGGTGCGCATCTCCGTGGATCGCAACGTCGTTCTGGTCCAGGGATGATTGTGGTTTCCGTAACCTTTCCCTTACGTCCTGGAGCCTCTCAACGGTGAGCCGGCAGAAACTGGGGCAACACTTTCTCCGGTCTCAGCCCATTCTAGAGCGGATCGCGGTGGCTCTTGAGGCTGCACCTGAAGAATGCATCGTGGAGATCGGCCCCGGTAAGGGTGCGCTTACGAAGGTACTGCTGGATCTTGAACTGCATGTGGAAGCCGTCGAAATTGACCCGGATCTGGTAGCGCATCTTCGAGAAAAATGGCCGCCCGGATCCACCCGGCTCCGGGTTCATGAGGCGGATGTCCTCGAAACCGCCCTCGACCGCTGGGGGCCGGTGCGCATCGCCGGAAATCTCCCGTATTACATCACGTCGCCCATCCTGCGAAAGCTTTTCCCCCTCGGAACCGCAATGCGCTGCGCTGTGCTCCTGATGCAGCGCGAGGTCGCCGAGCGCCTGGTGGCCGCGCCGGGCTCGCGCGAGTACGGCTTCCTTTCCGCGCTCACGCAATGGCACACCACACCCGAGTTGCTGTTCCGTGTTCCACCCGGAGCGTTTCATGTGCCCCCCAAAGTCGAAAGCGCCGTGGTGCGGTTGAAGCCCGCTACGCATCCACCGGAGAGCGTCGCCCCGGACGAATACGGCCGGTTTGAACGCTTCCTCGGATGGTGTTTTGCGCAAAAACGAAAGAACTTGCGGAACAATCTGCGCGCCTATGCGAACGGAGACTTTTTGGAAGCGCGCGCGGAATCCAAGCTCCGTGCGGAACAGATGGAGCTCAATGAGATGGGCGCCCTGTTTCGCGCAATCGAAGATGGCGGGGCATGGCGAACGGAGGCCGAACGTGATGCGCCGGGTTCTTGACGGTTAAGGAGACGGGCGTGTCGCGAATCCGGGCTGCGTGGCCCGCTCAACCAGGGAGAGTCCGAATCGTTCACTGCGGCCCTTGGCGCTCCGGTACATGCCGAGGAACTGGTGCAGCAGCCTGTGCGGGCACTTGCCGATTTTCGCGATGAGCGCCTGTCTCGGAACCGGAATTTCCTCGACGGTATTCAGATAGGCGCTGCTCACCAGTCCCATTCGCGCCGATTCGAACGAGCCGAGTGGCACAAGGATGGAATTGCACTCCACCATGGGGTCCGCAGTCAGCGGGACGATGTAGACGTGAGAATCGACGGATTCGCACTTGCGAGTGGCGAGGACGGGACGCAGCCGCATCCGCATTTCCTCTCCGATCGGGACGGAGATGAGCAGGATGTCGCCACGTTCACAAGCAATCGTAGACATTCCATTCCTCCTTCCGCCAGTACGGCATCGCTGCGCTCAGCGATTGTTGCAGGCTGCGCCGCTCGCCGGGGTCGACGATGCCCACCGGTCTCTCCGCGAATGCGGTGCCGGCCTGTTTGCGCAACCGCAGACGGACCACCACGGCCTGCGTCAGTTGATGGAGGATGAAGATCTCCTGGAAGCAGGGGACCAGAGAGCGCCGAAGAATGCCGACTTTCGTTCGGAATGGAACTGCGTCCTTCAATGCGGCCAAGGGCTCCAGCAGGGCTTCAAACGCCGCAAGTACGGCGGAGCGATCCGGCTCCGTCATCTCGTAGACTTGCGGGCAAAGCAGAAGGGATTGCAGTTCCTTGGATGCCCGGCGAAGATGCTCCAGGCGGGCATGGCTCCTCCAGAAGGCGAGTTCCGTTCCGAGGGTGGACGCCGTGTGCAGGAAGCGTGCCAGAGAATCGAGCGAAGTGGGAAGCGCCACTGTGGGCTGAGGCGCCGTGCTCCGATCCCAATCCTGCATGTGGCCTATATCGGCGTTTCCTGCGGGAATCTTTAGAGTCCGGTCGCCGCGGCGTGCGCCCTTGATGGTCGGCCCCGGCGGAGTTCCGTTGGTTCGTTTACCACTGGCTCAGCAACCGGCGGGCGCGGGCGTCGAATATCATGGGGTCGGTCTGCCGGAAATAGCGCTCGATCTCCCTGGCGCCGATGTTGACCTTTGTTTGATCCCATTCACAGTTGCTGCACGGGATGCTCGCCCCGGTCCGCTCGGCGGCATCGGGTTTCCGGTCCGCATTCCCTGCGAAGAGAGCGCGGGCCTGCCAGTGCTTGGGCGAATTGAAGGGGTCGCCGGAGGCGCCGCCAAACTCCGTGAATACGAGATGATTGCTCGGCGTAGGGGCGGCACAGCACGGCATCACCCGCCCCGTGGCATCCATCACCAGGTTCTTGTAAAGCCAGTGGCACGCATGGGAGGAGCGAGCGATGGATTCCTGCTCCGGTGGCCGCTCCCAAGGCGTTTCGTAAGCGCTCCCGATCCGTTCGGCATCCAGCGGATACGAAGCCGCGCCCTGGCTCGCGCGGAAAATGCGGCGCGGCGCCCACGTGAGATGCACCACGCGCGGCTTCACGCGGGCCGGTTGGATGCCGGGGTCGTCCCAGGAAACGTCAAACGGCTCCACCACGCGGAACTGGTCCACGCCCAAGCGGCGCGCTACCCTGAGCGCTTCCGGAATCTCGTGAACATTGTGCTGGAAAGCCAGAAAGTTCCAGGAAAGGATGGGCGTGCTCCGCCCCATGCGGTTCCGCGCTGCCACCAGCTTGCGGATGTTCTCGAACACCAGGTCCAGGCGGCCCCCACGGCGGAAGCGCTCATAGACCGGCTGCGTCGCCCCGTCGATTGAGAGCACCATGAAATCGAGCCCGGAATCGACCAGCGCCTCCGCGTCGATCTGCCGCACGGAGAGGCTCGTCGAAAGCATCGCCTGCATGCGATAGCTCTTGGCGATCCGCGCGAGCGCCGGCGTATTGCGGTTCAGCAGCGGCTCGCCATAATCGCAGAAGTAGACTGCCACCGCCGTGGGGCCGTAGCGTTCCATCAGCGCGCGAAAGCGGGATTCCGGCAGCGTGCCGTTCGGCCAGGCGAAGCGCTCCGCCGCGCCGGGGCTCGAAGAGTGGACGCAACCCGGGCACCCCAACTGGCACATATTGGAGGGGTCCACCACCAGACCTACCGGATGCGCCGCGAGGTGGCTATGCCGGGCTCGAAACTGGTATTTCGCCAGGAGGATGTTCAACGCCTTGAGCGTAAGCGCCTGCGCGGTGGTCTCATCGAAGCGCCGCGCGAGCAAACGCCGCAACCGGTCCCTGGCCGATTCCAACAGCGATATCGCGTCATCGCACCGGTTCAATCCATGAAGCAATTCATCGAGAGCACGAAGCTCTGTAAAAGACGTCCCGTTACGATAGAGCGACGCTGGCGTCACCCGATCGAGCAAAGCATGAATCATCGGGTGTGCCATAGTCGAACTTCCGCAACGCCCCACTATGCGCCGAGCCGCACCCGCGAGGGCGCATACTCCCACCATAACGCAGCGTGAATGACTACTGTCTTCATCCAGAAAGACATTTCATCGCACGCCCGAGTTGCTCTCAATCGAAGTCCGCATCCTTCGATGGAATCGATTGCTGTCCTGGGCGGAAGGCGCATACAATCGCTGGTTAGACGCATGCAAGACGGGATCTATGACCAACTGCTTACCCGCCAACTGGAGCAGTTATTGCGGGAGATCGGTGACGCAAAATCTCAGATCGATCGACTCGAAGATGCGGATCGTCCGGAATACCTTGCGCGCTATCTGGCGCGTCAGGTTCGCGGGAGGCTGAGAGCATACCCGAGGACCTCGGATGGCAGTGATGGCCTCGATCGAAAGCAGGTTGAGTTCATCAATCTCCTGTTAACTGCTCTGAACGATGCCGAATTGTCGGGGTTTAGTGCAGACCCGGTAGTGTTTCCCGCGCAAACTTTGAAGGCTGTGTACCGAACGGCGAACCCGCCTCAACAACCAGGCACACCCCTCTCCGGGAGTCATCTGATACTCAACTCAAGCGCGGAACCCAAACTTGGCTTTGAACTCGAGCGGGAGTTGCGCACGGCAGACCGTGTCCTGATGATTGTGAGCTTTCTTCAATGGAGAGGCTGGCAGCGCTTGCGTGATGCGTTTGAAGATCTGGCGAGATTAGAGAAACCGGTAAGGATCCTGACCACCACTTATATTGGTGCTACCGATTACCGCGCACTTGAGGCGCTTTCGCGCTTGCCAAACGTCCAGTTGAGAATATCCCTTGATGGCCGACGCCGCCGCTTGCACGCCAAATCGTGGCTCTTTGAACGGGCGAATGGGTTCTCCAGTGTCTACGTGGGGTCTGCGAACCTTTCCGCCCCCGCTCTGGAAGACGGCATTGAATGGACGGTCAAGCTCAGCGAAGTGGATAGCGCACATATCGTGGATCGGTTCCGAGGGGCGTTTGATTCCCTTTGGGAGGATCCGGAGTTCGAAGCCTTTGATCCCGAAGACGAGGGGGTGTGCCGCAGGGTACGGGAGGCCTTGAAACTCGCAAAGGAGCCCTCCAGAAAGAATGCGGATGGGCTCACGGCGTTCTTTGATCTACGCCCTCACCCTTATCAACAGGCGACCCTTGACCAACTGGAGTCCGAGAGGGTGGACCGGGGGCACACCCGGAATCTGGTGGTCGCCCCTACGGGAACCGGTAAGACCCTGGTGGCGGCATTTGATTATCAGCGGCAGATCGGGCGAGACGGAGTCAGGCCGAGACTCCTCTTTCTTGCCCATCGGGAAGAGATCCTGCGGCAGGCGCGGAGCGCGTTCCGCCACGTCTTGAGAGACGAGAGCTTTGGCAGCCTGCTTACCGCGGGAGAGAACCCGGATCGCTATGATCTTCTGTTTGCCACCATCCAGAGCATGCACTCACGGGATCTCATCCATCTCCTCGGTCCCGGCTATTGGCATTTTGTGGTTCTGGATGAAGCCCACCACGTGCCTGCGGAGAGCTACCGCGAGTTGGTCGCAGCCTTGCGCCCACGGATTCTCCTCGGTCTCACCGCAACGCCGGAGCGCACGGATGGCCTCAGCATCCTGCCGTGGTTCGGGAATCGGATTGCGGATGAGATGCGGCTGTGGCATGCCATCGAGCGCCAGTACCTGGTCCCCTTCGATTATTACGGCATCCACGACGGCACGGACCTCTCGAAGCTGAGCTGGTCTCGCGGTTCCTACCAGAAATCGGAACTCGATATCGAATATTTGAATAATGTGCGCCGGGCGAAGCTGGTCGTGCAGCAGTTTCGGAACATGTATAGCGAGCCGTCCCGTGCGCGCGCAATTGGCTTTTGCGTCAGCGTGGAGCATGCCCGTTTCATGGCGGGCGTTTTCCGCGAGGCCGGTATACCAGCGGAGGCACTAACCGGACAGTCTCCCCATGAACAACGCCGTGAGGCTCCGCAGCGGTTGCGCCGAGGGGAGATCCAAGTCTTGTTCACCGTGGATCTCTTCAACGAAGGTGTGGACATTCCGGAGATCGATTGCGTTCTGTTCTTGCGCCCTACGGAAAGCGCGACGGTCTTTATCCAGCAGTTGGGCCGTGGTCTGCGCCTCAACCCCGCGAAGACGAGTTGCCTGGTTTTGGATTTCATCGGGAATCAACGGCGGGAGTTCCGTTTCGATCTCCGCTTTCGTGCGCTCTTCGGTGGAACGCGTCAGCAGGTCGTGAGGCAATTGGAAACCGGCATCACCAATCTGCCCGGCAATTGCTTCTTCCGTCTCGACGCCGAATCGCAGCGAGTCATTTTACAGAACCTGAAATCTCAGTTGACGGCAAACCGAGCCCGCATGGTGCAGGAATTGCAGTCACTGGCCGAGACGCTGGGCCACACCCCATCAATGGAACTGTACCTTCAGGAAACCCAGTTCGAACTGGAGGATCTGTACAAGGAGTCGATGGGAAGCTGGACGCGCTTGCTGCATCAAGCCGGTCTGCTTCGCGAGCCCGTTGAGGAGCAGTGCTTTTCTTTCACGAAGCGATTCCGCCATCTATTACACATGGATTGCCTGGACCGCATGGAGCTGTATGAATCTGCCGTGCAGCCAGGCTACATCGCTGGTAGCGAAACACTTGCGGAGCAGCGCGCCTTCGCCATGCTGACTCATCGGGTCCTCCAAGCTGAGACGCGAAACGAGGGATGCACCGAGGACACGGTTCCCGAGTACCTCCGGAAATCTGCCGCGGAACGCGAGGAGTTCCTCGAACTTCTGCGGACATTGAGGTCGCGGGTGAGAGTCCATCTCAACGAGAAGCCATTTCGTAAGTCCTGGCCCATTGTCTTGCATCGCACGTATACCCGGGATGAAGTCCTGTTCGCCACCGGATACCGAACGATCGACAACCCGAGGGAGTGTCGGGAAGGGCGCTTATTGTTGCCAGACGAGAACACGGAGATTTTCTTCGTCACTCTCGCAAAGACGGAAAAGCATTTTTCTCCAACAACCCGATACGAAGACTACGCCATCAGCCCGAAGCGCTTCCATTGGCAATCGCAAAGCACAACATCGCCGAGTTCGGCCACCGGGCGCCGCTATGTGGAGCAGCGTTCCAATCGGATGCAGTTTCTCCTCTTCGTGCGGGCCGCCAAAGGAGATGCATTTGTCTTTCTCGGTCCGCTCAACTATGTGAGCCATACGGGTTCCCGGCCGATGAGCATCACGTGGGAGTTGGAATCCGCCATGCCCGCTGGATTCTTCGAAGTCTGTGCCGCATTGCGCGCCGCTTGAGTACGCCGATTTTTGCACGTAGTTTTCTTTGCGTCGTATGCTGAAGGGGGTGGGTGGTGCTCGTCCCCGTTTGGCAGTAGCTGACAAATCAGGAGAAACAGATGCGAAAATACCAGATATTCGTGAGTGTCGGAATCATCGCGGTTGCCATCGCCCTAGGGGCCTTCTCCTGCGCGCGACAAGCAGCGGAGCCGGATGTCGAAATTGACCCTGTCCGCCTTGCCATGTTCAAGCCCCTTCCGGCATTCGCTCCGGTGGCGGCCGGTAGTGTCGAGGAGCGCCGGATTTCGCTTGGGCGCATGCTCTACTTTGAACCGAGACTCTCCCGCAATCAACAGATTTCGTGCAACACCTGCCATCAACTGAATCGCTACGGCGTGGATAGCGAGCCCACTTCTCCGGGCCACGATGGGCAGAGGGGAACCCGGAACTCCCCCACGGTCTTCAATGCGGGATTTCATTTCGTGCAGTTCTGGGATGGCAGGGCGAAGAACCTCGCGGAGCAGGCTAAAGGGCCCATCCTGAACCCCGTCGAAATGGCCATGCCTTCGGAGGGCCACGTGGTATCTGTGCTCAAGTCGATTCCAGCCTATCCGGAGGAGTTCCGGGCGGCGTTTCCGGGAGAGAAGGATCCGCTCACCTATGACAACGTGGCGAAAGCGATTGGGGTGTTCGAAGAAAGGCTGGTGACACCCGCTCCCTGGGACCGATTCCTGCGGGGAGACCGGAATGCGATCGACAATCGAGCCAAAGCGGGCTTCCTCGAATTTACTCAAGCCGGATGCCAGGCGTGCCACGCCGGCGCCCTGCTCGGCGGGAACCTCTATCAGAAGTTGGGCAGCGTCGTGCCGTACCCGGACCAATCCGATGCCGGACGCTTCGAATTCACTAAGAATGAAGCGGATCGGATGTTCTTCAAGGTGCCGTCGCTGCGAAACATCGAAAAGACCGGTCCTTACTACCACAATGGCCAGGTGGCTACAGTCGAGGAGGCGATCCGCCTAATGGGCAAGCATCAGTTGGGCCGGGAACTGAAGGCCGAACAGGTTGGCCAGATCGCGCATTGGTTGAAATCGCTAACCGGAGAAATTCCCGAAGAGTACACCCGCGAGCCAAAGTTGCCGGACGCCTCCGTCACAATGCCCAAACCCGGCATGGGGAAATGAGTTTGCCCGACGGCAACGGTCACTCAGAAGAAAGGGGTGTCTCCGCGCAAGGCGGCAGACACCCCGCCTCCTCTGGAATCAGACCGCAACCGGGTGCTTTTCGTCGCTCCGCTCGGCCTGCTCGTCCACGCCACAAGGGCAATCGTCAGCGGTGAACAATTGCCGGAGTTCACACACCCCGTCGCCCGCGGTGTGGAGAAATTGAAGGACGTGTTGGATCGCCTCCTCCTTCGTTTCGGCCTGAATAATCGCGAGGCCGCCGATGATCTCGGATTCCGCAAAGGGGCCATTCGTAACCGTGAACTTGTCTCCCGCGCGGCGGATGCGTGCCCCGAGACTGCTGGGCATACACCCCTGAACGTCCAGCAGATAGCCGGCCTTCATCCCTTCTTCCACCAGTTTTCCCATTCGCTCCATCTCCTCGGGGGAGCATGGCGCGTTTGCTTCCGTCTGTGAAAAGACGCTAAGAAATTTCATCCTGTTTCCCTCTGCCTTCTTGGCTTGCGTGCGCCGCGGGTAAGCGGCATACGATTCTGAAACCTAGTCGAAGGGAAACCTGGAAAGTCGACAGCGCCAGCCCGATTTTCGTAGAATTCGCAGCGAACGCAGATCTTCTGCGTCTCACGACGGCATTGGGAAGGCCGTCCCCGGAAGCTGCGGCAATCCTGTCTACTTTGCCCCGCTGTCTTCCTTGGGGGCCTCAAAGTGCAGGTCCTGGTAGTCGAAACTGAAGTCCGCCAAATCCGAAATCGCGGCCATCTGGAATCCCGCCACGCTGCCGTCGATCCGATGCGAGAAATGCACGTAGGCATCGGGGATGGTTGGGTCTTGCCAGCGGACGATAAACGTGTCGAGGTGAAAGTGCTCGAGCGGCCCATGCATGGATGGTGTTCCCAGAAAACGCAGGTAGAGCCCGCCGTCTCGCGTCTCAATGGAGGCCTTCCCATACCAGGGGTCGGTGTACTGCTTCGCGTAGCTGGAGAGCGGTAGCGAGGGCTGCGTATTCGGAATCCGGGCGCTGAATGCTTTCGCCTCCTTCTCGTTCGCCTCGCGGCGTGTCTTCGCGGCGTCGGCTGCATAGGCCGAGATCCAATCCGTGGCGGGCAGTCCGAAATAGAAATCGAGAATGTGATTGCCGATGGATTGGAAAGCGCCCGCCTCCTCCTGGTTCGTTAGCACGACAATCCCCAAATGCTCTTCCGGCACTAGGAGCGTCAGGCTCACCATCCCGGTCAGGCCCCCCGTGTGGGTGACGATCTTGCGGCCGCGATAATCCCGAAGAAACCAGCCCATCCCATATGCGCTGAACTGGGGCTTTGTGCTCCTGAGCGCCGGGATCGGTTCGCGGATCGGAACGGGAATCTGCGCGCTCCACATTGCGGCTGCCTGATTCGCGGAGAACAGCGACATGCCATTCGGGAGCTTGCCTCCCGCCAACTGCAAGGTCACCCACTTTGCCAGGTCAGTGACATTGGACTTAATTCCCGCAGCCGCGGCCCAAACAGCATCCCTGGTGGGCGCAAGGGGCCGGAGCGTTCCCTCCAGCCGCCAACCCTTCGAATGGGGCACTGCCACATTGCCGGTAGCGGGGTCAAGTCCATCGCTTGTAATCCGGGTCTCGTCCATCCCAAGGGGCTTGAAGATGCGCTCGCGAACAAACTGTTCCCACGGCATCCCGGAAGCGGCGGCCACCACCTCCCCAGCCACCACATAGCCCAGGTTGTTATAGGCATACCGGCTGCGCGGGCTCGAAACCAGCGGCAAATACCGCGCGGCGCTCACCACTTGCGCCCGGCTAAAGGTCGTATCCGGCCAATAGAGCAGGTCGCCCGCCCCAAGCCCCATGCCGGTGCGGTGGCTCAAGAGATCTCGAATCGTCACCTCACGGGAAGGGTAGGCGTCCGCAAGTTGAAATCGAGGCAGAAACTTCTGGACCGGATCGTCCCAGTTCAGCTTCCCTTCGTCCACCAGAATCGCGAGAGCCGCGGCCGTGAAGGCCTTCGTGTTCGATGCGATACCGAACAGCGTATGCGGGTCCACCGCGCCCGGCCGCGCCAGGTTGCGAGTGCCGTATCCCTTGGCAAGCGCCACTTGGCCGTCCTTCACAATCGCGACGGCAACGCCGGGTACCTCAAACTGCTTCTTTGCGCGCGCTACCCACGCATCGAGATCCGCGGGTTGGGCCAGGAGCGCGGATGCGGCATGCAGAAGAAGGGCGAGGAGGAGGATCGGTACGCGCACGCCTTCAGCATAGTGGATTCCGCGAACCGAGAACCGGCCGTGCCGATTCACGCATCGTCCCCCTCCGCGCTCTCGATCCCCGTTTGCGAGAGGCGGTAACGGAACGCGTTGCGCGTGATTCCCAGCAGCCGGGCCGCCTGGCTCTTGTTGCCCTTTGATCGCCGAAGCGCCTCCTGCACCAGCCACTGTTCGTACTCGTCGAGCGTCATCCCCGGCGGCAGAAACAGATCGTCCGCCGCCATGGGTCCCTTGCGAACGTCGTCGATGCGGATATCGTCCGGCGTCAGCACTCTGCCATGCGAGAGCACTACGGCACGCTCTATCACGTTCTCCAATTCCCTAACATTCCCCGGCCAGTAGTGCGATTCCAGCAACTGCAGCGCTTCATCCCCTAAGCTTTCGATCTGTCTGCCGGATTCCTTCGCGAATTTCGTCAGGAAATAATCGGCGAGATACGGAATGTCTTCTTTCCGTTTCCGCAGCGGAGGTATGTTGATGGGAACCACGTTAAGGCGGTAGAACAGATCCTCCCGGAACGTCCCCTGCTCCAGCGCGGCGCGCAAATCCTGGTTCGTCGCCGCGATCACCCGCACGTCGATGCCGATGGTCTTGTTGCTTCCCAGCCGCTCGAACTCCCGCTCCTGCAGAATGCGCAGCAGTTTCACCTGCACCGCGGGGGAAACATCGCCGATCTCATCCAGAAAAACCGTGCCCGTATTGGCATCTTCGAACTTGCCGGGCTTCGCCGCCGCCGCGCCCGTGAACGCGCCCTTCTCATAGCCGAAGAGTTCGCTTTCCATCAAATTCTCCGGGATCGCCGTGCAGTTAATCTTCACGAACGGGCGGTCCCGCCGGGGCGAATGGAAATGGATGGCGCGCGCGATCAAATCCTTGCCCACGCCGCTTTCTCCCGCGATCAGCACCGTGGACCTTGCCTGCGCCACCCGCATCACAAGCTGGAACACTTCCTGCATCGGCGCGCTGCGCCCAATGATGTGCTCCATGTCGTAGCGCTTGCCCAATTCCTCCCGCAGCTTTCGATTCTCATCGCGCAGCGCCCGCATTTCGAGAGCCCGCTCCACCACTGAGGTCAGATGGTCCAGCGAAAACGGCTTCGTCAGGAAGTCGCTCGCGCCCTTGCGCATCGCCTCCACCGCGGATTCCACCGTGCCGTACGCGGTCATCAGAATCACCGGGCTCACGCTATTCGTGAGCCGAACCCGCGAGAGAAACTCCACCCCGTCCATCCCCGGCAGGCGTAGGTCCGTGAGTACCAGGTCGCTCCGGTCAATCGCCCCCAATGCCTCCTCGGCGGAGGCCGCCACGCTCACTTCGAACCCCAGGCTGCGCAAATGCAGTTCGAGTGCGCGCCGCAGCTTATCCTCGTCTTCCACTAGCAGAATGCGTTTGCCCATACCAGTTTCATTTCAGCGGCAGCAGTACGCGGAACGTGCTTCCGCTGCCAAGTTCGCTCTCCACCAGGATCTTACCGCCATGCAGATCGGCAATCCGGGAAACCACCGAAAGCCCAAGGCCCGTCCCCCCCGGCCTCTTCGTAAAGAACGGGTTGAAAATCTGGTCGAGATCCTCCCGCGCGATTCCCACGCCCTTATCGATGATCGCCGTCTCCGCGAACCCTTCCGTAATCTTCGTGCGAACCGTGATGACGCTTCCCTCTCCACTGGCTTGGGCGGCATTCACCAGCAGATTGAAAAAGACCCGCTCCATCAGCGCGGCATCCACGTTCACTGGCGGAATATCGGGCAGGTAGTTTGTGTAAATCGTGCAAGGGATCGGCGGGCGTGCGCTCTTCACCAACGCGATCGCGCGGTCGATGATCACGCTAAGGTCCTCCGGTTCGGCGCTCAGTTCCGTGGGGCTCGCGAACTGGAGAAACTTGGTGATGATCTGGTTTGCCCGGTCCACCTCGCTCCGGATGTTCGCGGACATCTCCTGGGCGATCTCGTTGTCCGCCGGCGCCACCCTGGCCAGCACCTCGGCCGAGCTGTGGATAGCCCCCAACGGGTTGCGGATCTCATGCGCCAGACCGGCTGTCAACTGCCCCAGCGCCGACAAGCGCTCCCCGCGCCGCACCTCGCTCTCCGCCTTGCGAAGGTTGAGATTCGCGTCGGCCAGCAGACGCGCTGTTTCCCGGTTCCTCTGCGCTTCCTGCCGCTGTTCTTCGGAGAGGGTGTAGACGAGGAATCCGGAGAACACCAGGAATGCCGAACGCAGGCTGAGTTCCTCGAAATCCCTCTCAAACATCACATACACATCCCAATCCAGAAACAGCAGAAATGATGCGTAAGCCCCAACGGATAGCGCCGTGAAGACCGCCGTGCCCACCCAGCCCATCGTGGTCGCCGCGGAGACGACCGGCAGCAACAAAATGAGATAATGGCTGCTGGTGATCCCGCCGGTGTAGCCGATCAGCATGTAGCTCAGCAGGAGCTTCAGCGAGATCGACACCACATTGCCGGTGGGAGTATTCAGCGCGGGGAAACGCGGTTGAATCACCTGGAAGACGGCAAGAGCCATCAGGAACATCCGCTCCGCCGGGTTGCGCAACGGGCTAACCCAATGCAGCGTGGCAAACAGCAGCAGCCACAGCAGATCCACCGGACGGATCCACCGGAACAAACTCCATCGGCTGGCAATCTGCATGGATGTTCCCCAATGGCGCGAAAGGCTTAGCTGGAATTTTCCTTTCGGAGTTACCAACCGCCCGGAACGCTCGGGTTCTTCCCGTGTGGAGCGAGGTCATGCCGCCCCATCCAACGGTCCCGGCTGTATTGTCCCGATCACATTGTATTGTGCCAAAATGGAGAACGCGGTCTGCGCAATGAATAATCTCGAGAATACCCAGCCGGAAAACGACGCCATGGAGACGGCAGTTTCCGAAGCATCGTTCGGCGACATCCTGGAAGCCTTTGAAGAATCCCACGCCGCCGTCAAGACGGGCGCAACGGTGAAGGGCAGAGTGGTGGCGCTGCTCGAAACCCGCGCCCTCGTCGATATCGGCCAGAAAAGCGAAGGAGTGCTGGATCTCACCAGCCTTACGCGGGAGCTTCCCAAGATCGGCGACGAGCTCACGGTGACCGTTTCCGGACGCACGGATGACGGAGCCCTGGCGCTATCCATTGGGGAAGTAGCTGCTCCGAAGGATTGGTCTGCCATCGAAGCGGCCTTCGCGGAGGGCAAGACCGTCACCGGCTCCGTTACGGGTCAGGTAAAGGGCGGCCTTACCGTCGATATCGGCTCCCGCGCGTTCATGCCCGCCTCGCGTAGCGGCACACGCGATATCTCCGATCTTCACACCCTTCTCGGGAAAGAAATCCAGTGCCGGATCATTAAGCTGGATATTGAGAAGGAAGACGTCGTCGTCGACCGTCGCGTCGTCATTGAAGAAGAGCTGAAGAAGGTTCGCGCCGAAGCGCTGGACCGCATCGAACTCGGCGCCGTCGTCCAAGGGACCGTGCGCAGCGTCATGGAGTATGGCGCTTTCGTGGACATCGGCGGCGTCGATGGCCTGCTGCACGTCACGGAAATCTCCTACGGCAAGGTGGCGAACCCTGCCGAGGTGCTGAAGGTGGGCGATAGCCTCACCGTGAAGGTCATTAAGAAGGACCCCAAGCACAACAAGATCTCCCTTAGCCTCAAGCAGACCCAGACCGATCCCTGGAGCGAAGCGACGGAAAAATTCACGAAAGAAACCCGCGTCAAGGGAACCGTCGTTCGCCTCGCCGAATTCGGCGCCTTTGTCGAGTTGGAGCCGGGCGTCGAAGGGCTCATTCACTTGAGCGAGATGTCCTGGTCCAAGAAGATCCACAAGCCCTCCGACGTTCTCAGTGTCGGCGACGCCGTGGAAGTGATGGTGCTCGATGTAAAGCCGGGGCAGCGCCGCATCGCGCTCGGCCTCAAGCAGGCGCTGGGCGACCCCTGGGCGGAGGTCCCCAACAAGTATCCGGTGGGCGCGATTGTCGAAGGCAAGGTCACTAACCTCGCCAAGTTCGGCGCCTTCGTGGAATTGGAAGAAGGCATCGAGGCGATGATCCACATCGGGGATCTCGCTTCCGAGACGCGCATTGAGCACCCGCAGGAAGTCGTGAAGAGCGGCGAAACGGTGCGCGCGCAAGTGCTCTCCGTGGAAGTCGATAAGCGGCGCATCCGCCTCGGTACCCGCCAGCTCGTTCCCACTCCCGCCGACGAGTTCATCAAGGAACACAAGGTGGGCGATACGGTAACCGGCCGCATCGTGGATATTCGCGGCCAGAAAGCCAGCGTGGAATTGGGTGAGCGCGTCACCGCCCGCTGCACCCTGCCCGGCGTGAAAGAGAAGCAGGAAAAGGCCAGGGACAGCCAAAGCCACGCCAGTATTCAGGATCTCGGCGCGCAGCTTGCCAATCGTTGGAAGCAAGGCGGCAGTTTGGCTGATGAAAAGAAGCAGGGCGGAACGCGCCTCGGCCAAGTCTCGCGTTTCAAGATCGTCGCCATGGACGAAGAGAAGAAAACGATCGATCTGGAAGTGGCTGAAGGCTAGGCGTTCCGGCCGTGCGCCGTGAGCGAATGCGCATCACGGCCCGGCGCTTGGGCCGTTTCGGGAGCGCCGGGTCAATCCCAGGCTTCGAGCGGTTTCACGAGACCCGCGCCGCGCGGTGCATTTGGGTTCCGTAGAGGCTGCAGAAGAACGCCCACGGTGCCCTTTTGCACCTTGTCCCGCGTGCGAATCACCAGCTTGCGGTACTTCTCGTTCGCGTTCTCCGTCTTGCCGTTGCCTCTCGCAAGATTCGCCGGCCGCGCCTCCTCCAGAACGAAATCGACCGGCAGGCGAGAGAGCGCCCGCACTTCCACCGTCTTCTCTCCAATGATGAGCTGTGCCCGGTCAATCTCGGTCTTCACCTCCGCCATCGTGTGTATCTGCCATTGGTAAACAGCCGGTGACTTGAGTTCGAATTCATCCTGCACCAGCAGCGACCGTCGCGCATCCGTCAGCCGCACACCCCGGCGGACCACCCGCGCCTGCTCCGCATAGCCTTCGCTCAAGTCGGCGATCGCGTGCGCGCTCCCGTTGTTGGCGCCGGACGAAGTGATCCGTCCCCGCGCTTTTGTGCCCTGGTTCCGGCCATCGAATAGCATCACGTTTTGCCCTTGGCTGTTGAGCCGGTAGTAGTCCCAGCGGCGATCGCCGAAATAGCCGGGCAGATCGTAGTCGTCGCTGCCCAGTTCTTCCACCCATCGCTCGCCGAGTGCGTCGAAGACGAAGGTGCCCATCTCCAACTGGGAGTGGGCCACGCCATTGTGCCCGGCGTAGAACCCCACGTAGGATGCCGCCGGGTCGTCCCAGGCGGAGCGCATCATGGCGGCATTCATTCCCACGAACGTGGCCTCCCGCCGCGTGTGCAACTGCGCCGGCGTGCGCGCGTCCGGCTCGCGCCAGAATAGGCTCAGCGGATGTTTGCCGCTGTCTCCGTTGTCCGCCGCCCAATGCCAGACGGGCCTTTCGAACCGGCGCGCCATCCAGTGGAGCCAGGGAAATCCCCGTGCGCTCACCCTGTTGCAATCGGAGAAATTGAAGGCGAGACCCGTCGGTCCGATCGCATGAAGATAGAAGTCGCCCGTCTCCGAAAAGCCGGGGAATTCATCCAGGCCGAAGCGCCTGCCGAGCGCCGTATCGAGCGCTGCCAGTAGCGGAACGGTGTAGCGGACGGTGTATGCCCAATAGCCCACGCCCTCAAACCATCCGCCGTCGGGCGCAAATTCCCGCATCGCCCTTGGGAGAGATTGGAGCGCAAAACCGAGCACCTCCCCGGCCAGCTTCGGCTCCCGCTCCGCGATGGCAAGCGCGCCCAGAATCAGCCCACCATTACATACCTGATTCCAGTTGTTGTCCCGAAGCGCCCACCCGGTCATCGAACCGTCCTTGCCGCCGCGGTAAACATGGTCGACCGCCGGCCGCAGTCCTTTCGTCACGATCGCTTCGCGAATCATCTCCTTTTCCTGTGTGTCCAGCCGGTCGAAAAGCCAGTCGTAGGCGATCGCGAAGGCATGCGTCATCTCCGCCGCGTCCAGGAAGTGCGAAGGGTTCCAATCGGGAAACGCCGCGGCGGCGCGGAGGTTGGCGCGCGCGCCATTCAGCCAGCGCTCGCCCGGCGCGTCCAGGTGGCAAAGCGCGGCGAACACGTAGACCCGCTCCAGGCAATGCCTGCTTTGCGTCAACAGCCGGGGACCGATGATTTCATACTTCACCGGCGTCTCTCGCAGCAGGGTTTCCCCATGCATCCGCAGCTTCGTCAGCAGCTCCCCCGCCTTCTCATCCTCCATCACCGCCTTGCGCGCCGCCTCGAGCAATGCGGGGGTCATCAGCAACCGTGGATGTTCCCGGCGCAAACCATGGAGTAAATCGTCCCGGCCGCCTGTCTGCTGGCAAAGCGCTGGGGAAGTGGCCATCGCGGCAAGGAGAGAACGGCGTAGCATCTGCATTCACGATATCGCAGCATTCGGAAGGACTTGCCGTAAGTTTACATCGCCGTGGTCCTCGATTCTCCAGCCTCAAGCGTGTTCAGATACTCCGAGACGGATCTGGGTGGCCGATTCTTCAGTTGAGTCCACGGCATCAGCGAATGAGGGTGCATTGCCGGACGCGCCCACTCGTCCCCCTTTCTCGACCGGCCATCCCTTCCTGTCTCCACAACGGGCGAATGCGTTGCGACCCGTATCGTATACTAGCGGCCATGATGGACCGCTGCTCCAGAGAACCGCTGCTCGCCAAACGTGCAGCCTGCGCGCTCAGCCGCCGCTCCCTGCTGGCGGCGGGCTTTCCCGCCATCCTTTCCGCCCAGAACCGCAAGCCGAACATCCTTCTGCTGCTCGGCGACAACTGGGCCGCGCCCCACGCCTCCGCACTCGGAGATCCGGTCGTGCAGACGCCCACATTCGACCGCCTTGCGCGCGAAGGCGTCGTCTTCACCCATGCCTTCGCGCCAAACCCCTCGTGTTCTCCGTCTCGATCCAGCTTGCTCACCGGGCAGACCACGCACCGCCTCGGCGCCGCCGCGAATCTCTATGGCCCGCTCGATCCCGGCATTCCGCGTTACCCCGCGCTCCTCGAAAATGCCGGATACTTCCTCGGCCTCATCGGCAAGGGATGGGCGCCCGGCACGGTCCCGCCTGACCGCAACGGACGCACTCGGAATTTTGCGGGAGATAGTTTCCCCGATCTCAATGCGTTTCTCGCCGCCCGCCCGGAGGGGAAGCCCTTCTGCCTCTGGTTCGGCAGTCATGATCCGCATGTGCCCTGGGATCGCGGCCAGACGTTCAAGAAGAATCTCGATGAGCGGCGTCTCCGCATCCCCCGGAATCTGCCGGATGACCCATCCGTGCGCGGAGACATGCTCGGCTACTACGGCGAGGTTGCGCAATTCGACTATGAATGCGGCGAAATGCTGGAGATCCTGCGCAAGCGAGGAGAACTCGATAACACCCTCATCGTGATGACCAGCGACAACGGCTGGCAGCTTCCGCGCGGTCTCGCCAATTGCTACGACCTCGGCGTGCGAATCCCGCTCGCGATGCGCTTCCCCGAACGCATACGGAAAGGCCAGGTGCGCCGGGACTACGCCTCCATCTATGACCTCGCGCCCACTTTCCTGGAGGCGGCCGGCATCGCCGCGCCCGGCCCCATGGATGGCCGCAGTCTATTCTCGTCTTTCCGCCGCAAGGAAATCTTCCTCGAACGCGAACGCCACGCGAACGTCCGCAAGGGCAATCTCAGCTACCCCATTCGCGGCATCCGCACCGCGGATTACCTCTATCTCCGAAACCTGGAGCCAGACCGCTGGCCTGCCGGCGATCCCGAGTTCTACTGGGCCGTTGGGCCCTATGGCGACGTGGACGATTCGCCGTCAAAGCAGTACCTCATGCGGGCGAAGCCGCAACCCTATTTCGATCTCAGTTTCGCGAAGCGCCCTGGCGAGGAGTTGTTTGACCTGCGCAAGGACCCGGACCAGGTAAACAACGTAGCCGCCCAGCCCAACATGCAAGCTACGCGCCGGAAACTCGCCGCCCGCGTCGAAGCCTGGATGCGCGAAACCGGTGACCCTCGAGCGAAAGGGCCAACCTCGTTCTGGGACGACGTTCCCTACACCGGCCCGAAGTTCCAAGGCAAGCCCCTCGATTAGGTGCGGCGATTGCAAAGCCCGTGCGGCTACGCACGGGAAGGGTTAGTTCTCTTTGCCACAAATCGAGCGAAAGTTGCGCCCCGCAACTCCGGAACGCGCCATGGGTTGAGCGGGGCAAGCAAAAACCCGATACGATATCTTCCAGGTTTCCAAGCATCACCCCGGATAACCCGGAACGCGATTTCCGGCCCGCGATGGATCGCAGAGGATTTTCCCGGATGCGCGCAGCCTGTTGGAGGAATGAATGAGGAAGCGTCTTTGTTTGATCACGTTGTTGGCGGCAATTTCCGTTCTGGGCGCGCCGCCGGAGCCGGGATTCGTTTCACTGTTTGATGGGGAGACCCTTAGCGGCTGGCAATCGCCCGCGAAACCCCAGGACCGCTACGTCGTGAAAGACGGTCTGCTCACCGCGCCTCCCGGGACGGGCGGCAATCTGATCACCGCGAAGCAATATGCCAACTTCGTCTTTCGTTTCGAATACCGGATAGAGCCCGGTGGGAACTCCGGCATCGGCATTCGCTATCCGGGCACGGGCGACTCGGCCTATGTCGGAATGGAGATCCAGATCCTCGACGACACGCACGAGCGATACAAGGGCATGCTGCACTCGGAGCAGCACACCGGCTCCATTTACGATGTGGTCCCGGCCCGCACCCGCTTCCAGAAACCGGCCGGCGAATGGAACGAAGAGGAAATTCTCGCCGATGGCAATCACATTCGCGTGACGCTGAACGGAGTGGTAATCACGGATTTTGACCTTTCTCTCGTCAAGGAACCGGAGGTCCTCAAGAAGCATCCTGGGCTGCGCCGTCCGGCCGGGTATATCGGGATTCTCGGGCACCGAAGCCGGGCGGAGTTCCGGAACATCCGCATTCGGGAACTCCCATAAAGAGCGGGGTTCCCCCACCCTCCGCCGCTGTGCCCCTCCGAGGGGCGGCCTGGCTGCCTGTTGGTATTCTCGTAATGGATAATCATGCCCGTTACGAAACCGCTTCTTCGGGGCTGCATGCTCCTCCTCCTGACGTGCGCCTGGATTGGCGCCGCCACTTCCTCCGGGGATTCGCGCGCGCGCCTGTCGCTCGACGGGGAGTGGCAATTTCAACTGGACCCACAGGATGCAGGCCGAGCAGCGTCGTGGTTTGCGCATCCCGAGCGGTTTACCTCCCATATCAAGGTTCCAGGGGCCTGGGAGGCCCAAGGCGTCGGTGAACCGGTCGGCGTCCTTCGCCACCACTATGAAGGCGCGGCCTGGTACGCGCGCCGGATTACCGTCCCGGATGCTTGGAGAGGGAAGTCGGTGGATCTCCTCGTTGGCGGAGCGTTCACCTACACCACCGCCTATGTGAACGGATTGCCCGCCGGCACGCACGAAGGCTTCAGCACGGCCGCCCGCTTCGACGTGACCGCGCTCGTGCAGCCCGGAGCCGCCAACCTCATCGTCTTCCGCGTGGTGAACATCAGGAATCCATTGCAGGGCCAGCGGCGGGTGATCACGGAACGGGATACCACGGACGTGCGAGGGGCGCTCAACGCCGCCGTGCCCTGGGGCGGCATCTACGGCCGCGTTAGTCTGGAAGCACATGATCCGGCTCGGGTGGAACGCGCAAGCATCACCACCAGGATTGAGAACCCGGCGGTTGAGGTGGAAGTCTTCCTGCGCAATGACGGGCGAACCGGCCTTTCGAAAGCAACCGTCGAAGTGAGCGTTGCGCCCCAAGGAGGGGGCGAGAGCGTCCGCCAGAGCGTGCCGGTCAGCTTGCCCGCGGGAACGGCCCAGACGGCCACGGTTCGAGTGATGGTTCCGGGTGCGCGGCTGTGGTCGCCGGATACGCCGAATCTTTATGTCGCTCGCATCGCTCTGCGGCAAGGCGCGCGGCTGGTGGATGAGATCTCGGAAACGTTCGGCTTTCGCGAAATCAAAGTAGAGGGCGCCCGCCTGCTGCTCAACGGCAAGCCGCTCTATCTCCGCGGCTACGGCGACGATAGTTCCGAGATGCTCACCGGCGCTCCGCCCTTCGAGAAGAGCGTCTACCTGGAGCGCCTGCGAACCGCGAAGAATCTCGGATTCAACGCCGTGCGCTTCCATTCCACCACTCCCGTGCGGGAGTGCTTCGAAGCCGCCGATGAGGTCGGCATGCTCATTCAGGCCGAACTCCCGGTGGTCTACCAGGAGTTCCTGCTGCCTCACCAGGATCTGCTTCGTCAGGAACTCGTCCGCATCGTCGACGCGCACCGGAACCACCCCTCCTGGTTCTCCTTCACCCTGGGCAACGAGTTCGGCCTCTACCGCATCCCGGATGCCGATGGCAAAGAGCGGTTCATGGCCGTGGTTCGCGAACTGACTTCCCTGGCCAAGGGCCGCTACCCCGGCTTGCTTGTCTCCTCCAACGCCGGTTACCTCGTGCCGCCCATGGATCTGGCGATTCCATACCAGGGGCTCGCCAAGGGGTTGCCGAATATTAAACATGAGTACGGCGCCTATTACTGCGCCTTGCCGGATATTGACCTCATTCCGAAGTTCACCGGCCCGTTTGATCCGCTCTGGCTCCGTAACGCGAAGGCTTGGGTCGATGCCCAGGGGCTAGGGGAAGAGTATCGTTCCTATTGGCTGGCCTCCACGCGGCTGCACGCCATCGCAGTGCAGGCCTATCTCGAGAAACTCAGAAGCATGCCGGAGTTCACCGGATATTATTACTGGCTGATCAACGATTTTCCAGGGGGCACCCTCGAAGGCGCGGAGTGGAACTGGGGCTGGCTCGATCTGTTCTGGCAGCCCAAGCGGATTACGCCGGAGGAGGGCCGCCGGATGAACGCCGCAGTCCTGCCGATGCTCGATCTGCCGGTGGATTCCCGCACTTTCTGGCTGGAAGACGGCATCGCCGCTAACGTGCTGCTTTCGAACTACGGCGAGTCCCCCATCCATTCCGGCAAGCTGGTCTGGAGCCTTTCGGCGGGCGGGCGGAAACTTGCCTCCGGCGATGCTCCGCTTCCAGCAATCGCTCTCGGCTCCGTCTCGAAGGCAGGGCGCATTGAGACCGGGGCCTTGGCCGGTTCGGATGCGGTGGAGATGGAGTTGATCGTGTCCATCGAATCCGGCTCCGCCCGGCATGAGAACCGTTGGAAGCTGTGGGGATTCCCGCGTGCCGCCCTCGCGCGCTCCACCCCCTTGCCGGTCGAAAGCATGGTGAAATCCGCGAACCTCAAGCGCTGGTTCCCGTTCCTGGATGAACGAAACGGCGACGGCGCCGCGCCGGTCCTGGTCGCCTCGAACCTGAATCCCCACGCCGTCGAAACCCTGCGTGCCGGCGGGCGCGTCCTGCTGCTGGCGGAGCCGGGCGCTTTCGGTGGTCTCGCAACTTACTTCCCGCCCGGCCCCGGCGCTGCGCTCGGTCTGCGTATCGATCCGTCTCATCCGGCATTGCGGGGGTTTCCGCACGACGGCTTTCCAGACTTGCAGTTCTACAACCTGCTCGAAGGCGGCGTCCAGTTCGATTTCGGCGCAACTCCGATTTTGAACGGCCTCCGCATGACCCGAGAAACCCCGGACAACCGTCTCTCTCGCGTCACGTTCCTGTCTGAAGCCAGGGTAGGCAAAGGGAGACTTCTTCTCTGTGGCCTCAACATCCGCCCGAATCTCGACGGAGCCAAGCCGGAAGCCATCTACCTGCTGGACCGCCTCTTGCGCTACGCGGCAAGCAGCGAGTTCCAACCAAAGGTGGAAATCACCGCCGAACGAATCGACGAGATCCGAGTCCCCTACACCCGGATGATCCACTAATCGGGCGAGTCTATCCGCCGGAGCCGGCGCGGCCCGCGCTATCCATCCCTTGTGGCGTCATGGTCAGGATCGGGAGAAAAGCTGGAACCGGGATGTGTAACTCATGGAAGCCGATCGGCATAGTCTGGAATCCGTCTGGCTAGAGTTCCGAAAACACCCGGAACCACTCGATGCACCCGGGCTTGTCAATGCCAATTGAATCGCTTCACCGTGCCAGTTGAAGTCGCATCACTGTGCCAGTTGAATTCTCCCCGCCCTCACGCGCCGGTGGCTGCTCGAATTGCGCGATGATTTCGAACCCGGTCACTCAACTCGAGAATCTTTGCATCCCGCGCATTCTCCGCCACTTAACGGCGCCACAATAGAACGGAAAAATCGTTTGGGCCACCCTGGTCTGTATCCTCAAGCGGTTAGAGGACTCTCATCTATGCCCAGCACCGGCCCATCGAGCGCCAAGCCATTCCCAGTGCCGAATCTAAGCGAACGCAGACCCAATGCAGCAGAGCCCAACGCCCCGCGGCATTCGGAGTCTTACACTCACCCCGCCTCAACCCAGCGGCGGAAATCCCAACCCCGACCCCGCCTCTTACACCCTCGGAATCTCGAGAAAACTGTAAGATGTGTAAGATTCGCCCTCCCGAATGCCAGATCTGGGGAGCCAAACCGGCCGACGGCATCCCCGGATGCTCCCCATTCCAATCACGGAAAAAACCCGCTCTCGGTCAGGCCCCCTCTCGGCGCAAGAGCATCGTCGTGGATGCCGGGGTAGTTCCCTCAACGGATCAACCGTCGCGTTCTTGCGCGATCGTTCCGGCATGATCGTTGTCGGGCTGCCGCCTGCTATTCCCGATCACTTTCTTGGTTTGAAGGCGGCGTAGACGATGATCGCGAAGTCTCCCAGCAGGAGTGCGGCCTCGCCCTCGGAACCAGCAGGTTCGGCAGGCCCGTATCCGGCTTCCCGCAACCAGCCGCTCAACCTTCGCGCCGTGAGCGGCTTCTGCTCTGGCGCTGCCGAAGGCTTCCAGGTTCTCCCTTCGTAATGCAGGATACGAATGAGGCGGGTAGCGGCGGCTTCCTCCGTCAACGGAGCGTCTTTCTCCGCGCGGTAGCCGGGGTTCAGGCCGCGCGCGCCCAGGTATTGCATCGCGGGGAAAGCGGGGTCCGCGAAGGGCAGATCTTCGTAGAAGGTCACCACTCCTTTGCGCTCCACAAGTAGCGATTGCAATTCCCCCACCGGCACTTTGCGGAGGGGTAGATCGTGTTGGATAGCCAGGTGAGCGGCCGTGCCGCAGGCCTCGCCCAGCGCGAGAAAAACCGGTTCCATGCGTAGTGCGTTGTAGGCGACGTGGCTGCAAGAACAGGCTACCGGGACGAGGAGCCCATCAATCTCACGCGGCGTGAGGACGCCGTAGGGAACCTGGAAGGGTTCGTGATCGATGAAGATGTAGCCTTCGCGGACATTGGGATGCGCGGGGTCGTACTTGTGGTGCCCGTGCGGGTCAAAGGCCCACTCGATCACCGCGATGGAATCCGGGCGAATCCGGGTGCGGTTGAGCGAAGGGGCAAGATCGGCGTCGCGCTCCGTGAGGACGTAATCTCCCAGAATGCGGCGGCCCTGTCGCACGTACACCTGGCGGGGGACGTTGCCGTTATCTTTCCACTCGTCGCGATGCCAGCCATACTGCAGGGCATCCTTGCGCACGGCTTCCGGCACTTCCGGGTCATGCTGCAGCAGCCAGATCAGCCCCACGTTGTGCGTCAGGTAACGCTGGTAGATCCGCTTTCGTTCCGCGGGAGTGGCGGTCGGCCAGGCCCAGCACTCTTCGGCCAGATCGAGCGATTCCTTGGGGACGCCGGTATCGGGGTGGATGTGGTCGCTATTCAATTCGAAGCGGCCATTCGGCATGGGGTAGACCTGGATGGCATCGCGAAAGGCGCGAATGCGGCCGGCGCGGATATCTTCGAGGAGGTAGGGGTAGTCATTGCGGTTGTAGCCGGCCGGTTTCGCGATGGGGATGCGCTTCTCCGGGACGTTCGTGACGTGGAAGCGAAAGCAATAGGCCTGGGTGGCGTTGTCGGCTTCTCCCGTGGAGCCGGGCAGCAATTCTTCGCCACGGAAATGCATGTAGATGCGGCCCGCGTGCGGTTCGTGGTATTCGTCACGGCTTTCGCGGCCGGTCCGGAACGCAGCGCCGGCCATGGCGGCCAGGTCCCCCTCATAGGTAGCGTCGACGAAGGCCGTGGCGGCCAGGCGTACGCGGGCGGATGGGTCGTGCCTGGGAGCCAGTTGGATCGCGTGGAGCCGCTTCCCGGTTACCTCGGCACTCGCAAGCTCATGGCTGAGCATAAGGCGAACGCGGCCCTGCTGCTCCTCGATCATTTGGTGGAAGATCCGCTCGGCGAGGCTGGCCTCATACCAATAGCCGTCCCGGCAGAGCTTGACGTTGGGCTTCTCCGCGTTGCCGCGATCCTGCCGCTCATATTCCGCAACCACTCGGCGGGTGAACTCAAAAAAGAGGCCGCCGACCGCCTGCCGCTTGCCGATATCGGCATTCGTGAGGCCGTTGGCGACAATGCCCCCGATGTGGTCTTCATGCGCGCAGAGGATGACGCTGCGCCCGAGGCGCGCCGCTGCCACGGCGGCTCCGATCCCGCCCGGCGTGGCGCCGTAAATGACAAGGTCGGCGGCTGGCGAAGTTTGGCCTGAGGCGAGAGCGGCAGCGCTCCCGAGAAGCGTAGTCCGCAACGCCCAGTCGCGTCGGGTCATGTCATTAGAGCCGGAAGTGTTGCCCATCGTCCATACACTCCAGTAGTGGTGTCACCTGCCAATATACTTGAGCGCACGCAGGATGACCCGAAACGAACAAATGGCTTCTCACGCAAGATGAGCCTGAAGCGGTGTGAGCATATGGCGGGGAGCCGGCTATGTTATGCTCCTTGGCGAGATGTCGATGGATTTGTTCATGGCGCGGCGGCGGGCGTTCCGCGCGCTGCATGAGAGCGGCTGTTTCGTGATCCCCAATCCGTGGGATGTGGGTTCTGCCATGTGGCTACAGGCGCTTGGCTTTCCCGCGCTTGCCACCACGAGTTCCGGCCTGGCCTTTTCCCTGGGCCTTCCCGACGCGGAATGGGCCGTCTCCAGGGACCGTGTCCTTTCGCACGTCGCCGCCATCGTTGCCTCGACCGATTTGCCCGTCAATGCAGACTTCGAATCCGGCTACGCCGTCGAGCCGGAGCCGTTGATGGAAAATGTCCGCCTTTGCATCGAAACCGGCGTGGCGGGGCTTTCGATCGAAGACAACACCGGCAACCCGGCATCGCCTCTCTTCGATCTCGATCTGGCGGTGGAGCGGATACGCACCGCGAAAACGGCGATCAAAGCGAGTGGGGCGAATGTTCTGCTGACCGCCAGGGCGGAGTGCTACCTCGTGGGCCATCCGCAGCCGCTGGCCGAATCTCTGAAGAGACTCACCGCCTATGCCGAAGCGGGAGCGGACGTCCTCTATGCTCCGGGCCCGAAAGACCCTGAGGAGATCCGGACGATCGTCAGGGAGTTACACCCTAAGCCGGTGAATCTCCTGATTGTGGCCGATTGGGGCATCACTGTGGCGATGGCTGAGGATTGGGGCGTGCGCCGCATCAGCACCGGGTCCGCGCTGTGCCGCGCGGCTTGGGGCGGCTTTCTGCGCGCGGCGCGGGAGATCGCGGGGGGAGGAAGTTTCACCTCGCTTCGCGAAAACGCTCCCTTCGCGGAACTCAACGAGTTCTTCCAGGGGAGGCGCGGCCCCGGGTAGCGTGGGCGCGTCCTCCCCGGCAACCGGGAAGCATCCCTTCCCCGGAGGGGAAATTCTCCGAGGAAGGATAGGCTTAGAACCGGTAGCGAAGGTTCACGTACAGAGTCCGCCCCGCTTCCGGGTACCCATCCACCAGGAAGTAGTTGCGGTCCAGCGCATTGTCTATGCCGGCTTGCAACTCCGCCTGACGGTAGAGGCGCGTCGAGCCGGAAAAGCCCACGGACGCGAAATTGCTGGCGCGCCCGAAGCGGCCTCCGTCGTTCTGGTAGAATCGCCCGCCTTCATAACGCAGATCCGCGATCAGGGTCGTCCTTGAACCCAGTTGATAGGTGGCGGCCGCGGCAATCTTGTGACGGGGCGTGTCGAGCATGAGCAAACCGGGATTGCTGATGTTGCGCCGGCTCAGGTAAGTGTAGTTCGTCTGCAGTTGCAGAGCGGTTAAGAGGTTGGTGCGGATACCGAACTCGCCGCCCAGGAACCGCGCTTCACCCAGGTTGCGAAGTTGATACACGTTGGGCTGTATGTAGTAGCGCTGCGTGGAGTTCGATACATCCGAGCGAAAGAGGCTCGCTTCCAGGAACGTACGCCGTCCGAGCAAGTGCGTGATGCCGGCCTCCCAATTGTTGGACTGTTCTTCCCGGAGATCCGGGTTGGGAATTGCTTGGCCCATCCGATAGGAGTACCGGTCTTTGATGGTGGGAAGCCGGGTCTTGCGCGCGAACGTGAAGTGGAGCCTGCTTGCTTGCCCCACCGTGTAGAACAGGCCGGCCTGCGGGTTGTAAGCCCAGACGTCGGTTCGCGGAAAAGGCGCCACGGAGTCATTGATCACGTTCTCCGCATTGAGAACCTGCAGACGGTCCGCGCTGAATCCCAGAATCGCCGACGCGCGATTGCTGAGGCGAACGGTATCCTCGAAGCCGAACGAAAAGGATTGATCCCGGAAGTTGGGAGACGGCGCGCCCGGGTTCAACTCGCGGTGGGTGTCGTCCTTGAAGTAGAAGGATGTCTTGATGGTCTGGCGCTCCCCGGCGCGCGTGCCGAATTCCATGGTTGTGCCGTAGGTATGGTCGTCGTAGATGCTCGTGAAGGAGGAGGGGCGCAACTGCGTGCAATAACAATCGTTGTCGTACGCATTCAGGGTGTTGTCGAAGTTATCGTAGTACAGTCTGGCACGAACGTACGTGAATTCTCCCAGGCCCTTGTTTCCTACGAAATAGAAGCTTTCTTTATTCCACACGGGCCACTGCCAAAAGCGTGGGCGGACCGTCGCGTCCGTTCCCGCGTACGGCGGGTTGCCCTTGTCGCCCTTCTGGTTGGCGTAGGTAAAGGTGTATTGATCCTGCTGGTTGGGAGTCCACCCAAGGCGAAGGCGGCTTTTGTAGTCGGTTTGGTACGAATTGGCGCGATCACCCGCCGGCTGCAGAGGGACGGGACGGAACCCGTCCGCAAGCGGGAAACCGTCGCTCGAAAGCCATGCGAAACCGCCCTGTGCCCAATAGTTCTTCCACCGGGTTCCCGCATTGGCGAACCCGTGCACTTGCCCGCCTGAGCCGTAGCCGGCGCCCAGATCCAGGTTCAGAGGCTTGACCGGCGCCTTTGTAATCAGGTTGATGGCCCCGCCGAGCGCGTTCGGTCCGTAGAGGGGCGACGTAAACCCCTTCGATACCTGCATTTCGCTGACGTCGTAGGTCAGGAAACGATCCATATCGACGTAGCCGTCGTAGGGAACGTAAACCGGGATACCGTCAATGTAGAGCGGAACCTGGCGGACGTCGAAGCCTCGAATGTAAACGCCGCGCTCATTGCGCGCGCCGATGCGCTGAATCGTCACGCCGGGCATGAGATTCAGGGCATCCGGGACGGTGCGAAGGTTTCTCTCGCGGAATTCGGTTTCATCAATCGTCTCCGCTGTGGACAACTGCGGAAGGCTGGCGGAAACATTGACCTCGATGCGCGCCAGTTGGAATGCGCCGCCGGGCTTCTCCCGCTGCTGCCGTTCCAGGGCCTCCCGCAGAGAGGTAACGGCGGCGAGCAGCGCGACCCGGTCTTCAGACGCGGGCGGAGCCGGCATCGGTTCGAGGCCCATGGACGCCTCGATCTCCCGCCGCAACAACTGGTAATCGGCTGCAATCCGGGCCTGCTCGGCGGACGCATCCGGCCCCATCCCTTGGAGGCTGGCCTGCATCGCCTGGAGGCGCGTCAACCATTGGATCGCCGCGTCGCCGTGTTGGGCTGCAAGCGGAGACAGAAGGAGAAGTAGGTTAAGAATTGAGATTAGAAAAAGACGTGTATGCACAACAGTGTCATGTATAGCATATCTGCTTGCGTCATGTTAAGCTGACTGTGTTGCGTATGCGAGTTTTTCTTCTTGCTCTCATTCTTGGCTTGCCGGTGACGCCGTTCCTCCCGGCTCAACAGGCTGCCCCCTTCGTGGAAATCGTTGTGCCGATGAAGCAGCCATTGCGGCTCGCGGCGGAGGATTTGTCCAAACTTCCCCGTGCTTCGGTGGAGACCCGGTTTGACGGCGTGACTATGAACTATGAAGGGGTCTGGCTGCCCGATCTTCTGAAGAAAGCGGGAGTGCCGGGCGGAACCGAACTGCGCGGCAGCCTGCTCGCCAGCTATCTGATCGCGGTGGGCGAGGATGGCTATCAGGTAGTCTTCTCGCTCGCCGATCTCGACCCCATGTTCGGGGGAAACCCCGTCCTGTTGGCGGATAAGGCTAACGGGAAGGCTCTATCCGGCGCGGAAGGGCCATTCCGGCTCGTCGTTCCGAAAGACCGGCGTGGAGCAAGATCCGTGCGCATGCTCAGAAGGATCGAAGTGGTGTTTCTGAGGAAGTAGATGGCGCGCGAAATCCTTCATTTACAGAGGCCTGCCCGCTCAAGCTCCGGGGGACGCACGGGTTGCATCCCCGCCCGAAGAGACTCGGGGCGGTGGGCCATCCTGCACGCCGTGGCATTCCTCCTTCTGGCTGCGTCCGCGCTGGGCGCTCAGGAGTTCGACTGGCGCCTCCGGCCCCGCTTCTCTCCTCCTCAAGTACCCGCGGATAACGCCATGTCCGCGGACAAGGCTGCTCTGGGGAGGTACCTTTTCTATG
The DNA here is from genome assembly GCA_020847315.1 of Bryobacterales bacterium. GTDB lineage: Bacteria > Acidobacteriota > Terriglobia > Bryobacterales > Bryobacteraceae > JACTMJ01. Next base: position 32,241 of record JADLCF010000316.1, on the reverse strand, counting down.
ACCGGCGCTTGTCGGTGAATGGGCAGCAATCCTGCGCCTCTTGCCATCGGCAGGAACTCGCGTTCACCGATGGCTTGGCGCAGGCCAAGGGAACGACGGGGGAGGTCCACCCACGATCCAGCATGAGCCTGGTCAACATCGCATACGCGCCTACCCTGACCTGGGCGGACCCGAACCTCACAGACCTGGCTCCACAAGCGCTTGGCCCAATGTTTGGGACCGAACCCGTCGAAATGGGGCTGAAGGGCGAGGAGCAAGCACTGCTCACGCGCCTCCGGAAGGAGCCGGTGTATCAAGACCTGTTCCCCAGAGCTTTCCCAGAGCAGCCCTCCCCGATCACCGTCGAGAACGTCACGAAGGCGCTGGCGGCGTTTGAACGAACCATCATCTCCACGCGGTCTCCGTATGATCGTTACCGCTACGACGGGGTGGAGGATGCGATCTCCGCCGCGGCCAAGCGGGGCGAGAAGCTATTCTTTTCCGGGGAAAAGGCGGGGTGTTCCCAGTGCCATGGCGGTTGGACCTTCGCCGGTCCGGTTCGTTTCGCGGGCGGCCCCGCCACCGAAGCGGAGTTCCACAACACCGGTCTTCGCGAAATCTACAAAGCACCGAATAACGGAATCGAACGCCACACCGGAAAGCCCTCCGATAATGGCAAGTTCAAGGCGCCCACGTTACGGAACATCGCTCTCACCGCGCCCTACATGCATGACGGAAGTATCCCCACGCTCGAAAGCGTGCTCGACCATTACGCAAGCGGCGGGAAAGCCAGCGCGAACAAGAGCCCGGCCATGCGCGCCCACAAGCTTTCACCACAGGAGCGCGCGGACCTGATCGAGTTCCTGAAGACCCTCACCGATGAGGAACTTCTGCGGGACCCGCGTTGGAGCGACCCCTGGGATGCGCCGCGATGAAGCCATACCGTCAGTCCTTCTGGAGCATCACTTCCGTCGACTTGATGACGGCTTTCACCGTGTCGCCCTTCTTGAGACCCATTTCTTCCGCGCTGCGGCGCGTGATGACGCTTTCAATCAGATTCTTCCCAACGCGCACGGTGACGTGCGCCACCACATCGCCGAGCTGGATTTCCGTAATCTTTCCACTGAGTTGGTTGCGTGCGGAGATTGCCATGTACCGATTCATACCACGGCGCAAGGAGTCGGAGCGAGAACAATCGATGTGCATCCCATGCTGAACTTCCTTCGCTACATTGCGCGGCTTGCCGCCGTGGCCTTCCTGCTGGCATCCGCCCTTCCCGTTCACGGAGCCGAGGCGGGCAAGTTCGTCATCGTCGGAATGGGCACTTCACCCGATCTGATGACGATTCGGGCGCAGCACGTCATCGCCGGCGCGGATATCCTGTTGGCCGAAGAGGGGAGCATCCGCCAGATGTGGCCGGAACTCGCCGCGGGCAAGGAAGTCTGGGAATGGCCCCACAGCCTCCGCAAGTTCTACGGCGCGGACCTCGAGAAGATCGCGGACCCCGCGCGACGCGCCGAAGCCGCAAAACTTGAGAAGGTCCGGCACGACCTGGCCGGCAAGATAGCGGAAGCCGTGAAGAGTGGCAAGACCGTGGCATGCCTCCAGAGCGGCGATCCGATGATGTATGGCATGACACTTTTCCTCGAAATGCTGCCGCCCGGCGTGGCTACGGAGATCATCCCCGGCATTGGCGCTTTCCAGGCCGCCAGTGCGGCACTGAAGCATAGCCCGCCGTACGGCTACGATACGAGCGCCGTCATTCTCACCATGGACGATTGGCCAGGCCGCGCCGACCTCAACGAAACGTTAATGAAGGCCGGAAGCACCATGGTGTTCTACACGATGAATCTCGACTACCCGCGGCTCTTCGAGCAACTGAAGCGCCACTATCCGGCCGCAACCCCCGTCGCCGTGGTGACCGATGCTGGTGACCCAGCCCAACAGAAGGTGATTCTCAGTACCGTGGGGAGTTTCCTCACTGAAGTGGATTATCGGGTACTGCCGGTGAATCGCCACCTCCTCTTCGTAGGCAAGTTTCTCAAGTCCGGCCAAGCCCGGCTAGACTTCACGCCCAGGGTTACCGAATCCAGCCCGCCCCGCTGATCTTCCAAGCGGGAATCTATCGTCCGCTGGCGCGTGGCCGGGCTCCACACGCTACGTCTCCCCACTGGCCACCGCGAACTTTGCCAGAAAAAGATTGACAAGCAGAGCGGTGTCCGGTCAATATGGTCCTACCGGTCAGACCACATGCCGATACGAAAACCATTGGCCTACGAAAACGGGGCGTTGACGGCGGCCCTGGTGAATCGGATCCAGGAGATGATTCACAACAACGAGTTGGCGATCGGGGAGAAACTTCCGCCCGAGAGGCAACTGGTACAGATGCTGGGCGTGAGCCGATCCTCCGTCCGGCAGGCGGTGAAGTCCTTGGAATCGATGGGAATCGTCGTTTCCCGCGTCGGCGTAGGCAACTTTATCAACCCCGATCTTTCCACCCAGAGTCTGCTTCAGAGCCCGATGCGATTCGTTCTGCGGCTGAACCATGCTTCCCGGCGCGAGTTGTATGAGATGAGGCAAGTGGTGGAGGCCTATACCGTAGGGTTAACGGCGGAGCGCGCCACCGCCCGAGACTTGGAGACGCTGAATGCCATCCTTCAGGAGATGGCCAGCCATACGGACGACTCAAGAGTGTTGGCCGAGTGCGATCACCATTTCCACATGGCCATTCTCAATGCCTGTGGGAACAGCGTATTCCGCATGATCTTCGAACCGATCTCCACGCTGTTGTGGGAAGACCTCGAAGACCGCATGCACCTTTTTGATCCGGAAGAAACGTTGCGAGCGCACAGGGCCATTTACGAAGCAATCCGCAGCGGCGACAAGGATCTCGCAGTTCGAGAAATGAAATGCCACTTGGAACGAGGTTACGAAACCTTTTTCGGTGGAACGGAAATGGATCCGCCCTGACCGCCCTGGAGCGGCTGGTCAGGACACAAATCGGAAAAGATGAGAAGCCATGAAAATTCGGGAATTCGTTCGCTCAAGCGCAGTGATTGCAGCCATGCTCTTCGCCACTGCCACGCTTTTGTCGCAGACGACAGGTTCCATTGAGGGTACAGTGTCGGATGCGACGCAGGCGGCAGTGCCGGGCGCAAAGGTAAGGATCGTTAACCAGGGCACGCAGATTGCCGGTGACTTCAGCACAAACGAAGCCGGCTACTACCGGGCGGAGAATCTGCCCGTGGGGACTTACAACGTCGAGATCACGAGCAACGGATTCAGAACCTTTTCGGTGAAAGGCGTCAAGTTGGACGCCACCGCGCGGGTACGCGTGGACGGAACTCTGCAGCTTGGCCAGGTGCAGGAGACCGTTACGGTGGAAGCGAGCCGGGCGCAGGTGGAAACGACGTCGGGCACCGTCAGTACCACGATCACGCGGGCGCAGGTGGATACGGCCGTTCTCAACGGGCGGAACTACTCCCGGCTTGCCATGCTCGTGCCGGGGGCGGTGTATCACTCGGGAACCGACGAGCTTTCGGGCGCGGGCCTAAGCGCGCCCGGCTCCGTCGTCTCGATCAACGGCGTGAACAACAAGTCGTCGGGCTGGTTCGTGGACGGCGCCTACAACATGAATGTCGGCAACGGCGAAGCGAATCCACACATTCCCACGCTGGACAGCATCGAAGAGGTGCAGGTGCAAACCGCGAACTACAGCGCCCGCTTTGGCAGCACGGGCGGAGCGATCATCAATGCCGTCACGCGCAGCGGGACGAAAGACTTCCGGTTCAGCGCCTATGAATACTTCCGCAACGACAAGCTCGACGCGCGGAATTTCTTCTCGCCCACGCGGCCGCCACTCCGCCAGAATCAGTTCGGCTTCACGGTCGGCGGTCCCGTCGTATTGCCGGGCTATGGCCGGGACCGTTCCAAGACTTTCTTCTTCTGGAGCGAGGATTGGCGGTTGCGCCGCAATGCGCAAGTGAACCTCACGGCGACGCCGACCGAAGCCATGCGCTCGGGCGATTTCTCCACCGATGGAACCCGGGCGGGGGCGCCGATCCACGATCCGATTACAAAAACGCCCTACGCGAACAACCGGATTCCATCGAGCCGAATGAATCCGAACGCTTCCCTGCTGCTGCAGACCTACTTCCCTATTCCCAATTACGGGAACGAAGCGTTTCGAAACTACATCAACAACGGTGTGAGGAAATTGGATCCCCGCACCGATACCGTGAAGATTGACCACAACTTCTCCGAACGGTGGCGGGCCAGCTTCCGGATCGCCAACGACCATGTGGAGATCGTGGAGCCGAACGTGCCGCTTTTTAACGCCACGCCCTTTCCCACGCTGCGGCAGGTGGAATCCTCCGGAGGCCTGACGGGTACCGCGCGCGTGAATACGGTAATCTCGTCGCGCATGACGAACGAGTTCAGCTATTCGTTCAAGCGCTACGACGTGAACCTCCTTCTGGAGGGCAGCGACGTCGCCAGCCCCGAACGCCCAGCGGGATTGACGATCCGGGACTTCTTTTCCGGCGCGAACGATCTTAACCTGATTCCGAACATCGCGTTCAGCCAGGGGTGGGGCGGGATCGGAACTTCGCAACTCCCGCTAAAGCCGGCCACGGATAACAACAGCACTTGGATGGACAATTTCAGCTACGTTCGCGGAAGTCACACCTTCCAGGCCGGCATCTCCGTTTGGCAATACCGGAAAAATCAGGCCGTGTTCAATCAAACGATGGGCTCGTATTCATTCGACGGCAGTTTCACCGGGCACCCGGTGTCCGACTTTCTTACTGGATTCGCGAGAACCTACGGGCAGAGCCGGGACCGGTATATCCGGGACTACCGCTTCACCCAGACCGAAGCTTATCTCCAAGACGATTGGCGCGTGAGCCGTGGGCTTACCGTGAACCTCGGGCTCCGGTTCTACAGGATGCCACTGCAGACGGTGGACGGCGACATGATGAGTTCCTTCGATCCAAGCCGTTTCGATCCATCGAAGGCGCCGGGAATTGCTTCGAATGGCGTGCTGGTTCCCGGCGCGAATTACGACCCGCTGAATGGCATTGTCATTGCCGGGCAAGGTGTTCCACGCGGATTCGTTGAACCCTTTCATGGGTTGGGGCCGCGCTTCGGCTTTGCCTGGGATCCGACGGGAAACGGCAAGTTGGCCGTCCGGGGCGGTTACGGCATCTCCTATCTGACCAGCGGAACGAATCAAAGCAGCATGGTGCTGAACCCACCGTTTAACGTTCGGGTGGACTTGAACAATGTCGGCCTGGATGATCCGAGCGGAGGCATTCCGGTGGCCCCGAGGCCCGTAGCCCTGAACAGCTTTAATCCCGATTTCAAACGGCCCATGGTGCATAGCTGGAGCACCACGATGCAGGCGGAACTACCCGGCGAATTTCTGGCCTCTATCGGGTACGTGGGCACGCGGGGCACCAACTGGGAGGTGTGGATCGACCGCAACGGGCCCGATTTTGCCGGGCGCCCTCCCGGGCTCGATTTTGACACGCGGATCAATGCGAACTCCGTGAATCTGAATTCGATCCGCCCGTTTATTGGGTATGGTGGGATTACGGAGTTCAATTCCGGTCTCAACTCCACGTACCATTCTCTGCAATCGAGCGTGCAGCGGCGATTCAACTCCGGCTTGGCCGTGCAGGCTGTATATACCTATGGAAAGACGGTTGGGGAATCTCAGACGAGGAGGGATATGCGCGTGCAGAATCCGCTCAATTGGGCGGCCGAGCGCGGACCCGTGGACTTTGACCGGACGCACGTGTTTAGCGCCAACTACATCTACGCGCTTCCGTTTCTGAAGGCGCGCCGCGATTTACTGGGTCAGCTCGCCGGCAACTGGGAAGTGAGCGGCTTCGTGACCGCACAATCCGGGCTAGCGCTTTCGCCTGGGCTGTCCACGTCCACGCGTGGCCTCGCGACAAGGCCCGACGCCACGGGGATCTCATCGAAAGGCCCGAAGACGTTGAGCCAGTGGTTCAACACGGCTGCCTTCGCGGCTCCCGCCTTCGGGCATTATGGGAACTCCGGAACTGGCGTGATTCGCGGTCCGTCCATGGTGATGTGGGACGCATCGGTGACCAAGGCGTTTCCCATCTCGGAGCAATCCCGCATCCGCTTTAGTGCCGAGTTCTACAACTTCCTGAATGCGGTGAATTACTTTGGAGTAAGCACAGCGCTCGGGTCCGGAAACTACGGCAGCATCACCAGCACGCGTGATGCCAGGCGAGTGCAGTTAGGGCTTCGATTTGATTTCTAACAGACTGTGGATCGCGTTCCTGCTTCTCTTGGCGGGCTGGCCGGGTCTGGCGCAGGATCCGGCCGCCGAACTCCACCGGCAATTTCAGAATCCGCCTAGGCAATACTCGATCGCTCCGTACTGGTTCTGGAACGGCACGATCACTTCGGAAGAAAGCCGCCGCCAGTTGCAGGCGATGATGGCGCAGGGGGTTTTCGAAGCCACCATCCTACCCTGGGACGGGATGTCCCCGCGATACCTGTCGGAGGAATTCTGGCAACAGATTGGCGCCGCGCTCGATATTGCCGAAGAGTTGGGCTTCACGCTCAATCTGCTCGACGACTACAACTGGCCCTCGGGGCATTTATGGGATTTCGGGAGCGGGCAGCCGGAACTCAGCCGGGTCCTGCAGCAGGGGCCCCAATACCGGATGCGGCGTCTCGCGCACAAGGAGCATCCGGTCGACGGCGGCCAGACCTGGACGGCAGCGCCCGGGGAGGCGGTGGAGATCGCAGTCGCCGGCAGGTTGGAAGCGGACGGCTCGCTGGAGGCTGGCTCGCTCCGCGTGCTCGAAGCCGCGCAGCGAAGCTCCTGGACCGCGCCGGAGGGCCGATGGCTCGTTACCACCTACTGGACCGAGCCTGCCGTGGCGGGGCACAATACGCGCGTTGACCTGCTGAATCCCGATGCCGTCGCTCTCTACATCGATCTGTTCTACGGCGAGATCGAGCGCCGCTTCTCCCGTCATTTCGGCAAGACGCTGAAGTTGACCATTGCCGACCACGAAGGGGCCTACGGTTCGCAGATCGCGTGGACGCCGGCGCTATGGAACGAGTTCCAGGCTCGCAAGGGCTACGACGCGCGAACCCGGCTGCCGCTGCTGAGCCGCCAATCTTCGGATCCCACTGCGGCTCAACAATTCCGGATCGATTATCTCGACGTGATCTCGGCGCTTTACGCGGAATCCTTTTCGAAGCAGGTGAACGATTGGTGCGCGCGGCACGGGTTGAAGCATGGGACTTCGATCTACGAAGAGCAGCTCTACATTCAGGTGAACGGCGCCGGGGACATGTTCCAGCATTGGCGCAACTCCAGCTTCGTGATGGTGGACGCTCTGCTCGAACGCGGCAGGATGCCGATGGATTTCCGGGAACCGGCTTCCGTTGCCGACCTGGAAGGAACACCCCTTTGGGTGGAGAATCAGGGTCTTCAAGGCCATTCGACCTATTTCAGCCTGGAGAAGGCGCGCTATGGAACGAACGCGATTCTCCTTTGGGGAGCGAATAAGCTCTGCCCCTATTTCCTCTACGACCCGGTGAAAACGACATGGCCGCCACAGTGGTTTCTGGGCCAGCCCTTGTGGCCCTGGTTCCACAACTACGCGGACTACGCGCGGCGCGCACTTTTCATGAACGGCAGCGGAAGGCGGGTAAGCCGCGTCGCTGTCTACTACCCACTTGAAACCGCGTTCGCCAGCACCGAGATTCTCTTTACGAACGAGCCGCATCGCGATCTGGTGTGGGGCAATGCGATGGATCAGACGCAGAACGTCTATACGGCGCTGGTGCTCGAACTGGAGAAGCGGCGCCTTGAAACGCACGTGCTTGATCGCCACTACCTGAAGCAAGCCGCGGTGAATGGCAAGGTTCTCCGGCTGGCGGGCCAGGAATTCTCCGTGCTTCTGCTGCCCCCGCTCACGCAGATCGACGAGGGTGCAGCCGCGCGCATCCGTGAGTTTGCCTTGGCGGGAGGCAAGGTAATCGCGACGGGAACGCTTCCGCCCTCTCTGGAATCCGTCGAAGGTATTCAGGCATTCGCGCTCCCCACGCGGGCGAAGTTTATGGACCGTCTGGATTACATGAACCCCACGCTGGTCCCCAAGGAAATCCAGACCGACCTCGCTCCCGTGATGGACGCGGTTGTCCGGGCTCTTCCTCCCCAGCCTTCCATCGTCGAGGGCGAATCGCCCGCCATCCGGTGGTCTCACCGGAGCGCGCCGGGGCTGGAATGGTATTGGGTTGTGAACGATTCCGCCAACCGGCACGAGATCCGGCTGCGCATGCCGAAGCTCGCGGCGTTTGAGCGCTGGGATCCGGAGACCGGGGCGCGCCGGCGGCTCGTCGCACGCGATGGCGTGCTTGATCTAGAGTTCGAGCCGTGGGAGGCCTTCTATCTCGTTCTCTCGACGCAATCCTCCGCGGACGCGACACCACTGTTGGTGGAAAGGCGAAGCATCCCCATTCCTCAAGAAGGATGGCGGTTTGAACCCGAGGATGAAGTTCGGGTCCCTTACGCCTTCCAGGAGGGCGGCAGCGCGCTTTGGCTCTCGCCGGAACGCCTCTCCGCGCGCTCATGGTGGTTGATCGGGCCATTCGCTTACGAGGACCACCACGGTTTCTACAAGCCCTACCCTCCGGAACGGGAGTTCGACCCGGAACGGGTGTATGCAGGGGCCTACGGAGACGTGCGGTGGCAGTGGTGCGAATCCCCCACGTATTCGGTGACCTTCCGGGATCTCCTGCGCACCCCGAGGGGACAAGAACTCGGCGTCTACTATGCGTTTGCCTACGTTCATTCGCCGGAGGATCGGGATATCCAGACGCTGGCCGCGTTTGCCGACGGCTTGAAGATCTGGGTGAATGGCGAGAAGGTGATGGAGGAGCACCGGCACCCGAAATGGCTGGAGATGCGGGACATCTGGGCGGAACGGCGTCCCGCGAAGCTGCGGAAGGGCTGGAACCGGGTTCTGCTCAAGATCGAGCCGAGCCTCATGGTGCCGACAGCCTTCCTCTTCCGGCTGACCGGCGCGGATGGCGACACCCTGCGCGATCTCGCATGGGCGCGGTACCCGGAATCACCTGCCGCTGTGAATGGGCAGACACTCCGTTTGCGCGTGGACGTGCCGCCTGCCGCTTCCGCGTTTGACATGCCCGTATTCTCGCGTCCGGCAAAGGTCTCCGTGGATGGGCGAATTCGCCCGGCTGCCGCGCCGGGCGCCTGGGTCGCGTTGCGCCCGGGAGCCAAGAGCGTGGAGTTCGTCATCGACGCCGCGGACGCGCCAGACCGGCCCATCCGCTTCCGGACCCGTCCCGTCACCGTCTCGCTCTTTCGTTGGACGAATACGGCTCTCGCGCATTACTCGGGCCGTGGAATGTATGAACGGGAAATTTCCGTCCCGCCCCTTGGCGGAGGGGAGCGCGTTATGCTCGATCTCGGAGAAGTCGGCTTGGCGGCCGAACTCTGGGTGAATGGCAAGCCCGCGGGCCAGCGAGCCTGGCGGCCCTACCGATTCGATATCACGGAATGGGTGAACGCCGGGCGGAACCGCATCCGGATCAGGGTGGCGAACTCCGATGCCGGCTGGCAATCCCAGGGGGATACCGTGTATCCCAAAGGCAGTTGGGGCTTGAAGTATCAAACGGAGAGGGACCGCCTGCCCACGCTCGTGCCTAACGGCCTCGAAGGCCCGGCGCAGCTGACGATTCTGCGTCCGGAAGCACCGTGACCTGGAGCATCGAGGGGACGGGGCCGCCGGTGAGCACGGTCTGTAGAGCGGCGGTGTTCCCCGAAGAGCTCCATTCGGGATCACCGGTTCCCCGGTTGATCTCGGCGGCGGGGAATGCGCCGGAAGCAATGTCCACGCGCAGCCGGTGACCTTTCGGCAGGAGAAGTGCCGTCGAGCCGAGATCCACCCGGATCCGGTAGGCTCGCCCCGGTTCGACGCGTTCCCTGCGTCCGCCGGCGTTGCGGCGGCTTAGCCGAGCAAGCCCTTCCGCGACAGGCATGGCGTAGCCATCGGGCCAGACATCCACCAGGCGGGCGGCAAAATCCGCATCCTTCGCGGATGTGGAAACCGTCAATTCGAGCTGGAGGTCTCCGGCCAGGAGCAGATCCCGTTCGAGCGGCGCGGCTGCGAATCGGATGACGTCCTTCCTCGCGTTAGTCTGATCCAGATCAACGATACAGCCGTTGCGGTAACGCCCGCCGCGCGTTGGCGTGGGGTCGCGCGGGTCGAATGGATAGGAAAGGCTGCCGTTCTTCGCTGGAGCTTCGAGCGAGAGCATGCCGTCGCCCGTGAGGTAGAACTTCTGCTTGCGCGCGCCCTCCGGGGGCCAAGAACCCGCTTCCCGCCACTCGCCCCCCGGATGGAGCTTTCCCGCTACCCGGCCGGGGCCGCCACCCATGACGAAATAGCGCAAGGACGCTCTAGCCGGAGCCCCCTTGCCCTTCAGCCACTGATCGAACCAGCCTAGCTGCAACTCCCGTTCGTCGAGCGCGGCGGTCTCGGGGAAAGTGGCCTCGCCACACTTCCGATTGCCGTGCGCATGGGGCCACGGTCCCAATATGCCCCTCGTTTGAGAGGAATGGGAGTGGAGCAAAGCGCGAAACAAGTCTAAGGTGGCTTGCGCAAAGGGGTCATACCAGCCGCTGACCAGCAACATAGGCACGTCTTTCATGCGGCTGATGTGGCCCTCGGGCCAGAAGCCGGGTTCGCGCCAGAACGCATCGAAACCGGAATGCCGATATTGCTGGCGAAAGGCATTGCCGTAGTCGCCGAGCCCGTGGAACGTGCTCATGCGAGATTGCGGGGGCTGCCGCATCCACTCGCGCGGGTCGAGCACGATGGCTTCCAACTGCTTCTTCCGCATGGGATCCGGCTCGCGGGATGCGGCGGCGTTGAGAATCCATACTGGCCATCCACCGCTAGGAACGCCGCCCCTCCAGGCTCCCTGCGCCCAGTAGTTGGTGGGTCCCACGGCCGCGTATACGGCCGTGAGGTGAGGCGGCCGCTCAATGAGCGCGGCATATTGCACCAGCGCCAGATACGAAGCACCCAGCGTCCCGACCTTGCCGTTCGACCAGGGTTGGCGGGCCGCCCACTCGATGGTGTCGAAGCCGTCTTGGCCTTCCCTCACCATGGGTTCAAAGCGCCCCTCGGAAGCGAAGAAGCCATGGCAATCCTGAGCGATAAATACGTAGCCGTGGCGCGCGAAGAACTCGCCCTTCTCTCTCTCGCCCGTTTTGTTGTACGGAGAACGCGCCACCAGTACTGGAAAGGCTCCATCCGCAGGTTTCCCATCCTGAGCGGGCAGATAGATGTCGGTGGAGAGCGCGACGCCGTCCCGCATTCGCACGAACTGAGTCGTTACGAAGTGAGAGTTAAACTCCGACGCCGTCAGAGAGAGCGCACAGAGAAGCAGTGATGCAAGCGTCTTCATCGCGCGGGAACCACGGGCAATAGCACCCGGGAAGGTCGTTCCGGACCAAGATAAACCGTGTTCCTCGCGGACCGCCGTGTTGTCCAATCGTTCACCGCCTCGCCCGTGTTCGAGTTCGATTCGAACTGCGGCCAGTTGCTGCTGCTGATGTCAATCCGGATCCGATGGCCCTTGGCGAATAGGTTGCTAGAAGCGTAGAGGGGGATTTCCACCTTCACGATTTCTCCAGACGGAGTTAAGGATTCCCGCTCGAAGCCAGTACGGTAGCGAAGGCGAATCTGGCCGTCGGCGATGATGGCAGCATAGCCATCCGGCGCGACATCGATCAGTTTCACATTGAAATCCGTGTCCGGCGCATCGGTGGAAACATAGAGCGTGGCCCGGGCGGCGCCGGTCACCTCCATTGCCTCTGCCAACGGCGCAGTCGAGAAACTAAGAACGTCCGGGCGGCTTGCCAGCGGATTGTCGTTCTCGCAACCCAGCGCGCCCATGCGGCAAACTTGATTCTGAAAACAATTTGGCGTCCAGGCGCCAATGCCGAAGCGGCCCCCAATCGTAGGCACGGGGTGGTTGGGGTCAAACACATAGGTTCGCGAATCCGTCTTCGTGGGCGCGCTGGTCAGCCGGCCGTCGTCATCCAGATAAAGCGAACGGAGATTCGCCGGGGGCGGCCACGTGGAGGCTTCCTGCCAGGCTCCGCCGTGCTCGCGCTGGCCCTTCTCATTCTCTCCCTCGCTGCCGCCCCCCATCCGGAAGTAGCGCACGCGATCCTTCGCCAGCGTATCGAGCGGTTTCCCCTTCATCCAGTGGTTGAACCACTCGAGCGAGAGTGCCCGCATGTCCACGTGCGCAGCAGCTCCAAAATCGCCGTCGCCGCAATCCTGGGGGCCCACGGCATGCCACCACGGCCCCATCACGAGGCGATGCGGACTTTGCTGCTTCGCGCTGAGGTTCTCGAAGTTGCGTAACACGCCGGTCGAAAAATAGTCGTACCAGCCACTGACAAACAGTGTCGGCACGTCTTTCATGCGCGCCCAGTCTCCAGGAATATAGAAGGCGGGGTCGCGCCAGTAGGAGTCGAACACAGGGTGAGCGAGAGAGTCGTCATACACGCGGCGCTGCGTAGGGAAAGGGTCGAGCACCTTCCCGCGTTCCCGAGGGGGCTTGGCCAGCCACTCGCCGGGCTTTTCGAGGATTCCCGAGAGCACTGCCTTCTCCTTCGGCATCGATTGCGCCGGTACGCTCGTTTCCGCCGATCGCAAGAGCCACATCCCCCATCCGAGGTTGAGTGTACCGCCGGGGTAGCCAAACTCCTGGTAGAAATCCGCCCCGCCCACATTCGCATACATCGCGACAAGGTGCGGCGGGTTCTCCATCGCCGCGCGGTATTGATCCCACGCCAGATACGAAGATCCAAACGTGCCCACTTTGCCGTTGGACCAGGGCTGCCGTGCGGCCCACTCAATCACGTCATAGCCATCCGGCCCCTCATTGACGAAGGGATAGAACTTCCCTTCGGAACCGAAGCGGCCGCGCACGTCCACGGCCACCACAGCGAATCCGTGCTGCGTATACCATTCCCCATCGCGACGCGATCCTGCCCGGTTATAGGGTGTCCTCACGACCAGCGTGGGCCAGCGTTCCCCGCTCGCATTGGGGAGGTAGACATCCGCGGTCAGCCTCACGCCATCGCGCATCTCGATGCGGATCTCGCGCAGCACCTTGGTTTCGGGAGGCCGTTCCTGGGAGAACGCGAAGCTGCTGAACAGAAGAAGGAGAAAAAGGATCATACAGGACACCCATTCGATCTGGCGGCGGGCAGACAGTGATCTTCGCTTTCGCCGGTTTGAAGCCGGGAGGCTACCGCTTCACAGAGCCCCAGGCCCAAACCTGGTTCAAGTGGCAGGCGGAGGGCTCCATTGTGCGCCGTGGGATTTCCACTGAAAAGTTTCCAGAAGAGCTCGTTTCCCGTATCCGGTTCCATGGGAGGAAAGTATTCCACCATTGGACATACATGGGGAGCCCGGCTGAATGCCACGGCAAGATTGTGCGCTTCATTCGAGTGGGGAATTACCGGCAAACCAGCAGCCTCGGCCATGGCGCAGACCTTCAGCATCTCGGTGATGCCGCCGCAGCGATTCGCATCCGGTTGCAGAATATCCGCCGCCCGTCTCGAAATGAACTCCTGAAACTCCCACTTTGAGTAAAGGTGCTCTCCCGCGCTCCACCGCTGCCAAGGGCAGCGAAGTTTTAGTTCCACGTAGCCGGCAATATCATGGGCCGGCAATGGTTCTTCGATCCAGGAGATTCGATACTCGCGAAGGAGGTGTGCCATTTCAATGGCGTACCCGGCATCCCAGCCCATATAGGCATCGCAAGAAAGCTCGACCTCTTCCCCCACTGCCTCTCGAACGGTTTTCACTAATTTCACATTTTTCTTCATGCCCGCAATTCCGTCGGACGGACCAAAGCCGAAGCGTTGCTTCATAGAGCGAAAGCCCGCGTTCTTCCAATGGAGCGCTTCCCTCGTTAACTCGCCGAGATCGTCAAGCGCGTACAGGCGGCTAACATAGCAGGGGGCCGTGGCGCGGGCAGCTCCACCCATCAGCTCGTGCGCGGGTATGCCGAGAGCCTTGCCGTGAAGATCCCAGCAAGCGATATCAATCGCCGCGATGGCCGCCATGGCGTTTCCCGAACGGCCGAAGCGAAGGGTTGCCCGGTGCATTCGTTGCCAGAGATACTCATGGCGACGAGGATCTTCTCCTAGCACCAGATCAACATAGTAGTCGTCAATCAATGCCCTCGAAGCGCCTTGAAATCCCCCGGCGCTGCCGATGCCAACCACGCCATCGTCGCTCTCAACCTCGACAAGCGTAAAGACAACGTCACCAAACCATCCGGACTCTCTTTCATGAGCATCCTCAAATTGAGATGTGCTCGTGACCAGATGGCGGCTTAGGGTGGAAGGCGGTTTGTCGAAGCGGATATTGCGGGTTGAGATCCGGGCAATGCGCATCGATTTACCTCCACCACAAGGCGCTATTCACCGCTCCGCCATCGTGTACAAGTTCGGCGCCCGTGATGTAGTCGGCTTCGCTCGAAGCCACGAAGGCGGCGAGGGCGGCGATTTCTTCCACGGTGCCCATGCGCCCGGCGGGGATCATCGCCTCGAGTTTCCCCATCACTTCGGGATTGCTCAGCAGTTCGCGATTGATATCGGTAACCGCGCCTTCCGGGCAAAGAAGATTCGATGTGATGCCGTGCTTGACGAATTCCATGGCCGCTACCTTGCTGAGCATGCGCAGTCCGCTCTTTGCAACGCAGTATGCGGCCTGCCGCGCCGTGGGAAGCAGAGAGGCGGTGGAGCCGACATGAATCAATCGTCCACCGCGCCCCTGCCCGATCATCAGCCGCGCGGCAACCTGGGTGCAATGAAACGCCCCGGTCAAGTCCACCGCCATCATACGCTCCCAATCTTCGATGCCGCATTCCATCAGGCTGCCGAAGACGATCACGCCGGCGTTATTCACCAGAATGTCGACTCCTCCCATCTGCGTGGCGGCCTCTCCGAGAACCGCTTCGATTTCGCCGCGATTCGAGACGTCCATCTTCCAACCGAGGGCCGCGCCACCGCCGTCCAGTTCCGCGGCAACTGCGGCGGCGCCATCCCCGTCGATGTCGGTGATCGCAACCGCCGCGCCTTCCTGAAGGAATCGCCCGGCGATGGCGCGGCCGATGCCCCGCGCGGCTCCGGTGATGAGCGCATTCCGCCCGGCCAGCCGCCCTCGCACTGGCGTGACGCGAGGTTTGTACCGGTTCGTGTTCGATTCGTAGCTCATTGCGTCCGCTCCAGCCGAGCGCGAGGTTCAACGGCTTCGTCCCGTGCAGACAAGACGCCTCCCGCAAGGGAAGCTCCCGCGATAACACGTGAATACGCCCTGTTCCTCACCGTCACGCGACCCGGCCTCCAGCGTGGCGTTCGAACGCTTCAGGATCATAAAGCGGCAGAAACGTCCCGCCGCTCTTTCGAATCCGGCTGTAGGCGCGTTCTGCTTCTTCCAGGTTCTCGGCGATCCCCAACGGGGGACCGTCCAGATTGCCGTACTTGAATGCACAGTCCCCGATCAGCACCGTTCCGGATTCGGTATCAACCTCGTAGACCATCGAACTGCGATGGTGCGCGCCGGCCCACCATGATCTCAGCCCATCCGCGATGCTTGCCTCGTCATCCAGGAGATGCAGACGCTCCCGGCCTTCGAAGAGCAGGTAATGAAGCACGTCGTCGGGCACGCAAAGCTCCCGGGAACCATGCAGGTTGGTCTTCCGCGCAACGACCTCCTCAATCCAGCCTCGCCGGGAGCAGCAAATCTCGGCATTGCGAAATAGGGAAATGTTCGCCGTCGTGTAAGCCTGCAGCGGGGTAAGGAGGATCGCGTCGACCTGTTCCGGCCGGATTCCGAGTGTCGCCAGCGCCGCCACGGGTTCCTCATCCGGGTCTCTCCGCAATTGGCAGCGCTCTCCGGCGAAGGCCCGCCAAGCCGAGTTCAATGGCTCCAGGTTAGCGGGAGGACCGGTGTTCACGATCGCGGTGCCCCAGGGTCCGCGCAATACGGCCATGGAGAAATGGAGGGTCTCCCAACGGTCCCAGTGGCTCATCCAGTAGACCTCCGGACCGGGAACCTCTGCTTCACCCAGTTTCAGGATGTCGATGCGGCAACTCAATTGGAATGCCTCGATGAAATCGGCGGTCTGACCGGTATGACCATTCTGGAGGCCCTGGCAAGTTCTGTCAAGAATCTTTCCACTCTTTCACGCTTTACGTTCCGGGTCACGCGGCGGGAGGTAGAACTCCAGCGCATCTTCGAGCGAGGCGCTGGCTGGCTCTCTTGCGGCGTCCGGATGGGTGGCGCGAAAGCGTTCCAAGGCTGACCGTTGCAGTTTCTTTACCACCGCCGGATGCTGGGCCGCGAGATTATGCATCTCTTGCGGATCCGCCTGCATGTCGTAGAGCAGCTTGTAACGCCCAGGGGTGGGGTTGGCGGTTTCAAGGCCATCCCGGCGGGCGCGGCGGCCGCTTCCGTGGATGAGTTTCCAGTGTTCGCTTCGCACGTAGACTTCTTCGTTTTCCGGATATTCGCTCACGATATGTTGGCGCGCGGACGGATGCTTGCGGCCCTCCAGATACGGCCGCAGGCTCTGCCCATGCTGCACCGGAAGGGGTGGGGCGTCAAGCAAATCGAGGACGGTTGGGGCGATGTCAACCATCTCCACCAGATCCATAACGGCAGCCGGTTTCGTTCGGCCGCGCAGGCGCATCAGGAGAGGAACGCGAAGCGCCGGCTCGAAGCCGCAATGCTTCTCGATGCGCCCGTGTTCCCCGAGGCAGTAACCGTTGTCGCCCAGATACACCACCAGGGTGTTGTCCTCCAGACCCAAATCGCGCAGCTTCGTGAGCACGCGGCCGATATTCCGGTCGAGGAACTGGACCGACGTGTAGTAGGCGGCGCTAATCCCTTGCTTATCCTTCACCGTGAGATCGGCGAAACAGAGCGGAATCTGCCAGGCATCCTCGGGACCAGGCCTGGGAGGCCGGAATTCCTCCGGGCTGAACGTTCCCCGATCTTCGAGAGGGAAATCGAACGGCGAATGCGGTTCGGTGAAACTGACCCACAACGCGAACGGCCGGTTGGCGTTCTCTTCCAGAAACTCCGCAGCGAGGCGCGTGGCGTATGTGGCCATCATTTCTTCGTCGCGGCGTGGATAGGGCAGGCAATCCGCATTCAACCACAGACGCGCGGGGTCCTTCAACGGCAGCCACGGAAACTTTCGTGTACGTACGCCTCCAGGGAGGGGGGACGCTGCCACCTCCTTGCGCCATTGGCGTTCCAAGGCGTCCTCGGTGAGCATCATGTCGAACCCGAAGAGGCCCGGATTCGGCTCTCGATGAAAGTGCATCTTGCCGATCACCCCGGTGTGGAAGCCCGCCTTCCGAAGTTGCGCGGAGAAGGTGGGCTTGCCGAGGGCGAGTGGCGTGGGCAGGCGGGTAACTCCGGCCGAGCTGGGCATTTGGCCGGTAAGCAAGCTCTGCCGCGAAGGCGTGCAGACCGGGCAGTTGCAATAGGAATGGGAAAACCGGACGCCCTCGGATGCCAACCGGTCCAGGTTGGGCGTCCGCGCATGCCGGTCCCCGTCACAACCCATGGCGTAACCGGCATGGTCGTCGGCGATGAGGAACAGCAGATTGGGGCGTCCGCCAGCCGCGCGCGCCCTGGGCAGGAACGCGGGCGCCACACCCGCCTTGAAAAACGTCCGCCGTGTCCACTTCGCCATCACAATGGAGCTTGCTCTTTCGTTGCCATCCGCGCTGGGCCGGCGCTCGCCGGGCTGAGCCACCGGCAATCCAACCTGCCTACTTCCGGTTACGCGCGTAGGCGTTGAAGAGGGCCTGGATATCGGCCACGCTCTCGCCGCCGGGGTGAATCACAATGCGGTAGCGGAAGCGGACTTTCTGCCCGGGCTTCAGAGTCATCGAACCATCCTGAGTCTTGTCGTTCAGGAAATCATGGACCCCGAACGGATTGAGGGCGAAGAGGCCGTAATCGCGCGCATGCCAGTAGGTGGGGTAGCGCGGGTTCGCCGGATTGTCGAACATCGCGATGCCGATCTTCTCGCCATCCACCGTGGCGCTATAGTCCACCCAGGAAGCGCGCTTGCCCCACACGGCCTTGCCTTCCACGCCGTTCGAATTGATCATGTGGCCGGACCGAACGGGAAAAGCGGGAGCCCGTTTGTTTCCGGGCAGTTCGAACTCCGGCGCGGTGCGCAGCGCGAAGATCCCCTCCTTTGTATCGCCGAATTTCACTTCCGTGACCGCTTTCAAGTCCAGGTCCGTATCGATAATGATCGAGGCGCCCTGCTTGCGGAAGACCATCTCTCGCGTCTCTTCGAGCAAGGTCTTTCCCTGGGGGTCGTTCCAGGCGAGCAGGATCTTCAGAGAACCGCTATCCTTGCCGCTCTTGGTGCTCAGCACCTTCAGCAGTTTCTCCGTGCCGGCCTTGCCCTGGTTGTTCTTGACCAGCGGATCGTTCGCCCAGAAATCGTAGCCATTCACATCGCCGTGGCCGTACCAGAGGCCGCGATGGTGCGGGTGATCGGTGATTTCCCCTTCGCGCTTCTCCATGGGGTACATCCGGCTCACGATCTTACCGGAGACCGAGCGCAGCGGATGCAGATAGACTTTCGGCCCGGCGAGATACAGCTCCGAATAGGGCTTGCCGTCAATCGTGATGTCGATCACATCGCCGTTCTGCGTTACGTTCACCTGCGCGAAGGCAGTGATCGCCAAAAGCGCGAGCCCGGCGCCTAGGCTGACTGCGTGGCGGGCAAGGAAAGCCAGGCGGTAGTTCGAAAGCATATTCAGTTTCCTTTGCTTAACAATAAACTCGACGGCCAGCCCGCGCCGTTTGTTACCCATGGCCGCGTTTGCGTAGGGCCAAGGCCGCATTTCTCTGGTGAAATTCTATCGCTCTTTCAGGACCGCGCAAGGGGCGCGCAGGTGCGATAGAGTCAGATGCATCATGAATCGACGCAATTTTTTCCGCGTGGGCAGTGCCGCGGGGGCGACACTGGCAGGCATGCCGTCATCCGCCCAATCCACCGCGGGCAGCGCCGCGCGGTCACTCATTGAGGTTCGCAAAATCCTCTTCCGGAATAACCGGGAGAACAAGAGGGCCGCCTACCTGAAGTTCCTGGAAGAGGCTTATGCGCCGGCATTGAAGCGGGCGGGCGTGGAAGCCATGGGTTTCTTCAACAACGATGTTGGCCCCGATAAGCCACACGTGCTCTGCGTGCTGAGCTATGGAGCCGGCGGCGCCATGACCGCGATCCAGGACAAGCTGAGCGCGGACAAAGCCTATCAGGAGGCGTGCCGGCGGATCTACGGCAAGGGGCCACTCTATGAGCGCGTGGAATCTTCGCTCCTGCGGGCGTTCGCCGCCATGCCCAAGGTGGAAATCCCGAAGGGCGAAGGCCCCCAATACTTTGAGCTGCGCACGTATGAATCGGACGATCCGATCAGCCTCTCAAAGAAGATCGAAATGTTCGAGGGCGGCGGCGAAATCGCGCTTTTCCGTAAGTATGGTCTGCAGCCGGTGTTCTTTGGAGAAGCGATCGTGGGGGATCGCCTCCCTAACCTGACCTACATGGTGGCGTTTCCGAACGCGGCCGCCCGTGCCGAGGCTTGGCGGAAGTTCGCCACCAGTCCGGAGTGGGACAAGGTGAAGCGCACGCCGGGTTGGAGCGATGGCGAAGTCGTTTCGAGCATCACCAATGCGACCTACACGGGATTGCCGTTCTCCGGGATTCGCTAACGCCCTCTCACTGCGGATTCGGCCATGGAAGCAAGATTTAGCGGGCCAATGCTCCCCTTCCTGCAAGAGATCATCGCGGGGCGATCGTTCTCCATGCCCCTGGCCGAACACCTCGGCTTTCATGTGGTGGAGGCTGCGCGCGGCGTGGTGACGGTGGAACTCACTCCCGGTGAAGTGCATCAAAACATCGCGGGGACAGTACACGGTGGCGTTCTTTCCGTGATCGCGGATTCCGCGATGGGGCTGGCTTTTGGCACCACCATCGAGGCCGGGCAGAGCTTCACGACGGTGGAGCAGAAGATCAACTATCTGCGCCCGGTGTTCGACAAGACCGTGCGCGCGCGAGGCGAAGTAATCCAGCGCGGCCGCACGCTGGGCTTCATGGAATGCCGGATTCTGGATAGCGATGGAAAGCTGGTCGCGTTCGCCACCAGCACCTACGCCGTGCTGGACGGCCAATCCGCTCAGGGCCGGGAGATCAGGGACGAGTATGGGGGGCAGGAAACGGACGGTTGACGCCCGATTTAAGCGGTCCATACAATAAAGAGGAACTGCAAGGAGGCCGAATGCGCCAGATTGGCATTTGGGAACTGTTGATTATTCTCGGAATCGCCGTGCTGCTGTTTGGCGGCAAGAAGATTCCCGAGATCGCCAAGGGCTTGGGCGAAGGAATTCGCAACTTCAAGACGGCCGTCAAGGACGAGAACAAGAAGAAGGAAGCAGAGCAGGAAAACAAGTAGGCAAGCGATGCCCTGCCGCGGAAGCGGCGCCTGAATCTGATCCAAAGAGTTTCAAGAAAAAGCCCCGCGAAACGACCGCGGGGCTTTCTGCATTGGTAGATTGATGCGCCAGGCCGGGCGGCCCGCGCCGTGGCTGCGAGCGAAACCGGCTTATTTCGCCTTCTTGGGCTTCGGCGGGACGATCGCATCCTGCGCAGCCTTCGCCACGCGGAACTTGACCACTTTCTTGGCGGCGATCTTGATGGATTCGCCGGTTGCCGGGTTGCGGCCCGTGCGCGCTTTCCGCTCCACCTTCACCAGTCTTCCCAGGCCAGGCGCCACGAAGACGCCGTTTTTCTTCGCTTCGCGGATGGCGATTTCCGCGTACTTCTCGACAAAGGCTTTTGCCTGCTTGCTCGTAACTTCCAGCGCGGCGGCGAGTTCCTTCACCAGATCGCTCTGGGTCATTTTCTTTACTTCTGCCATGACGATGAGCTCCTTCGAATCGCGATTACTCCCAAACGGTCCAGACGACAGTTTCTCCGGCGGCGAAGACATACCGAAACAAAAATGTCGCGGAATGGTTTCGACGAGACTGCCGATTCAAGAATAAGAAACTGTTGGCGGCTTGTAAAGAGAGAATTGCGCGGGAAGGGCCATTTTTCAGGGGTTTTGGGCAGTTTTCCCGGTAGAAAGCCCCATTTTTCGGCCTATCGAGTCTCTGCCATGCCCTTCAAAGCCTCCAACGGCCCGGAAATCGGGGGCAAAGAGACTGCGAAGCTCTCTCCGCTCCCCGCCCGTTCGCGCAATTTTCGTGAATGCTTAGCCCTTCGTTTTACCGGAAGACTTCGCCGGCGCTTCCTCGGCCTCGCCGTCCCCATTGGCGGCCGGTCTGGCCATTCCCAGCACCTTGCGCAGCTCCGTATCAAGAGTGGCGGTGAGGTCCGGGTGATCGCGCAGAAACTGCTTCGCATTCTCGCGGCCCTGCCCGATGCGCTCGGTCTGGAAGCTGTACCAGGAGCCGCTTTTCTCGATGAGTTCATGCTTCACCCCGAGATCCAGGATGTCGCCTTCGCGGGAGACGCCTTCCCCGTACATGATGTCGAACTCCGCCTCGCGGAAGGGGGGCGCTACCTTGTTCTTCACCACCTTGGCCTTCGTGCGGTTGCCCACCACGTTCTCGCCGTCCTTGATGGCCGCGATCCGGCGGATATCGACGCGCACACTCGAATAAAACTTCAAGGCGCGCCCGCCGGTGGTGGTTTCGGGATTCCCGAACATCACGCCGATCTTCTCCCGGATCTGGTTGATGAAGATGAGGCAGCAGTTCGATTTTGAAACGATCCCCGTAAGTTTGCGCAGCGCCTGCGACATGAGGCGCGCCTGCACGCCCATGCTCGAATCCCCCATTTCGCCTTCGAGCTCCGATTTCGGCACGAGAGCGGCCACGGAATCCACGACAAGCACATCGATGGAATTGGAGGCGATCAGCGTGTTGGCGATTTCGAGTGCCTGCTCCCCGTAATCGGGCTGCGAAACCAGCAGGTTATCCACGTCGACGCCCAGGGCGTGCGCATAGTTGGGGTCAAGGGCATGCTCCACATCGATGAACGCGGCCATCCCGCCCAGCTTCTGCGCGCTCGCGATGGCGTGCAGGGCGATGGTGGTCTTGCCCGAAGATTCCGGCCCGTAGATCTCGATGATGCGCCCCCGCGGGAAGCCGCCAATTCCCAGCGCCCAATCGAGCGAAACCGAACCTGACGGAATCGTGCCGATCGGGACAATCGATTCCCGCGACCCGAGCCGGAGAATGGAGCCCTTCCCGAACTGCTTTTCGATCTGGCCGAGAGCGAGTGCCAGCACCCGGGCTTTTTCTTTTTCGTCAACCATAATGCGGACCGTCCTCGAAGTGTCTTTATGGAGCTTCCATAGTGTACATGATTACACTATCATGCACTACGAGCTGGATGGCGGGTTCGCGCGAAAGAAACGCGCCAATCTCCGAGTATAGCCCCGGAATGCACTGCGCCGGAAAGCCATTGCGCATGGGCGGGCTCTCCCCGGAAGCCTCCCGGGCATGCGGCCCTCCCGTGAATCCGAGCGCGGCGTGCCGTTACGATAAAAGAGTGAGCATTGTTCAGGCACGGCGCTGGCTTCGCGAGGCCGAAAGCGTTGCGGTGATTACGGGGGCGGGGATCTCGGCGGAAAGCGGGGTGCCGGTTTTTCGCGGCCCCGGGGGAATGTGGCGCAAGTATCGCGCGGAAGAATTGGCCTCGCCTCAGGCGTTCGCGCAGGACCCCAAACTGGTCTGGGAATGGTACAACTGGCGCCGGGAGATCATCGCGGCGACGGAGCCGAATGCCGGCCACCGCGCCCTCGTGGAGATCGAGAAGACGGTGGAGGATTTCAACCTCATCACGCAGAACGTGGATGGCCTCCACGATCTGGCGGGCAGCAGCCATCCGCTCAAACTGCACGGCGATATCTGGGAAACCGTCTGCATGCTCTGCGGAGAGCGGCGCACCAACCGGGACGTTCCCCTAGCACCCCTGCCTCCCCATTGCACGTGCCATCCGAAGGCGGTGCTGCGGCCCGCCGTGGTCTGGTTTGGAGAAGCACTTCCGTTCGCGGTCTGGGAAGCAGCGGAAGCGGCGGTAAAGCGCGCGGAACTCGTGCTCGTGGTGGGCACTTCGGCGGTGGTCTACCCCGCTTCGGGCCTGATCACGATCGGAACGCGCAATGGCGCGTGCACGGTGGAAATTAACGCGCACCGGACGCCCATCAGCGACACCGTGGATCTTTGTCTCAGCGGGAATGCCGCGGAGATTCTTCCCGATCTGATCGACGCCGGCCGTTAGCATTGGCTGAGACCGGGAGGATGGGCTGGAGCGCCGAGACGCTCGAAACAGAGCGATTCCCGCGCCGCCGCCGTCACCTGCGACAATTGAAGCTAAGCCCTGGGCCTTTCACCCGTGGGTGGGGATACCAAATGAGAGTTTGTTACTTGGACGCATTCTCCGGCGTGAGCGGAGACATGCTGGTGGGAGCGTTGGTCAACGCCGGCGCGAACGCCGAAGAATTGCTGCTTGGATTGCTTTCCATGGACACGGGAGCGGCCTACCGGCTGGAACCGGTGAAACGCAAGGGCATCGCCGCCACGAAGTTCCACGTCGATGGAACGGATTCGAAATCCCATCGCCATTTGCCGCAGATCGTGAAGATGATCGAAGGCGCCGCGCTACCCGCACCCGTGCAATTGAATGCGTTGGCCGTGTTTGAGAAGTTGGCGGAGGCGGAAGCCGCCGTGCATGGCGTGCCCATCGAGAAAGTGCACTTTCATGAGGTGGGCGCCATTGATTCCATCGCGGATATCGTCGGCGCATGTCTGGGCTTTCACCTGCTGGGCGTCGAGCGCATCGCATGCTCCGCGATCAATGTGGGCTCCGGCACCGTGACGGCGGACCACGGCGTGATGCCGGTTCCCACCCCCGCCACCGCACTCCTGCTTGCGGGAATCCCCATCTATTCGGCGGGTCCCGCCACCGAGTTGTGTACACCAACTGGCGCGGCTGTCGTCGCGACCCTGGCGAGCGAGTTCGGGCGCATGCCGGCCATGAGCATTGAATCCGCGGGACACGGCTCCGGCACGAAGGAGTTTCCCGAAATGGCCAATGTCCTCCGCGTGCTCGTCGGGGAGGATGGCCAGATCCCGGAAGCGGTTCGCGTGCGCGTCGTCGAAGCGAATCTGGATGACACCTCGCCGCAGGTGGTGGGCCACGCGATGGAGCGCCTGTTCGCCGAGGGCGCGCTCGACGTCACCATGCAGGCGGTGTTCATGAAGAAGAACCGCCCCGGCGTGAAGCTGACGGTGCTGTGCCGCCCGGAAGACTGGACGCGTCTCTCGCGTGTCGTCTTCACCGAAACCACCACCTTCGGCGTCCGCGCCTATGAGGCGGATCGCCTCGTGCAGCAGCGCCATTGGGAGGAAGTGGAAACGCGCTTCGGCAAGGTGCGCGTGAAAGTGGGCGGGGGCGGTACGTTCTCTCCGGAATACGAAGATTGCAGACAGGTTGCGGTGCATGCCGGAGTGCCGCTCAAGGCGGTTCTGGCGGAAGCGAGCGCCATCTATCTTGCCGGGCGCGAGTAGCCATTCGCCCCGGCGCGCGAACAGAAAACGACGATGAACTACTACCTCACGACGCCCATCTATTACGTCAACGCAGCCCCGCATATCGGGCACACCTATACAACGCTCGCGGCGGATACCATCCGGCGATTTAAGCGCATGCGCGGCTACGACGTCGTGCTCACCACGGGCACCGATGAACATGGGCTCAAGATTGAACGGGCCGCCAAGAAGACCGGCAAGACTCCCCAGGAATTCACGACGATCATCTCGAACGAGTTCCGGCGGCAGTGGAAGATGCTCGGCCTCGTCGATCCGGAAACCAACCCCGGGGACCGATTCATCCGCACCACGGACCCCCGCCATGTCGAAACCGTGCAGGAGTTGTTCCGACGCTGCCAAGAGAACGGCTTCATTTACAAAGAACGCTACACCGGCATGTACGACGTGGGCGAAGAGACCTTCGTCCAGGGCGCCAAGCCGGGGGACGTTTCCCCCGTGAACGGCCAGCCGCTTGAGGAGGTCACCGAAGAGAATTACTTCTTCCGCCTCTCCGCGTTCCAGGATCGCTTGCTCGATCTCTACGAATCGCAGCCCGGTTTCGTCCGGCCGGATTTCCGCCGCAATGAGGTGCTGAGCTTTGTCCGCGGAGGGCTCGAGGACCTCTCGATTAGCCGCGGTTCCATTAGCTGGGGCATCCCCCTGCCGACCGGCGACGGACAGGTGTTCTATGTCTGGTTCGACGCGCTCAGCAGCTACTACACGGCGGTTGCCGGGGAAGACCGGTGGCCGGCGGATTTGCACCTGATCGGCAAGGAGATTTTGCGCTTTCACGCTGTCTATTGGCCTGCGTTTCTGATGGCTGCGGGCTGGCCCCTGCCCAAGCAGATCTTCGCGCACGGCTGGCTGCTCTTCGAAAACGACAAGATGAGCAAGTCGCGCGGCAACATCGTGCGCGCCGAACCCATCCATCGGGTGATGGGGATCGAGGGGCTGCGCTATTTCCTGCTGCGCGAGATCCCCTTCGGCCACGATGGCGGCTTCAGCTACGATGCCCTCGTGCAGCGATTCAATGCGGATCTGGCGAACGGGCTGGGCAACCTCGCCAGCCGCACCGCCGCGATGCTGCACCAGTATTTCGAAGGCCGCATTCCTTCGCCCGAAGGCAATGGCGACGCCACCGTGGCCGCCGCTGCCGCCGAAGCCATCGGCGCCTCCCGCAACCATTACGAAAACTTCGAATTTTCGAAAGCGCTCGAAGCCATCTGGGGACTCATCTCCAAAGTGGACAAGTTCATCGTCGAGAAGAAGCCATGGACCCTCGCGAAATCCGCCGCACCGGAGGATCGCGCGGCCCTGGACGACGCCTTGTTCACCGCCGCCGAAGCCCTCCGAGTGGTGACCGTGCTGGTGGCTCCGGTGCTGCCCGCTTCGGCCCAAGCGCTCTGGGAGATCCTCGGTGGAGAGGGCAAGGTGGAGGCGTTCCAGTGGGAGTCGCTCACCTGGGGACAGTTGCCGAAGGGCGGCAAGGTGGAAGCGCTCCCCGAAGCGCCGCTCTTCCCCCGTCTGAAAGCCGAAGAGGTGATCCCGCGCATGCGCGAACTGGAACAGCGAATTTCCGTGGAACAGGCGCGGATGGTCGGGAAGGACGTGGAGCCCGCCCCCGCCGGCAACGTGGCCCCGCTCGAAGCCCAGATCACGATTGACGATTTCGCGAAGGTCGATATGCGCGTGGGCCGCATCCTGCAAGCGGAGCCCGTCCCGAAGGCCGACAAATTGCTTCACCTCACCGTGGATCTCGGCGAAGCCCAGCCGCGCACCATCCTCGCCGGGGTGGCGCTCTATTACAAGCCCGAGGCGCTCGTGGGCCGGAAGGTTCTGGTGGCCGCGAACCTCGCGCCGCGCAAATTGCGTGGAATCGAATCGAACGGAATGATTCTTGCGGCCTCGCTGGAGGGCGAGAAGCCAGTGCTTGCGGGATTCCTCGAAGACGTGCCGGTTGGGGCAAGATTGAAGTGATGGGGAATCCCATTCGGGATCGGGCGATGACCGCCGGGTTTATCGAAACCCATTGCCATCTGGACGATGGCCAATTCGAAGGCGAGCGGGACAAGGTTGTCGAACGGGCGCTCGAAGTCGGCATCGGGATGCTGGTGTCAATCGGTACCGGCGACGGTCCGCCGGATCTCGAAGCGGGCATTCGCATGGCGGAGGCCTACGCGCCCGTCTACGCGAGTGTCGGCGTACACCCGCATGATGCCGCGAAGGCCACGGCGGAGACCTGGGCGGCGCTGCGCGATTTGGCCGGCCACCCGAAGGTGCTGCATCTGGGCGAGATGGGGCTCGATTTTCACTACGACTTTTCCCCACGCGAAGTACAGAAGGAAGTCTTCCAGCGACAACTGGAACTGGCCGCCGAACTCGAGCTGCCCATCGCGATTCATACCAGAGAGGCTTGGCGGGAGACCGTCGATTGCCTTCGAGAGGTGTGGGCCGGCGCCGGGAGCGGCGGCATCTTTCATTGCTTTTCGGGCGGCAAGGCGGAGGCGGAAGAGGCGCTGGCGCTTGGGTTCCACCTCGGCATCGGCGGGGTGCTCACGTTCCCCAGGGCCGAAGCGCTGCGGGATGCCGTGGCGGCTACCCCGTTGAATCGAATCGTGTTAGAGACGGATGCGCCCTATCTCGCCCCGGCCCCGTTCCGCGGAAAGCGCAACGAACCAGCGCATCTTATTCACACCGCCCGAAAGTTGGCGGAGGTAAAAGGGGTCCCCTTGGAGACCGTGCGGGAGACCACGGCCGGGAACTTCCTGGAGATGGTCTTTGCCCGAAAGTTGGCGAATCAGTAAACTAGGAATTCGCTTCATGAGCATGAGCAGTGATCTTAGCCGCACGTTATCGGCTAGGGAAGTCTTCGAGTTGGTGGCCGGCGACCTTCACCGGGTGGAGGAGGAGTTCCGCGCGGAGTCCGTCGCGTCGGAACCGGCCGTCACGCGCATCGCCGGGCACCTGCAATCGAGCGGAGGCAAGCGGCTGCGCCCCACGCTGGTGCTGCTGACGGCCAAGCTGTTCGCCAATCGCGATCCGCAAACGAGCGTGCGTCTGGCCGCCATTGTGGAACTGATCCATACTGCCACGCTCATCCACGACGACGTGATCGACGAGGCGGAAACCCGCCGCGGCCGCGCATCCACCAACGCGCTCTGGGGCAACCAGATCAGTGTGCTCTCCGGAGACTGGCTCTACATGCAGGCGTTCCGGATCGCGCTCGATATGAGGAACTTCCACCTGCTCGACCTCCTCATTAGCCTCACGCAGCGGATGGTGGAGGGGGAATTGCTCCAATCCCGCCTGCTCGGCAAGGTGGTGGAGCGCGGCGAGTATCTCGAATTGGTGGACCGCAAGACGGCCAGCCTGTTCTCCGCCTGCGCCCGCCTGGGCGCCTGCGCCGGCAACGCCACGGACGAAGAAGAGGCCCGGCTAGGCAAGTTTGCCTGGAATCTCGGCATGGCTTTCCAACTCGTCGACGATATCCTCGATTTCACGTCCACGGAAGAGACCCTCGGCAAACCCGTCGGCAGCGACCTGCGGGAAGGTAAGTTGACGCTCCCCCTCCTTTACGCCCTCGAACAGGCGGCGGCGGCAGAGCGAGCCGATGTCGAACGGGTTCTCGCCGAGCGCAGTTACGACGCCGTGCCGTTCCGTCGGGTGCTTGAGATTATCCACAACCACAGCGGCATTGAGTTCGCGCGCCAGGCCGCCGCGGAGTATGCCGCAAAGGCCGGCATCCTGATCGGCCAGTTCCCCGAATCCGCCGCCCAACGCGCCCTGCAGGCATTGCCGGATTTCGTCGTGGTGCGGGATTTCTAGTGTCCGGACCCGGACGTTCGTTCAAAGGAGCGGGCGAACATCGCCAGAATCGTGCGCCCACCCGGCATCCGTTGCATGGACGTGGCCTTTCCGTTGCTGACACTGGCGAATACTTGAATTGTTGTTTCGTTTTGGCGAACCGTCGCCGAACTCCCACGTCGGACGCAGTGGCCAGTCACGAGGCCCCAATGCGTTCCACGTAAAAGAGCTGAAGCATGGTTCAACGTAGCGTGCGCGTGATAGAGAGGAGGGCGGGGCAGGGATACTTCGCGGCTTGCGCTTCGTGAGTGCCCTACCATTCTATCGCCAAGTCGGTGATCAACGCGGCAGGTATGATGTCCGCGTTTATGGTGAGGGCGTTCGGTAGTTCGTAATGGCGGCACAGGTCGCTAGACCCAATGGCCATCCTGCCCTCTATGGCCAGAGCCAGCCAACAACGATGTCATGCCAAGACGCTTGCGGCGACCGGGCTCGTGGACGAGTGAGCGAAACTCGTGCAGCAAAGACTGTCGCGTTCGGTACAAAGCCGGACTTTGACTGGCCATGAGCAGGCATAGAACGATTGCCAGTTCAGATGGGACCAGATGGAGCGCATCGATATGTCGAGCCCTTTCGGCAAAGCAGAGCGCTGGGCAGACTGAACACCCCGTGCGACGGGGCTCCAGGAAGAATACTCGCAAAATGCCTGTCGCTGCCGGCTGAGAAAGCCCGGCTGCAATCCACATACTGAACCTTGGCTGTAACGTCGCGATGACAGGCGACTCTACGGTGCCGATCACGAGTCAATCAAATCGCCCGCTCGCGAGCTGATTGGGCATGTCAAATTAACTTGACATCACGCCGTATTCGTGCCATCGTTAGGCGTGAGAATAAGTGCATTCGCTCTGTTTCTCCTATTCCTGGAAATGACCAGCCCCAATCTGTTCGCCCAGCAGGGGTGTACCTATCCTGGTGCTTGTACGAACCCCGTAGGCGTTGACAATATCGTTGGAACGTGGATTGCTTCGGGAGATACGTACAGGATATCGTCAAGCCCTAGTGTTACCGGGACTGTGATAGTAGATCACCCTTCTCCTACGTGCCCCGATGTTAAGTATTGGATAAGTGGGGCCCTCTACCGAAGTTCCACCGTCGACAATGTGCAGGGTTATTCCGATCTAACTTTCGCTGCCAACTACCCCACTCCATCCGGAGAGTGCGGCGGATGGACCCCGGCAACATCCGTAACTCTAGTACTAACTGTAATAAATAATGGCAATGACAGAGCTACAGGGGTACTTCGTCGGCCAGACCCAGAAGGTTCAGGGTGGCTTGAATTTCCTATCGGTTTATCAAAATTACCTACCGATGCGGTCACACAAGAATTAAGTCGCGCTGTTGGGTTTAGTGCTGGCATATATGCAACTGTAGGGCAATTCCGCCAGATCCTGGATGATAATGCAGGCTACACTAACCGCTTCACTGGGCGACAGGTATTGGAAAGAACTGGGACTCCACCCTTTGGGGTTCCTACGGATAGCTGTTGGTTCCCGGGCTCAATGGTGGCCAAGTTTGATCATGTGACTGGCTCCACCTGGAATGTCGGTTATTTTCAGTACAATCCGCCTTGGATCCTCTCGTTCAGTGAATGGGTTGATGACTATATTGGGTGGTCTTCTCCTCAGGTAGATTACTATCGGCGGTGGAAGAGGCACCCGTGTCGGGCAGAGTTCACACAGGACATGTTTATCTATGTTAATGGAACCTCGGGAACAGCCTAAAAAAAATGTAACAAATATTGTAGGATCAGCGATCCGAAGCGAAGAAGTCCAAGTGACCCGAGGCCTTATAGAGCAAGTGACTACCTATATTACTCCTCCTATCTAGGCGATATCGACGCTTTGAAGGAGCACAGAAATGCTTCACAAAAGGTGCGCAAGTTTTATGCTTCTGTAGCAGATTTTTGAGCTTGCTTTGGCCTTGAACAAGCACCAGACTTAGCGTTCGATTTCTGGCTGGAACCCACAACTGTAAGGAGCAGGTAATGGTGTTTGTGACGTATTTTTGGCTGGCTTGTGGCATCAGACAACGCATGTCGATGTCGATCATTTTGCCACTGATTATTTTGGGTGGAGTAGTTTTCGCGTCCGGTCAAGAGAGAATCACAGTGCAGGATCACCGTCCACTGAGAGTTGCAGTGAAGGCAGTCGAGTCAATGATAGGGTATCCAATTAACTACGAAGACCCTCCTGCTGATTTTTCTGGGGATAATGAAGATGTTTCTACTCCGCAGCAGCACGCAAATAAGTCAGCCGTCCGGCTCTTGGTCCCGAGGCGTGGAGAGATTGACTACGTACTGCCAGTTGGCTTTAGATCCGTTGATCTGCCGACGTTGAATCTCACCATTTCCGGGCTTGTCTCTGCGTACAATGGGCAGGATCTGCCAGGGCATTTTCGAGTTCTGTCAAAGGGTGGCTCCTTTACTGTGTCTGCAGATACGGTACGGAACCGGGGAGGGATCGTCACAACAGTGCAATCTCCGATGACGACCATCATCTCTGGAGAAGCTACTAATATTCCCATCAGGGACGTAATATCGCTGTGCGCAAAACTAGTAGCTGATTCTATTGGTAAACCAGTTTATGTAGGAACAGTCCCGCAAATGCCATGGCCAGAAGTTAGTGTCTCGGTCAAAAGGGGAACAGCTCGGGATATCTTTGACCAAGTAAATAGCCAGTTAACCGGAGCCAAACTATCTTACGAGTTGTTATATCAGACGGGCTATGGCTATATGATTCACGTACGTTTTGTATCCCCCAAAACGAGCGATGCTGGAAGCGCTCAAACTCCGGGCCATAACGAGCCCCGAACTCAAGATGCTCCGTCCGTTTCGCCCTTTTTCAACAGAACCGGTGCTAGGAAGAAACCCTGACTCGAATCCGATTGCTCGCGCGGATTGCAGCCAAGCCATGTGGTAGACAGAAGTGCGCTTCCATCTCTGAGTGAGCAGGCCTTCCGGGAACCTCCAACACAAAGTGCGCCGGGCGACGCCCCGCAGGGCTGTCCCTATGAGATTGTGCGGCGGCTCTTGATGGGGGGTGCCGTCATACAGGGAGCGAGAAGAAGTCTACGGCTTTAGAATCTGCCCATTGAGGGAGGCGGTGGGGAGTGCTTCGCCGGAAGCATACCCCCCAATCAACCCCATCTGATCGTTCTCGATCAATTCTGGTTCTCGTCAGCGCCACTATGCACCGGAAAGAAACCACAGTGGCTGGATTCTTAGCCGTCCAAATTTGTTTTGGCGTTAGACTCAAGAAAAGCCCGCCCGTCTTTTTGACCGGTGCGGCCGTCTTATCCTATGGAGCCGATAGTTTGATCCCACGCGTGGCCGAAGACAAAGACCTTGTCCTCGCTGCGCAGCGAGGCGACGTTGAGCCGTTCAACCGGCTGATCGAGCGGTGGGAAAAACGCATCTTTAACTATCTGCTGCGCATTCTTGGCGACCGCGAGGACGCTATGGATGTCAGCCAGGAAGTGTTCCTGAAGGCATACCAGAAGATCCAGAGCCTGCAGGACGCGGAGCGCTTTTCCTATTGGTTGTTTCGCATCGCGCATAACGAGGCCTACTCCCTCGTCCGCAAGTCGCGGCCGGAGGAGGAATGGAACGGCCACGGCGATGGCCCCGAATGGAGCCGCCGCATGGCGCCGG
>JADLCF010000315.1 GCA_020847315.1 Bryobacterales bacterium | reverse complement strand
TTTTCAACCCATCCCTGTGATTCACGGCAACCTCGCCTGCCATGGCTTCCGGTTCGGCAATATCGCCTACCTCACCGATTTCAGTTCCATTCCCGATAGCTCTCTCTGCATGCTGCGAAACCTGGACGCCGTCTTCCTGGATGCCGTGCGGCACAAACCGCACCCAATGCATTCCACCGTTGAGGCGTCCCTCCACCTGGTCGAATTGCTGCGCCCAAGGCAAGCCTATTTCACGCACCTATCCCACGATCTTTCTCACGCCCTCACCGAAGAAACGTTGCCCCCGCATGTGCGTCTCGCCTATGACGGGCTCACCGTGCATTCCTCCTGGATACTCCAGGAAGCGGAGGCAGCCGAGTGATCGTGGAGGAGAAGCCCCTGGCCCGGGAGGATCTGGTGCGGCTTGGGCGAAAACCACGCGCGCTTACGATCGGGAATTTTGACGGCGTCCATTGCGGGCATCAGGCACTGCTCAAGGCCCTCGCTTCGTATGCCGGCCGCGCCGGCCTCACGCGCTGCGCCGTCACCTTTCACCCTCACCCGGCATCCATCGTCGCGCCGGAACGCGCGCCCCGCCTGCTCACGAGCCTTCAAGACCGTGTCGCTCTGTTGCGGCATTTCGGCGCGGATGAAGTCGTCGTGCTTCGCTTCGACGAATCCCTCGCGCGCATGGATGCCGCTAGTTTCGCCACGGAAATCCTGTCGAAATCGCTCGGCGCGCGGCATGTGGTGATCGGAGATAATTTCCGCTTCGGCAACAGGCAGGCCGGGACCGCCACGCTCCTCCGGGAATTGGGCGGCCCGTTGAATTTCAGCGTGGATGTCGTGCCCCTGGCCCATTGGCGCGGGTTGCCGGTGAGCAGTTCGGAAATCCGCCGCCTTCTGTTGGCGGGAAACGTAACCGGCGCGGCGCGGCTGCTGGGCCGGCCACATGCGCTCAAGGGCCCGATTGTCCAGGGCCGCGGCGTTGGCTCAAAGCAGACCGTCCCCACGCTGAATCTCGGCGCTGTGGCGGAGGTGGTGCCCGCGAACGGCGTATACGTCACGCGCGCCTATAATGCGGAACACGGCATCGCATACCCGTCAATCACCAATGTCGGCGTCCGCCCCACCTTCGAGGACGGGCACCCCGAGCGCAGTATTGAGACCTTCCTGCTCGGCCCGCTGCTGGCGGAACCGGTCCATATCGAGCTCCAATTTCTGCACTGGATCCGTGCCGAGCGAAAGTTCGGCAGCCCGGATCTGCTGCGTGCGCAAATCCTTCGCGACGCCGCCCGCGCCCAGGCATTCCACCGGCGCATTTTGAAGTGGCATCCGGAAGAATACCGGCCCAGGGAGCGAATGGGCAGGGAACGGCAAGGCTGAAGTTCCGCCATTCCCGCGCGAAATCGCATCCCGCTCTCTTGCCGTTTACCGCGCGAAAATGAAACGATAGAGCGAGCATGGCGAAGCGCCTCAGTGGTATTTTCACCCCAATGCTCGTTCCGCTCGATGAGCGCGGCGATTTGAACGAATCCGAGTTCCGTCGGTTCATCAACTGGCTGATCGCGAGCGGCGTGAACGGCCTTTATCCGAATGGGTCCACGGGCGAGTTCACGCGGCTGACGGCGGAGGAACGGCGGCGCATTGTCCGTATCGTCTGCGACGAGGTGAAAGGGCGCGTGCCGGTTCTCGCGGGCGCGGCGGAAGCCAACGTCAAGGAAACCCTGGCCGCCTGCGAACTCTATCATTCTTACGGGGCCACCGCCGTGGCCATCGTCTCCCCGTTCTATTACAAACTGAGCGCGGAAAGCGTCTACGCACACTTCCGGGAGATCGCCCTCCATTCCCCCATCGATGTCACTCTCTATAACATCCCGATGTTCGCGAGCCCCATCGACGTGCCCACCATCCAGCGGCTCTCGGAATTCGAGCGGATTATCGGCATCAAGGATTCCACGGGCGACGTCGCCTTCATGATGCGGATGATCTCCGCCGTGCGGCCTCTCCGGCCGGACTTCACCTTCCTCACCGGATGGGATTGCGTGCTCGTCCCCATGCTGGTGGCGGGCGTGGACGGCGGAACCAACGCCGCGTCGAACGTGGTTCCGGAGTTGATGCGACGCCTCTACGATCTCACCCGGGCCGGGCAACTCGAGACAGCCATGGACTTGCAGCGGCGGATTCTCGCCTTGTTCGATCTAATGCTCTACCAGTTCGAGTTTCCCGATGGGTTCCGCGCGGGCGTGGAAATGCGGGGCTTCGATTTTGGCCGTTCCCGCCAGCCGCAAACCGGGATCCAAAGCGCCGATCGCGCCCGGCTCAAGGACGCGCTGCAATGTCTGGTTTCCGATGCCGGCCTCGTGCCGCCGCCACCGGGCGGCTGCCCCGTATCTCTTTCCGCCGCAGCGGGGGACGGCGCTCCTTCCTCCAAGGACGTCGAAAACATCGTTTTTGATGTGCTCGATGTCCTGCGCCAGCGAGGCCTCCTGTGAGCGAAGCCCTCGGCTTGGCGGAGATTGTCGGCTGGAGCGCCTCGATGGTGGTGCTCGATACGCTCGAAAAAGCGGCCGGCATACGCCTGCTGCAAGTGGAATTCAACGATCTTGCGGGCGCGATGATCAAGATCGCAGGACCGTTGGGGGCCGTTTGCAGTTCGCTCGATTCGGGCAAGGCGCTGGCGGAGGCCATGCGCGTGCGCTCCACCATCCACGTGATCCCGAACCCGGAACCAGCCGCCCGCCCCGGCTGGGATGCCCCGCCCGAGTTCAATCCTCTGATGGAACAGGCCGTAGTCAAGGCGCCGGCAGCAGGCCCAGCGCCAACCCAGGAGACTAAAGGAAACCGAATGAACACCCAAGCCGGATTTGCCGTGGGATTGATTGAGACGCAGGGCTTCACCGCGATTTTCGAAGCCATCGATACCGCCTGCAAGACGGCCAATGTCGAGGTCGTCGCGCGCGAGAAACTTGGCGGAGGTTACATCACCGTGGTCCTCAAAGGCGACGTCGCCGCCGTCACCGCCGCTGTCGAAGCAGGCAAAGCGAAGGTGGACGGACTCGGCAAGCTGATCGCCGCCCATGTAATCCCGAATCCCACTAACGCTGTTCTCTCCCTCCTGCCGAAGTAACGGCGCAGAGTCGCGCTTGAGTGAAATTCTTTCACTCTCCCGGCTGTTTTCGACCGATCTCAAGAAAAGATGCTCGCTCGGATGCAGCGCCGGGCCGGAATCGCCGCCTTTCGCGGACTCCCACATATTTAGGTTGGTTGATTTGATTTTTCATGCATACCGGCGATGAAAGAACCGGATTCTCTAGCCAACGTCGTGAAAACGTGGGGACTAAGTGAGCATGAAACCCGAAATCGGCCCGTGGTGCATTTTGCATGCCATTACTTCATTCTCATGCATTAAAATATTTTCACTCCCTCCGTTGATCTGGGCTTCGATCAAATTAGAAGGTATAAATGTAGAAGTGAACTTCGCGGCATTCGTCGTCGAGAATTCACAAAATTACTTCAGGGAGGCCGAAATTATCATGAATCGGCGATCGCTCTTTTCCTGGATCGGCACATGGCTGTGTGCATTGGCTTTGTGCATCACGGCGGTGGCTCAAGATCCGCGCGGAACAATTGTCGGCACGGTGACCGACACAACAGGCGCAGCCATTATGGGCGCGGAAGTCCGCGCCACGAACAACGCAACCGGAGTGGTGGCAAGTGCCCGGACAAACGAATCCGGCCGTTTTGCGCTGCCGTTCCAACTGGTCGGAATGTACTCACTTTCCACCGAACTGCAGGGCTTCAAGCGCTCGGCGCGGGATGGCGTGCAAGTCCGCATCGGCGAGACCACGGAAATCAACATCACGCTCCAGATTGGCGAGGTTACGGAGACCGTGGAGGTTTCGGCAGCGGCGCCTGTGCTCGACACAACTACTCCCTCACTCGGGCAGGTGCTCGATGAACGCCGGCTGGTGGAATTGCCCACACTTGCCGGAAACCCGTTCGAGTTGGCCCTGCTCACGCCGGGCGTCGTGAATGGCACAAACATGCGGGATCGCAAGCCTGCTTTCAATAATGGCAGTTCGCAGATCTCCACCGACGGCTCCGGCACCTACAACAACGAATTCCAAATCGACGGTGTCTCGAACACGTTCGCCGGCGGCGGCAACGCGCGCGTGGCTTTTAGCCCACCGCAGACCGCCATCCAGGAGTTCAAGATGCAGACCTCCACCTACGACGCGAGCATCGGCCATACGCTTGGCTCCGTCATGAACGTCACTACCAAGAACGGCACCAACCAACTCCACGGGGAACTGCACTGGTTCGTGCGCAACAACGCCTTTGACGCGCCCGATTTCTTCAGCAACGCCAACAATGCGAAGGAACCGGTTTATCAGGATAATCGCTACGGCGCTTCGGCGGGCGGGCCGGTCTTCATCCCGAAGTACTACGACGGGCGCAACAAGACCTTCTGGTTTTATGCCTGGGAAGCGAACAAGTGGATCGTCCCTGGCAACTTCACCGGAACCGTGCCCACGGCTCTGCAGCGAACCGGAGACTTTTCGGATTTGCTGAAGCTGGGAGAGAACTATCGCATCCACGATCCCGCGACGATCGCGGTGGCTCCGGGTGGGCGCTTCAGCCGCCAGCCGGTGGCGAACAACATCATCCCGCAAGCGCGGCTCGATGCAGTGGGGATGAACCTGATGAAATTATTCCCCATGCCGACCACGGTGGGAACCAGCGATTTCCGCAACAACTATTTCAACGGAAACCTGCGCTCCAAGGAAGATTACTACGTCCATCTCGGACGCGTGGACCACAACTTCAGCGAGAATTACCGCATCTTTTTCCGCTTCCACTATGACTTCTGGGAAGAAGACAAGAACGACTACTTCGACAACCGCGTTAGCGCGCTCATCCTGAACCGCATCAACCGCGGACTCGCGCTCGACCAAGTGATCGTGTTTTCCCCCACCCTCCTTCTGAATCTGCGCTACGGGCTCACCAACCAGGACTTCCCGGAACGCCGCGCCTCACAGGGCACGGATCTCACAAGCCTCGGCTTTTCGAGCACTCTTGCCGGGCTGGTGGATAAATCCCTTGCAACCATCCCGCGCACCACGCTCGGGGGCTATTCCGGATTCGCTCCCTGGGAAAGCGGCGATGGCACGCAGACGAGCCTCACGCACACAATTAGCGCAAACTTCACGAAGCTCTCCGGAGACCACAGCCTGAAGTTCGGCGCGGAGGTGCGCGACGAGCGCGCCTTCCAGAACCGCTTTCAGGCCTCCGTATCGCCGTATCTGACGTTCAGCAACGCCTGGACACGCGGGCCGCTCGATAATACGCCCGCGGCGCCCATCGGCCAGGAGCTCGCATCCATGCTCTTCGGAATCCCCAACGGAACCATGGGTGTCGCCGCGAGTTCCGCGTTGCGGGGCACGTATTACGGGCTCTATGTCCATGACGACTATAAGTTGGCCCGGAATTTCACTCTCAACTTCGGGCTTCGCTACGAGCGCGAATCTCCCCTTACGGAGCGCTACAACCGGCTGAACGGCACATTCGACGATACGTCCGCCAGCCCGGTGGAAGCGCAAGCTAAGGCGAACTACGCAAAGAGCCCCATCCCGGAACTTGCGGTCGCCGATTTCAGCGCCAAGGGCGGATTGACGTTCGTGGAAGCCGGCGGACTCGGCCGGAGCCCGTTCAAGACCGAGACCAACAACTTCCTGCCGCGCCTTGGATTCTCCTGGGCAGTCCGGCCAACCACGGTGATTCGCGGAGGCTATGGCATCTTCTATAATCTGGTGGGCATCAATACGACCACTGCCCGCCAGACCGGCTTCTCGCAGGACACGCCCATCCAGCCTTCGCTCGATAGCGGTCTGACCTATATCGCCACCTTGGCCAATCCGTTTCCGAACGGGCTGCTGGCGCCTCTCGGCGCCAAGGGCGGCCTCTCCACCAACCTGGGGCAAGGTTTTACCGTTTACCCGGCCAAACGGCTGAACGGCTATGCCCAGCGCTTCAGCATTGGGTTCCAGCAGCAACTCGGCCAGGTCCTTGTGGAAGCAACCTACCTGGGCAACCGCGGCACGCGGCTCGAGGTGGATCGCGGCATCAACAACATGCCGAACGAATATCTCAGCAAGAGCCCCGTCCGCGATAACACCACCATCAATTACCTCAGCGCATCCTTCGCGAATCCGTTCTACGGAACGGATTCGATTTATGGGAAGAATACTTCACGTTCCGGATTGCTGCGGCCTTTCCCGCAATTCGGCAACATCACCCTAACGGAGCCAACCGGCTATTCGTGGTACCACTCGCTGCAAACCCGCGTGGAAAAGCGTTTCTCGCAGGGGTACACCCTCCAGGGCGCTTACACCTGGTCAAAGGCAATGGAAGCGCTGGAGTTCATGAATCCAGCGGATGTGCAGCCCTATGAATCCCTCGGAAGCCTTGACCGGCCGCACCGCATTTCGTTCAGCGGCATTTACGAAATTCCGTTCGGGCGAGGCAGGCAGTTCCTTTCAAGCGCTCCCGCCATCGTCGACCTCGTCGCCGGCGGATGGCAATTGAACGGAATCATCACGTTCCAATCCGGCGCTCCGCTCGGTTTTGGAAACGCCCTCTTTGTCGGCAATGTGGAAGACATCCGCCTTGGGCCTGGCGAACGGTCCGTGAACCGCTGGTTCAATACCGAAGCCGGATTCAACAAAGTCTCCAACCAGCAACTGGCCTCCAACTACCGGACGTTCCCGCTCCGCTTCAGCGGGGTGCGTGGCGATGCACAGCATCGCTGGGATCTTTCGGCCATCAAGAACTTCCGCATCACGGAAAACACGAAACTGCAATTTCGCGCGGAAGCGTTCAACGCGCTCAACCGCCCGATCTTCAACAACCCCAACACTTCGCCCACCAGTTCAAGCTTCGGACGCGTGACGGGAACCGCCGCCAAGTCGCGGACGTTCCAGTTCGCGCTCAAGCTCGAATTCTGAGGTCTAGGGTAATCGAGAAAGGCTCGCGGAAATGCTTCGTGCATTCCGCGAGCCTTTTCTATTTCGGCCGCCAGCACCGTCAAAACAGATACTTAATCCCGAACTGAATCAGCCTTGGCGCTACCGAGGTCCCCGTGATCACACCGAAGCTCGCGGTCCCAAGCGTCGTTCCAGGGTTCGAGAACTGCGCCATATTCAGGGCGTTGTAGAACTCCACGCGGAAGGCCAGTTCGGCGTCCTCGCGAATCCCTCCCACGCGCGTGCGTTTACCAAGGGAAAAATCCGTGTTCACCTGGCTCGGGCCATTGAGGATCGCGTTCCCGGCATTGCCGTACCCGGTGGAACCGTCCACTCCAACGGCGGGAGCCGCGCAGATGGCCCCCGTGTTAATCCAACCGTTAAGCCGCTCTACCGTGCTGCCGGGCGTACGGAGATCGGAATACGTCGCTTGCGGGCACATCGTCACCGTGGACGTTCCGGCGCGGCCGTAGACCCCGCCCCCGTTGGGGTCCGTCAGCGTCATGGGCAGGCCGCTTTGCAGGATGACGATCCCGGATGCGGCCCAGCCCTCAAACAGGATGCGCCGCAAACCCGCCCCTCCAACCGGAAGCGGCAGTTCGTAACTGAAATTGGTAATCAGCCGGTGCGTCCGGTCAAACGATGCGCGGCCCCATGCGAGATCGAGGCGCGTTTGATCGTTGTTCAAATCCGTATTATTCAGGGCCTTCGAAAGCGTGTACGCGGATTGAAAGCTGAGCCGGTCCGCGAGCCGCGCGCGGAACGTCGCCTGCAAGCTGTGATACGTGGATTCGCCGATGAAGCGGCTGGCCAGCAGCGCGGTCGGCGTCTCGCCCAATACCGGAACGCGCTGCTTGGCATTCCGCGATGTGTTCGTTGTGATGCAGTGCGCCGAATCCCCGTCGTAGCCGCAGTTCACCGGATTCGCCGCGCTCGCCAGCACCGGCTGGTTCAGCCCATGCGCCATCAGCAGCCGGTCGCCATACGACGCCACATAGCCGAGATCCACCGACGTTGCCCCGAATTTCATCTTCGTCGTGAAATTCCATTGCTGCAGCCGGGGAAGCCGGTACACCGGCCCCGCAACGCGATCCGACAACTGGGAATCCACCGTGCGCGGAACAAAGCCCAGCGTCGTTACGGGAAAAGGCTTCGCGAAGGACGACGCATTGTTGCTTGCATCCGTGTTCGTGAAACTCTGAGCAAACGGCGGAGCGGTGAACAACGGGGCTGAAGTGGCATTTCCGGCGAAGGGAGGAGCCTGGTAGAACCAGCCATAACCCCCGCCCACCACCAGCCAACCCGTGCTCCCGAACGGCTGCCAGGAAAAACCGGCCCGCGGGGCAAAGGCATCCTTCGGCGCGCCGTTCCGGTAGAAACTCTTCGAGTCGCGCACCAGCACCCCATCCGGAGGAGGGCCGAACGGCTGCCCGGTGTACGGGTTCACCATATTCGGGTCATAGTTCGAGGCAACCGTGTACCCCTTCAGCGTGCCGCCCGCCGGCGGAATCTCCCCATCGCCAAGAAGCTCTGGAAGGAAATTGCCTACCGTTCCGGCTGTGTCAAGCGACGGTCCGATGTACTCCCAGCGCACGCCCAAGTTCAGCGTGAAGCGATTCGAAAGCTTGATGTCGTCCTGTACGTAGGCAGCGCCATAGTAGCGCCGGTAGCGGTATTCCACTTCACCAAAGGGGCCAATGCCTTCGCTCGCCTGTACCGTCTGGATATTGCTACGGCCCGCTGGGCTGGCGTTATCCGCGGCATTCAGCCCAACAAGAAAATCCGCGAAAGTCTGGAAGCTGATGCGGCCCCGCGCGCCGCCCGTGTCCGCGCGGCCGTTGAATTGGTTGAGGAAGAACCCGCCGATCCGCAAGCGCTGGCTACCCCGCACCCAGGAGAGGTTGTCCGCCCAGGAGTACGTCACCGTCTTGAAGTTGTTGTCATTCGGGTTAGTACCGAAGAGCCGGAACGTACCCTGCGGACCAAGCACCGTCAACTCCGGTGGGTGCGGAAACAACGGATCCACGGCGGTCATGCCGAAATCGGCCGCCTGGGGCATGCCGACGCCCACCGCGTCCGTGTTGTTGCGCGTAAACGCCATGCTGGCTTCATTCACCACATTCGCGGAGAACGTCGTCGTCAGCCGCCCGCTCGTGGCAATATCCGTGGCGGTGAGCGCCTGCGGCGCGCCCCAGCCGGGAACGATTGGTGCGCCGGGGTAGCCGCCCGGTGAACCGAAAGTGCGCAACTGATCCACCGTGGCCGTGAACAGCCGGGCCGAGAGCGTGTTGGCCGCGTTCAGCACGTAGTCGCTGTTCGCGATCCAGTGGTTCTCGTCGTACGTGGAAGGCATGCTGTAGGAAGAGAATCCAAGACCCGCATTGGCGCCGGAAGAAATGATGGTTTGCGGCGAAGGAATCAGAAAGCTGCCATCCGGGCCTTTCGCCTGCAAGATGCGCAGCGCCACGGGATTGATGGGCGCGGTTGTGGCAGTCGCGCGGTTCGCGCAGTCGAGTTGCTTTCCACCGGCGAAGGTACGGTAGCGGGAGGCATCGGCCGGGTGCGCATCCGGGCAGAATTGCGCGGCCAGCGTCGCGGCCGAACGGTCGTTCCCCAGAGCGGGGAGAATCAGGTTCGCCGTGGATGTGGGGTCGAGCCCATTTACCTGCCGCGTCCCCTGAAAAGATCCAAACAGGAACCATTTATTCTGCCGCATAGCCCCGCCCAGCGCCGCGCCGAACTGGTTTTGCTTCAGGTTGGGCTTCGGTTGCCCGGTGCGGTTGCGGAAGAACGTGTTCGCGTTGAAGATATCGTTGCGAAGAAACTCCCAGAGCGTCCCGTGGATCTCATTCTGCCCCGCTCGCGTCACCAGATTCGTGCTGGGCGTCATCGCGCCGAACCCGGCATCGTATTGCGAGGTCTGGATCTTGAATTCCGAGATCGAATCCGGGTTCGGCACCGTGCTCGGCGAATAAGCCCCATCGATCGTGTAGGAGCCCGACGTCAGATTCCCATTCACATTCACGTTCGACGATCCCCGCCCGAGCGTGCCCGCGTTATTGACGCTGGCCGCGGAACCGGACGACATCGAGAGCACCTGCGTGAAATTCCGCGTGTTCAGCGGCACGGCGGTAATCGTCTTCTGGTCCACGAGCGTCCCGGTCGAGGGTCCGGCGCTCGCGAGGGTGCAGACGCACGGCGCTGTCTGGGCAGGGTCTCCGGCTTCAAGCCGTGCGTCGAGCACCGGCACCTCGGAGACATTTACCGTGATGCTTTCCATGCGCGCGGTTTGAAAACCCGCCGCCTTGAACGTCACTGTATATGCTCCCGGCGTAAGCAGGGAGAACCGGTACATGCCCGCCGCGTCGGATTCAGCGCGATGCTCCTGGCCGGTGGATGCGCTCGTCGCCGTCACTGCGGCGCCGGCCACCGCCGCGCCCCCCGCATCCCGGACGCTCCCTTCCAGAGCGCCGGTCGTGGCGGATTGTCCAAATGCGGGCATCGCCGCGGCCGCCATCGCCACCCAACAGACCATCCAATAGAACGCAGCACGTAATCCCCGCACCTCGACTTGCTCCCCCCCATGAATGCCGGGAATGTTCCCGGCTCGCATTCCAGGACGCCGGCGCCCCTTGTGCCCTCAATCGAAACTCTATCATGCCGGGCATTCCGTTCCGTTTCGCCACGCCCCGGTCTGCGCGAAACCCAATTCCGGCAGCGGATCTAATGCGGAAGCGGGAATCTGCCGAATCTGTCCTTGTACCCCTCATGCTCCACTTACCGGCGAGGCATGGGGAGTCCGGAAGGCATTCCCGATCGCGATGCAGACCAATTCAACCATTTTTGTCGCGGGCGCAACAGGGCTCGCGGGCAGCGCCATCGCGCGGCGGCTCAGCAATTCCGGCTACCGCCACATCCTGGCGCCAAATCGCCAAGCCCTTGACCTCAAGAACCGCATTGTCGTCGATCGGTTCTTCAAGGCGCACGCCCCGGAGTACGTGTTCCTTGCCGCCGCGCGCGTGGGAGGCATCCAGGCCAATGCGCAGTTTCCGGCGGAGTTCCTTCAAGAGAACCTCTCAATCCAGTGCAACGTGATCGACGCGGCGTACCGGCATGGCGCCAAGAAACTCCTGTTCCTCGGTTCCTCCTGCATCTACCCCCGCCTCGCGCCCCAGCCGATCCGGGAGGAAAGCCTGCTCACGGGAAGTCTGGAACCCACCAACCAGTGGTATGCCATTGCGAAGATCGCAGGTCTGAAGATGTGTGAAGCCTATGCTTTGCAATATGGCTGGAACGCCATCTCGCTGATGCCCACGAACCTCTATGGCCCTGGAGACAACTTCTCAGAGACACAATCGCACGTGCTGCCCGCGCTCATCCGGCGCTTCCACGAAGCGAAACGAGGGCGCGCCGAGTCCGTGACCATCTGGGGCACGGGCGCGCCCCAGCGCGAATTCCTGCACGTGGATGATCTGGCATCCGCCGCCCTCTTCCTCATGGAGGCCTATCACTCCCCCGAACCGATCAATGTTGGCTCGGGAATGGAGGTAACCATCGCGGAACTTGCAGAATCCATCAAGGCTGTCTCGGCATACGAGGGAGAAATTGTTTACGACCGGGCCAAACCCGATGGCGCCCCCCGCAAACTCCTCGATTCCTCCCGGCTCTATGCGCTCGGCTGGCGGCCCCGAATCTCGCTTCAAGAGGGCCTGCGAGAAACATACGCCTGGTTTGAAACGCACCATGCTCACGCCCGCGCCTAGACCCGCCGACCGCACGCGTAAACCACCACCGGCCTTTGGGCGTGCGTTCCGCAAGTCCGCCGCAAGCCGGATGACCCGTTCCCTCTCCTGATTCCGCATGAATGAGTGCCATGCGACCATCCGATAAACGCATCTTCCTTGAGGCAGCCGCCCACTTCCAGTTCTGGATCCTCGTGCGCCGCACCAACCCGGCGTCCCTGCCCTATATTGGTTTGCCGGGCTACTCGCCCAAGCGCATCGATTGCAAGGCCAAGACCGC
Organism: Bryobacterales bacterium; assembly: GCA_020847315.1. Lineage (GTDB taxonomy): Bacteria > Acidobacteriota > Terriglobia > Bryobacterales > Bryobacteraceae > JACTMJ01. The sequence continues at coordinate 10,555 of JADLCF010000315.1, read as the reverse complement.
CGATCTGGATCGCCCGCCCTATAAGCTGGCCGGCCTGGTGGTGGATCCCCGAATCCATCCCCGCGCCTTCAACGCCGGCAAGGAGGATAAGGCCATGGCCGCCTGGAAATCCATGGAACCGATGATCGGGCAGGCGTACAAGACGGACGCCGACCCGAAATCGAAGCACTACGGGTGCCTCCGCCTGGATGGCAACTACATCCACGGCGATTACGATCTCTACGACATCATCGATATCACGCAGGCGCACCGCAATCTCGCCGCCGTCGAGACACTGCACGGCCAACCGCACCGCCGCGGCGCGAACCTGCTCCCGGTGCAGCGCTACATTAACGATCGCATCGGAAGCCCCATGGTGCAGCATGGAGGCGAAGCGCAGTACGCGGACCACTCCCAACAGGCAATCGACGCATTCGGTCCCAACGGAGAGGATGTCACCATCCCGAACGAATTCAGCGTCCGCGGGTGGTATAGCCAGCGCTTCGGCGGCCGCCGAGCCCTGGGGCGCTAGACTGCGCGCCGGATCCGCGATGCACACCCCCCACGTCCGCTCACTGGCTCGAAGTGTCTATTCGAGGATCGGCGCTTTGCGCGGGCGTCCCGGCCGCGTCGGCTTCGCAATGGAGACTTCGTGGGATTCCGGCGGCAAATGGAAGTCGTAGTTGCTGAAATAGACCGTGATTTCCGCGGGACCCACCAGGCGCGTGTCCATCCGCGTGATGATGCGAGCGGGAACCGCCCGGCCATTGATCAGGTGGAAATCCCGGACGAAGTCGACGTTCTTGAGAAACACGGAAGGGTTGCGCACGAAGCGGCCGAATTCGCGCAGTGGCTGGCTGGTTTCGATATCCACCCAGAGTTCGCCCCGGTAGAGGCCAATGTTCTTGTCTTTGGGGTTCACCTCAAACACATGGGCGCGCCGGTCCAGGTACATCGCGGTGCCACGATACGTAAAGCGGTAATTCTTGAGATTGATGCCGATATTCAGCGGGCGGCGCAGAGATTCCTTTTCCGCGTTCAGATACCGCGCAATCACATCGCCTTTCACGCTCTCGTCTCCGGTGAAGGACGATCCTTTGTACGAAAGCCCGGATTCTCCCCGGAGGATCCGGGTGGCCGTCAGCGTGCCGCTCTTGTGCATCGCCGGAAGCGATGCCACAATCCGCACGTCCACCTGGTAATTCTCCAGCCGCCCCTGCTCCTTCTCGATTTCGAAAAACTTGAGCAGAATGGATTCCGGCGGAACATCGCCCGGCTGCAACGGAGCGACTACGGTTGGAATGAAGTCGCGTCCCGCGCCGCCCCGCAGCCCGCAGGAAGAGGTGAGGAGGAGGATTGCGCCCAATAAGCAAAATAGGGCAATTGACTTGCTTCGAAAAAGAATCACGAGCGGATTTCTTTCAGTGTATGCGAAATGCGGCAGGCGTATCACTCCACGGGAAAACAGGGCTCCAGTCAGATTCGCGCGGAACTCCGGTAAAGAAGATCGCCGGCGGCGCAAAAAGTGTCAGACGATCGGCGGCAGTTGCAGCATTTTACGGAATTTCCGGATCTCCTGCAGATTGAGCAAGCGATAATCGCCCGGCCGGATCCCTCGAAGCTCGATGGGGCCGATCCGCACACGCCGCAGCTTCTCCACCAGTTTGCCGAAATGTCGGAACATCTTCCGGATTTGATGGGTACGGCCTTCCGTCAGCACCACCTCATACCAGGGGTTCTCCGCCCGCTTCACGAGGCGGATCTTCGCCGGCGCGGTCTTCTTTCCATCGAGCACGAATCCTTCGGCGAAGGCGGCCTCTTCCTCCTCGCTGAGCATGCCCGTGGCCTTCACCAGGTACGTCTTGGGCACGTGATACTTGGGAGAAATCACCCGGTTGGCGAATTCGCCGTCGTTCGTGAGCAGCAGCAACCCCTCACTCTGATAATCGAGCCGCCCTACGGGGTAGACCCTCTGCTTCACCTTCGGGAGAAAGCGCATCACCGTCTCGCGTCCCTCCGGATCCGCCACAGTGGTCACCACAGCCTTGGGCTTGTGAAGCGCCAGGTAGATAATTTTCTCCGCATGGATGTTGATCAGTTTGCCATCGACCTTGATGTGATCTTCAACCGGATCCGCTTTCGCTCCAAGTTGATCCACCACCTTGCCGTTCACTTTCACCCGCCCCGCCAGGATGTATTCTTCCGCGTGGCGGCGGCTGCAAATGCCGGCATGAGCGAGAATTTTCTGCAACCGCTCCTGCGCCATTATCCCTTCTCCGCCTCCCCGGAAGAATCAGCCCCGCTCCCGCTCGCGCTCTCGTCCGCCTCATCCTTCCCGGCATCTTGCTCCGGTCGCGGCGTTGCTTCGATCTCGCCGGATTCGCCGGAGGCGCTCTCCGCGTAGGCATCGAGAGCCGCGGCATGTTCGGCGTATTCCGCGTAACGCGGCTGGCCCACTTCGGCCTTCTCAATCTCTTCGGCCTCGCTGAACGCCAGGTTCTTCAATTCCTCGAATTCCTTGAGCGTCGGCAATTCCGAGACGCTGTTCAGCCCGAACTGGATCAGGAACTCGCGCGTCGTCTTGTACATCATCGGCCGGCCCACCACATTCTTGCGTCCGGCCGTCGTAATGAGCTTCTTATCCAGCAGGGTCTTGAGCACGCCCGCTCCCTGAACGCCGCGAATTTCCAGAATCTCCGGCGAGGTGATGGGCTGCTTATAGGCCACCATGGCCAGCGTTTCAAGGGCCGCCATCGATAATTTCAGCGGCGGTTTCTGCGCTCTTACGAAACGCCGCACCCCTTCGTGGCACTCCGGTTTCGTGGCCATCTTGTATCCGCCCGCCACATTGCGAATCGAAACGCCATGATGCGCCTCTCCATGCTCCGCGGCAAGTTTCTCGAGCAGTTCCGTCACTTTCGCCGTAGGTAGCTCCAGCGCCTGCGCGATTTGCTGCGCGGTTACCGGTTCATCCGTGACGTAGACGATCGCCTCGAGCGTCGCCCGCAACTCCACGTCGCCGACATTCCCAGCGGGGCCCTCCGCTTGAAGCGCGAAAGCATCAATCGAGATTTCAGCCCCAGCATCTCCCGCTCCGATCGCATCGAGATCCCCACGTTCGGGCCCGGCGAAGAGGTCCACCCCAGCCAGGCGCCGTCCGCGAAAGTATCGCGGCCGGGTGTGCGGACGCATGGGTTTCCGATCCCGCTTGCGGATCGCCCGCTTGCGCAGTGCAGGCGGCAGCACCAGCATCGTTTCACCGAAACGTCTGGGATTCCGCACCCTCGCTGGGCGCGTTCGCCGCGGCCCCAGGCCGGAGAGCACTTGGAGTGTGAAGGTCTCGCTCATGAAATCAAATCGAAGCCTACGCGAACCCGCTCCCGGAGGGGGACCGGGGAACGCCTGTTAGTGATAGTCGCTTTCCAGGTTCTCCACCGATTGCTGTGTGGCCGCAAAGCGTTCAAATCCGGTGTTCCGCTTGATGCCCACCTTGTTCGGATCGTCGTCATGAACAATCAATAGCGCTTGCCCCTTGGCCATTTCGAGCATGGCCAGCAGCAGGCAGATCATCGCCCGCTTCGACACCTGAACCTCGAACAAATCCACCACAAGCAGCGGCTTATCGTGCCGAACCTGGCTGAGCATCTGGCAGACGAAGCGGATCATGTGCCCGACGGTCACCTGCTCCTGCGCGATTTCGTATACCGGCCGTGTCTTCGCCCGGTCCACCACAGCCTGCAGCGCCTTCACCAGATCGAGCAACTCCACCTGCACGCCCGGATCTTCATCGAGCAGCGCAAATTGCTTGATCTGCGGATTGCTCCAGACATTCTCCTCGATCATCCGCTTCTGCTTCAGCATCTCGGCCGCGGTCTTGAAGCGCTCATGTTCGAGCAGCTTATGCACCAGTTCTTCGCGAGGGTCGTCTGCCTCTTCCTCGGCCTTGAGAGCCGGATCTCGCGGCAGCAGCATGCGGCTCTTGATGTGGATCAAGGTGGCCGCCATATAGACGAATTCCGCGCTCAACTCAATATCGAGCGAGGCGGCCTCTTCCATGAAATGAAAATACTGCTGAGTAATCTCGAAAATCGGAATATCGTAAATATCGATTTGCTGTTTGCGGATCAGATCGAGCAGCAAGTCCAGCGGACCCTCATAGCGCTCAAGCTGTACACTCCACGGAAAGGGCACGAATTCCACGATAGCACGGGGCCTTGGGGGAGGACATGCGCTCTCAGCCGGTGCTCCAACTCGGGAGTTCCGCGGCTTCTTTCAGCCGGGCGGCGCAACTTTCTGCTGGCTCGCCGGGCTGAGCACGCGGCAAGCCGATATAATCACGATCGGGAATAAAGGGCATGCATGCCGCCGGAGGCCGCTACCACGCATCCCGGCCCGCCCGACCCATGCCGGAAAGAATGGATCACCCGATGGATAAGAAACCAGAAAGCAAGAACCCCGGAAGCGATCGCCGCCGGTTCCTCAAATCCGCCCTGCAGTCCGCGGGCGCCGCCGCCGCAATTTCCATGCTGCCGCCCAGCATTCAGCGCGCGCTGGCAATCCCCGCCGCGCAAAAAGAAGGCTCCATCCAGGATGTGAAACACATCGTCATCCTGATGCAGGAGAACCGCTCCTTTGACCACTACTTCGGCGCCATGCGCGGCGTTCGCGGCGTAGGAGATCCCCGGCCCATCCCCCTCGAATCTGGCAAACCCGTCTGGTATCAATCGGACGGCGATACGGAGATTCCGCCCTACCACCTCGACACCAAGACCACCAGCGCCCTCCGCGTGCCGGGCACTCCCCACGGGTTCCCGGATTCCCAGGCAGCCTGGAACCAGGGCAAGTTCGGCTTCTGGCCGCGCTTCAAGACGAAGTACGCGATGGGCTACTACGAGCGCCAGGACATCCCCTTTCAATACGCCCTCGCCGAGGCCTTCACCATCTGCGACGGCTATCATTGCAGCATCACCACCGGAACCGACCCCAACCGCATCGTGTTCTGGTCCGGCTCCAACTTCAACCCGGATCTTTGCGCGCGCGGTGAGAACTGCACCGACGCCGATTCAGAACCAAATAACCTGCGCTGCTGGATCAAGGGCACGCTGCCCGAGCCCGGCTACACTTACGCAGGTTCCGCCTTCCGCTGGCCCACGCTCCCCGATCTGCTCGAAAAGGCCGGCGTTGCCTGGCGCATTTACCAGGACCCCAACAACAACTGGACCGGAGCCATGCACGGCTGTCTGGCGTTTGAGAGCTTTCGCGAGGCGAAGCCCGGTTCGGCGATCTACGAGAAGGGCATGCGCCACTGGTCCCTTGAACAACTTGCCCAGGATGTGAAAGAAGGGAAATTGCCGCTCGTGTCCTGGGTGCTGCCCCCCAAGGCCTGGTCGGAGCATCCCAGTAGCTCTTCGCCGCTCCAGGGCGCGGAGTTCACCTCCCGCGTGCTTGATGCTCTCACCGCCAACCCGGAGGTCTGGAACAAAACCGTCTTCTTCCTCACCTTCGATGAGAACGACGGCCAGTTCGATCATCTCCCCGCCCCCGCGCTCCCCTCCTATCGGCTGGACGGAAGCCTCGCGGGCGCTTCTACCGTCGATGTCGCGGGCGAGTATTATTACGACCCCGAAGGCAAAGATCGAGACCCCGCCGACACCATTTCAGGACCGGTCCGCCCCTGGGGGCTCGGCGCCCGGGTGCCCATGTACGTGGTATCCCCCTGGAGCAAGGGTGGTTGGGTCAACTCCCAGGTCTTTGATCACACCTCCATCGGGCTCTTTCTGGAGAAACGCTTCGGGATCCACGTGCCCTCCGTCAGCCCGTGGCATCGCGCCGTCTGCGGAGACCTTACCTCCGCCTTCGATTTCGTCAACCCGAACCGGCAGGCGTTCCCTGAACTCCCGGATGTCTCCGATTCGAACCGGATCGTCGCCATCCACAGCAAGCGCCCCAAGCCGGATCCGCCGGAAACCCCCGTGCTGCCACAACAGGAACGCGGCGTGCGCCCCTCGCGCCCGCTCCCTTATGTGCTGCACGTGCATTCCGAGCGCGGGAACGATGGCGCAATCGCGCTCCGGTTCGTCAACGACGGCAAGCAGGGCACGGTCTTCCATGTGTATGACCGTTTGCACCTGGACCGGATCCCCCGGCGCTACACCGTCGAAGCCGGGATGTCCCTGCGCGGCGAGTGGCAGACACAGGCCGATGGCGGCAAGTACGATCTCGAAATCTTCGGTACGAACGGTTTCTATCGCGTGGTTAGCGGCGGAGGCCCGGGCGGCGCCGATGGTCTTGAGGCCGGGCTCGCCTACGATGTTGCGGCACAGGCCGTGGTTCTCAGGGTCGCGAACCAGGGGCCGAACGCAGTGGAGCTTCACGTGGAATCCCCGCACTACCGCAATTTCGAGCCGTGGACCGTCACGCTTGCGGCGAATCAATCCCAGTCGAAGAACTGGCCGGTCGGCGCGAATGGCAACTGGTACGATCTCCGCGTAACCACCGCATCCGCTCCCGGCTTTGCGAGGCACTTCGGCGGCCGGATGGAAACCGGATCCCCCGCCACCAGCGACCCCGCCATGGGCGCTTAGCCCCAGCCATGCAGCCGCTTGCATCGGCGGTTCCAGGAGGCCCACCGGGTTGAGTGCATCCCGTTGCCGCCAGGGCGCTCCGTCGATGCAGCCCGCTCGTGAAGTTCTTTAACGGCTTCCTCGGCCTTCTTCCACAACTCCGGCGCACCCGCTTGGGGAGTTTCCTCTTCGGGCGGCGCCGTGAACTCAACCGGAAGAAGACGGCTCGGCGCGAAAGCGTATGGCAGGGAGGCCTTGCGTTCGCGCCGCGCGTAGGTGTCGAGCGTGGAAACCGAGATGCCGGAACGCGCGGCGAAATCCTGCCGCGTCATCCCGCTCGCCCGGTAACGCAGCACCAGTTGCTCGCCATAATCCAGGGAAGAGTTCGAATCCTTCATTTCCCCAGATCAACACACCTCCGCTGCGGCTTCAAGAATGCGGTTGCTCTGACGGATACGGAGAATCGATAGATTGTGGCACATAAGGTAGCCAGACAAGCACCCTAGTCCCCGCCGTCGTCATGCCCTCACCACTCCTAAGTTGTATTGAGAATCTCCAATTTGAAGGGCGTCGTGTGCCTGCGCCGCGGGCCATGCATGAATGTCACCCCCAATGGAAAGGTTGAGAGGCAGGCCTACTGCTCCAACTTGACTCGCATCTCCCTTGGGATTGTGTATCGAAACGGTGCAACTTCCTGAATTGCCCCCAAGAGTCGTAGATTCGTACTGCGGGCTCTCTTGAGCGTAGCGATTGCTTCGTGACGTCGCGTTCCGAGTGGCACAAACGAGGGAACGAGGCCTTTCCCGCGAGATTTGCGAAGCAGTTCATCCTCGCTGGGTTCTGAACGGGATGTCAAGGCAACCATCGGAGCAATTTGCCCAAGCCAAAGGAACTCCTGTTCGCCCCCTTTATCACTTCGGTCCATGAAGTCCACATAAGCTTCCCATGCACCGGAGAACCAAACTTCGTCGGATAAGACATTCGTGAGCACCATGAACGCGGCCGCATGGGATAGAAACGCAACTTGAGGTTTCTCGTCGCTAATCGAGCCACCGGAGGAGAGGACGCCGAGATATCTCGACACGGCGGCATCCGCGTCGATCAGACTATCTCGCGCAGTAGAGGAGGCGGACGGCGAGAAGACTGCCTCTTTGTAGCGAAAAAGGGGGCGTAGTAAACCGGAGGCGCCGGGGGGCATCTCTATCGGTGTGGCTGCTTCTCTTGGCAAAGAAGAGAAGCAAGCTTGGATGGCATCGAGCCGTTCCTTTTTGGGTAGCGGCAAGCCCAATGGCCGGGCCACGGCGGAGATGAAGTACGAGGTGTAATCCAATTCCTCGACTGGGGAGCGATGAGCCTCAATTGGATCGGCCGGGTCGCCGGGAACGATGGATGCCTTCCCGGCGGAAGCATTAGTTGCTGCAGTGCAGCCGGAAGTTCGAGTGCCGGAAAACAGAGTGTTTGCATAGGTCATCGCCCAGTTCAAGTGAAACGACGGGTCATTCGGGAATCGATCAGACAACTGTTGCAGTATCGTGAGCAAGGTGAAATCGAAATCCTCCTGCTTGAGTGACTCGAACTTGAGTGTCGGCAAGTCGACGAGAATCTGAGAACGAAGATCTGCGGCGAGAGAATCCGAAAGCCCCCGCGACATTAGCAGGAAGTGGCCTAACGTGCGTACCCTGAGCGCGGGCGAAAGCGCGCTCAAGGCGGCGAACAGGTGTGCGCGGAAGTCCTTGTCCGACGGGATAAGCCTACGATTCCTAATGAGGATAGTTGCCATTTGGTGGCCGAAAGCCCTCGTGTCGTAGAAGAGTGGAGGCTCTGGAGGCCGCTCCCAAGCTTCCCGGAGGCTCCCATCGCTGGATAAATCCTCTGTCAGCGCCAGTGCCGTGGGAGGGTCCATAGTTTGTAGACGGGAGATAATCGCGGTCTTCAGGGATAGGGCATTCCGATTCCCTTGCGAGGCTGCTACGAGTGCAAAGTCAAGGGTGCCTTGGCCGCAGGATCTGCACGCAAGAGGAAGTGCAGGTTCCACCGATGACGCTCTTCGAAAGGCGGTGACGAGGAGGCTTGTGCGATTGTCTTCATCCGCAATTTTTCCTTCGTCGATCAAGTGCAGAATGGTTTCAATGGAGAAGATGGGTGATGCGGTTGGGGTTATGGTAAGGATCGCTGCTATTTCTGCTGTTTCCTTTTCTAGATGTAAGATGGCATCCTTAGGTTGATCAGGTGATCCCGATGAAGTTATTGCACTATCACTTCGTAGGTGTTGCTGTGGTAATACATAAGGCACAAGTATTACTGAGAGGAGAGCGGCGGCATGGACTTGACGATACATTGGGAACAAAGAGCGAGTGATATTCATAATACTACACGCTTTCAGCAGCATGCTTCACGAATGGTTCCGATGGAGTTGTACGGCAGGTGATGGGCGGCTTGCGACAAACAACTGCCGTTATTGCGATACCAAGCTGTGCGGCCTCACTCTACCATGTGAAATCGCTGTCGAGACGCACCAACATAGCGGCCCCCACCTCAAGCTGATGCGTGCGTCACGAGGTCAGGGCAATTCGAGGTGGTGACAGGACGCAAGTAGCTCCCATGCTAGTCGCTGCTCCACTTTTCATGGAATTCGGTATCAGCACTGGCCCATGAACCGTGGGTTCACCCCCGATCATGAAAATGGCCGCGCTAGAGCGAAGCGGCATCCGCTACGCTGATGAGGATCAGCGAGCCGTGTAAGCCGCAGTTGACGGTGAGGCTCCGAAGCCTGCGGGACAGCATGGCTGGAACGCCGCGTACCCCCGATTGTCGCAAGCCTCCGCCTCGCCGCCAAGGCGGGGCGGGCACGAGACCGGCGAGGACGCGGGCGCTGGACCACGGGTAGTCCGGAACCGAAGCGGCCATCCCCGCGCGAACCGGGTTAAACTCCACATGACGCATGGCGCATGCGGCATGTGCGGGGTCGAGGGGGCAGGAGAAGAAACGGTTCTCCCAGGAGGGGCCGCAGCGGTGGAGGCGGATATTCAGCCCCCGGGACTCGTCGCGCGGGGCGTCGCGCGTGGGAAGCGACGGCGAGCCGGCGCGGGCGGGCACGGCGATAAGGTGGATGGGATTCGACATCAGGCAGTAGCCGAGGAGGCGCAAGTGGCGGTCGGCGGCATGCCCGGCCAGGAGGGCGAGGTGGGTTTGGCGGTCTTCGTCGTCAAAGAAGAGATCGCGCCGAAAGTTGCCGCGTTGCGTGACGTGGCGCGGGCAACCCACGGCCACCACGCGTCGAATGCGCGCCATCGGAAGGATCGTGGCTCGAAAGGCGGAAAGTTCCCAGGGACAAGGATAATCGGAAACCGAATCCCTGGCACCGAAATTTGGCACCGCAATTTTGCAGCATGACGGGCCGAATGTGCTACCGGAATGTCATCGATGAAACGGGCGTGAAGGATCCTGTATCGTTGATCCTGATCCCGCTCAGAAACAGGTAGGTGTTGCCGGACTTGACGCGGACATCAACGCGTCCCCGGACTCCCCAAAGGGCTTGTGACTCATGAGCCATATTGATGATCACCGTTCCGCCCTTCCTCACGAACACATCTTTCTGAAAGACCTGCGCCCCCGCTTCGTTGAAGACTCTTACATCAAACGTTGCGTCCGTTTCCCATGGCACGGTATCAGCAGCGTTCGCGATGTTCAGAACCATCTGAGACCAGTTCGTTTGGTCGAAGAACATCGTTGCGCCACCGCTCCAACGCTCGACAAACGGATACGATAACTCGAAGTCTTGCATTCGCGCCGGGTTGTGGTTGCGAAGCAGGATATACCCGGACACGTCGCCACACTTATCGGCAGTGAAGCATGAGGCGAGCATCGCCCACCCGAATTCGGCTTCAGCGTCTCTTTCGAAGCGGATAGATCTTGTCTCTTTCGCTGCAAGCGTTGTCAGGTAGTACATTGTACTGAATGGACCATTTGCACGCGCCTGATTGCTGAACTGTGGAAGGGCCCATTCCCACTTC
>JADLCF010000314.1 GCA_020847315.1 Bryobacterales bacterium | reverse complement strand
TCCGTGAGCGCGCTCGCCACCCGCACATCCGCCGTCACTCGTCCAAGCCTGGCATCCATGCACTCCTCGAAGCTGGCCCTGATTTCGCCAATCAACGGCATGCGGCCGTGTCCCACGACAACCAGCAAGAATCGCCTCACCAGATCTCCCAGTTGCAGGCGATCAACCAGTGCGCCCACCACCTTCCGGCGGGTGGCCACCGGTACCGCGGGCGAGGAAAGGGCGGTTCGCAATTCCTCGGAAGATTCGTAGATTTCGGCGAAACGAGCGATCTCCGCAAGCACCGTCTGGAGTTGCGGCTCCGTGGCATCCGGCAGGAGATCGAGAACTGCCTGTGCGTATTTCGTGGGTAGGGCGCTAGCCATGGTGTTTTGCTCCGGCCATTCGCTTCTCAGTTCCGGGCGGACTTGCCTGCGCGGCTGAGCCGCTCCACCGCGTGTACCAGCAACTCGTGCTGCATGCCGGGCGATGCCGCTTCCGCTTTCACCTGGTTCTCCGCCAGTTCCAGCGCAAGCGCGGCGGCCTGGTGGCGGAGCCTCGCCTGTGCCTGCGACGCCGCGGCGTGGATCTCCGCCTCCGCGCGGCTCTGTAGCCGATGGATCTCTGCGGCCGTTTCCTGCTGAACCCGTTCGCGGTCCCGCTCCATCTCGGTAGCCGCATGTTCCCGCAAGCCGGATATCTCGTTGCCGAGATCCGCCAGCTTGCGCTCAACGGCGGTCAGGCGCGCCTGCGCCTCGTCCGCTTTGACGGCGGCATCGGCCATGCCTTTCGCGATGGCCTTGTTGACGCCGGCGAAGAACGGGCCAACCTTGCCGCGAAGGGCGTAAACGATCAGGCCGACAAAGAGAACAAAATTCAGACTCTTCCAGAGGGTGACGTTCTCTCCGCCCAACGAAGGGGCATGCTCCTCATGAGTGGCTTCACCCGCATGGGTCGCAGACGGTTCCGAATGGGAGGTCTCTTGAGCGAACGAGGGCAGGATCGACAGAGCGATTAGAAGGATGAGGGCGGGCAGGCGCTTCATGCGGCCCCCCGGAATAGCGCTTTATCGGCCACGAGCCGGGCGAGCACCGCCGCTTCCCGCTCGACGGTCGCTTGGGCGGCCTTGAATTCGGTTTCCACGGCGGCCCGGCCTTCCGCGAGCAGTGCCTCGGAGTGAACCGTGGCGGCAGCGATGGCCGCGTCTCGCTTTGCTTCCAGGTCTTTTCGGAGCGCCTCCTGGCGGGAATAAATCTCTGCTTTCGCCGCGTGCAGCGCGTTCGTGTATTCTTCCGCCTTGCGTTCCGCCTCCCGCATCGCCGCCAGCGCGTCTTTCTCCCGCCCTTCCGTCTTCCGGTATCGCTCTGCGAGGATGTTTTCGAGCGGATTAAACAGCGTGAGCTTTAAGAAAAAGTACAGAAGAATCAGTAAGATGACACTGGGCAATGAACTTAGAAATAACCCGCCGAGTTGATCGAGAATCTGGTCCATACGGCACTTTCACACGAACCGGGAATGACTTGGAGCAATTCCGCCCGGAAACTCGGATTTAGATCGTCCGATCACCGGCCGGCCCTGGATGGCGCGCGCTTTAACCTGCGCGTTGCCGCTCACGAAGAAGCAGGGATATCAACCTGTCAGGGTACCATGCGAGGCGAGGGGGCGTCCACACCGCGTGCGACTTGTGATTAGAGGCGAGGGGCTCCCCGCGCGTGCGGGCAGCCACAAACGCCACAGACCTATTTCTTGGGTGTGTTCGCGGGGGCGGGCGTCGTGGCCGGCGCCGGAGTGCCTTGCGCAGGCGCCGATCCCGTCTCCGACGGGCCGAACTGCGGTTGAGCCTGTTGCGGAGCCGGGGAAGCCGGCTGCTGCGTGGTGGCAGGCTCCGAAACTTTTTCGAGAATCGTCCCGGAACCGGCGCCCCCGCGCACACTGAGGATCGTGAGCGAGAGCGAGGTCAACATAAAGATCACCGCACTCGTCGTGGTGGCTCGTGTCAGCAGGGTCGCCCCGCTCCGCGGCCCGAATGCCGTCTGGGATCCCATGCCGCCGAATGCGCTCGAAATGTCGCCCGCGTTCCCACTCTGCAGGAGCACGACGACGATCAGGAACAGGCAAACGATGATGTGAATGATGGTGAGTAGGATTTCCATGGTGCTCCGGGCGGGGCTTAGCCCAAGGGCCGCGCCAAACGCCATCTGTCAGTATAGCTCGAAAAATCCGCCTTCGATTCTTTTGCCGGGCCGTTAGAGGACGGTGACCTCGTGCGTGCGGGCAAAATAGATGTGCGCGGCGCGGTCAATGTTCTTGCCCGTAACCACGTATGGCTTCTGCTCGTACGTGGTCACGGATTCGAGAACCCGCAGGATGTCCCCAGGGTAACAGGCCCGTAACTCACCCGTGCCGGACGACTCGCACAACTCCCGTAGGTAGTTTGGTGCGTCCTCGTCGTAGGGGATGCCCTTCGCCTCCAGAATTCGCATGAAGATCTCGTCGAAAACCTGTGGTTGCACCGGTTCCGCGTAGATTTTGTTCTGAATGCGGCGCAGGAATGCGTCGTCCGCCAGATCGGTCGGGTCGAGGTTCGTGGAAAAGATCACCATCATTTCGAACGGGATCTGGAACTTGACGCCGTAGCTGAGGGTTAGATAATCCACCTTCCGGTCGAGAGGCACAATCCAGCGATTGAGCAGGTAAGTGGGGGAGACGATCTGCCGCCCAAAGTCGTCGATGGCGAAGATGCCGTTATTCGCTTTCATCTGCACCGGCGCGGCGTAGATCTTCGAGGATGCGTCCAGCTTCAGTTCGAGCATGCTGGGTTCGAGTTCACCGCCCACCACGATATAGGGGCGGCGGCACACCACCCAGCGCTGATCCATGCGAGGTTCGTCGTAGTCGATCTTGTGATGCAGGGCGGGATCGTAAGTGACGATGATCTGGTTGTCGACTTCCACCGCATAGGGGATCACCACCGCGTCGCCATAGACCCGGTGCAGGCGCTCCATCATGCTGGTCTTGCCGTTACCGCTCGGGCCATAAAGGAAGATGGAAGATTGGGAAACCACAGCCGGGCCAAGCTGATCAAGCAGATCGTCCGTAATCACCAGATCGGAGAGCACCTCCTTGAGCCGGTCCCGGTTGAGTTTCACCTTCGCGCCCTGCTTCTTCACGGCCTGCGTATACACGTTCAGCGAGACCGGCGCCGGGCCTGCGTACTGCGAAATGTTGAAGCGATCCTGTGCGAAGTTCCGCCCGGCCACCGTGAGCGTGAAGACATAGTCGTCCCCCTGCATCCCGGTCACCTCGATGTATTGCATCTTGCGGAGTTGCTGGAACAGCGGGTAAAGCACTCCCGGCGACAGCTTGAGCCGGTCACCGAGCCCGCTCAGGCTCACCGTGCCGTCGATCGCGACACGCCGGACCATCAGGTCGATCACTAGCCCTTCCGGAATATCCAGTTTGCCCAACTCGATCGGCATGGCGGGCAGATAGGTGGGCTTGCGCGGGGAGATACCTTCCATGGGGCTAGTGTGTCATGAATGCGGGGATCTTTCCATGACGGAATCGCGCTCGCCTCCAACCGGGTCAGGAAGAATGGATCAGGTATCGCCGCTCAGATAAACTGTGGACCTTTAGTACGATCAGAACGTGCCTTCGGACGAGAGGCGGGAACGCCTTCAACAGCAAGCCTGGATCGGCGATGCCGTGCTCACCCTCTTCGCGCGCGAGAAGATTATCAAAGAGCAAGACCGCGTCGATGCGGAACTGGCGAGCAGGATGACGTCGAATCGATTTCTCTCGGCGTTTGGCGAACCCACCGCCGCCGAGGCCGCACTCGGGCGAATCTACCAGGAGCACGGCCTCGCCTATGCGTTCCGGTGGATCGAGGTGGAATGGATGCCTCTATTCGAACGCCAGCGGGAAAAGCGGGCGCGCGGCTCGTTCGCCCGGCGAACCCGGACCCCCGCAGGACTCCTGCCGGAAGGAAATAAATGATATCCAGGTCTCGTCCGTCCGTGTAGCATTCCGCCTGTATTCAAGCGCTCATAACAACCGTGTTATGTGTAAGTTAGCCTGAGCCGTGCGGCCTATTGTCCGCCGCTTCCCGGTACGAAACGGACTTGGAGCCATTACTATGCTCCTTACTATGTTTCCTTTTCTTCGCCATGCAAATTTCTAATCTGCTGCCAAAATGGGGAAGCATTCATCATCGGGAGGAGACCGCCTTGGCTGAGGAAATAACGCCGACCGCCCCTGCGCCGGACGACAGCCCCATTCGCCGGCTGAGCGACAGCCAACTCCGCAAGGAATCCAAGCGGCGGCGGATTGTGACAACTGCGCTTTCCGCCGGAGGGTCGATCCTCACCATGATCGGCGCCGTCCGGATCCAACCGGTCCTACCCCCGGCCTATGCGCTGCTGGCGATCATTTTCCTGTTTGGACTCAATATCTCCGGCGTTCTTTTTCTCTTCCGTTGGATGGCCGTGCCAGCCAAGGAAGCCGCGCGGCGCAGGCGGAACTCCGTGCTGCAAATGCTAGGGGTCACTCCGCAGCCGGAATAGCCGCAGCCGGAATCGTCGCCATCGTCTCAGACGGCGCAAACGCGGATCGCCTCTTTCAGGGAGGTCACCGGGTCTTTCAACGGCGTATATTCGTGGGAAATAAAGCCGCGGAAATTCAGATCTGCTAACGCCTGGGCAATCGGGCGATAATTCAACTCCTGTGTGTCGTCGAACTCGTGCCGGCCAGGGTTGCCCGCCGTATGGAAATGGGCCAGATACTCGATGTTTTCCCGAATCGTCCGGATAATATCGCCCTCCATGATCTGCATGTGGTAGATGTCATACAACAGCTTCATCCTGGGGGAGCCGACCCATTTGCAAAGCCCCACGCCCCACGCCGTGTGGTCCGCCATATAGTTCGGGTGGTTCACCTTGCTGTTCAGAAGTTCCAGGCATAGAGTGACGCCCTTGTCCTCGGCGTGCTTCACGGGCTTCCTGAGAAACGCGGCGCTCGTTTCCATTCCCTGTTCGTCCGAGATGATTTTGCCATCCGCGCCAACGCGATCTCCGGCCATCACAATCACGTTCGGCGCCCCAGCGGCCGCGGCGTCGTCGATCAAAGACATCAACCGGGGTTCGATCGCCGCGTGGTTTGCCTTGTCATTCACGCCTGCCTTGATGCTCCCGCCGCCGGGGACCATGCTGGGTACGAGGCCATACTTCTTCAAGATCGGGAAATCCTGGGGGCCGATCAGATCGAACCCTTCGATCCCCAAGTCCGCTGCCGTCCGGCACATCTCGTCCAGAGTCATGGGATTCGACGCCCGGCGGAATACGCCCCGCGTCACACCCTGACGTAATCTCCCTGCGGCTTTCGCGCCTTGCGAAGACTGTGCTCCACTTGAAGGCGTAGCCGAGGCGGCCGAAGCCAGAGAACCGGTTGCGAGAAGGGCGTTGAGGCATGTTCTGCGATTCATGGCCATCAGCGTATTCCTGTTGAGGCCAGGAGGCAAGTGCCCGGCGCGCCCTTCAGGCCCGGGAGATCCGGCAACCGGCGCTAATTGCCGATGGTTTCCGCATTCAGCACGAGCATGAGGCCGAAGGTCACCGTATCCGCATGCTTTCCCATCGGATCGCCGGGGAGCGCATTCCCACGCTCAAAGAAACCTTCGCTCGCCCAATCCCGCCGGTATTCGAGCATCGCAACGATGCCCTTCGGATGTCGATACTCGCCGGTGAGAGTGAAGTCCTGCAAGGTATTCTTGTTTCCAAACGCCCAGCCATCCTGATCGTCGTACCAGCCATAGCGCGGAGATACGTAGAAGTTGCCTCCCGCGTGGAATCGCCCGGCCACCGCCGTGGCCAGAATCGTTTTTGAACTCACTGAACCGTCGTCGTTTAACGGCCGCATCCGGCCATAATCGAAGTTCACGTAGGCTTGTGCCCGGTCCGTTCCGACTTTCACGACGGTGTCGTAGAAGTTTCGCCAGCCCCGGTTCGTCCCGGCGTTTTCCGGGCCCCCGTAATAGGTGTTGAACCAGGAGACTTTCTCGTACTCGACGGCGCTCGTCAGTCCGATGGTCTTGCCGCTATTGGCGTCGCGCACGGAATCCCAGCCGTTCACCAGTTGGGCGCCCGCCGTCAGATGCTCGCCGAGCGGCTTGGTCACGCGGACGCCCATGTGAAAGTACGGGCCGTAGACAAAGAGCCGGGAACGGGAATAGTTCCAGTTAAGATTCGATTCCGGGAGTTCCGCCCCCGCGCTGGTGTAAAACTTCCCAAAATCGATCTGAAACCCATTCCAGGATTTGGGCGAAACGCTCACGTAAGCCTGCGGGATGTATTGGAGGTTGTCTCCCCCCGGTTCCGCCCCATTAAAAATCTCAAATCCCCGCCCGAACCCAAGATCCAGCCGGAAACCCACCGGATCCACCGGATGCTGGATCTCCAGTTTGGCCATGTTCAGCATGAACGTGTTCGTGTCGGTATCGAAGCCGCGTCCGGCGATTTTCCCGGATGCCGGTTCCTGAAAACTCCCGCTCACGTAGCCGTCGATGAGGCCGCCGACCTGAACTTTCTTCAACGAGAGCCCCTCGCCGGCACTCTGCCCGTGCAGGGTGGAGGCAAGGCCGATCACGGCATAGCTAAGCAATTGGCTGATCCTTCTCATGGCATACCCCCCGTCGCTGATAAAATCAGTAATTCTTATGTTGAGAATGTACTGGTATCGTCAAGCCTAAAGCTGTTCCGAGCAGATAGCCAATCGATAATTTCTTGTGCGCGGATAAAAATGTTTCGTTCGCAAGCGCCCGCCGGGAGGAAATGAAAATAGCTTTGCCGTGCGACTGGCAGGCTCAGAATGAGAAAAGGCCGGGCGCGTCACCGCCCGGCCTTTTCTCTAAGTTTCTGTCTCTGGCTCCCACCGGCGAGCCCGAGGGGCGCGTCAGGCAGGGGTTTGCATGTTCAAGCACGCCATCCGGGTGAGAGCCGGCGGCTCCGCGAAGGCCGCCGACGCATGTTCCCTAGATGTCGTAGTAGAGCATGAATTCGTACGGGTGCGGGCGCAGACGGACGGCTTCCGCCTCCGCTTTCCGCTTGTAAGTGACGAAGGCTTCAATGATCTCCTGCGTGAAGACGTCGCCCTTGAGGAGGAACTCGTGATCTTCCTCAAGGCAGGTGAGCGCCTCATCGAGCGAAGCGGGCATGGAGGGCACGCTCTTCAGTTCTTCCGGAGACAGATCGTAGATGTCTTTGTCGAGCGATCCGCCCGGATCGATCTTGTTGATGACGCCGTCGAGGCCGGCCATCAACATCGCGGAGAACGCCAGGTAGGGGTTCGACGATGGATCTGGGGGGCGGAACTCGACGCGCTTCGATTTCGGGCTGGAGGAGTACATCGGAATGCGGACGGCCGCCGAGCGGTTACGCCGCGAATAGGCCAGGTTGACCGGCGCTTCGTAGCCCGGCACCAGGCGCTTGTAGCTGTTCGTGGTGGGCGCGATGATCGCCGAAAGCGCCCGCGCGTGCTTCAGCAGGCCGCCGATATACCACAGCGCCATCTGGCTCAAACCGGCGTAGCCGTCACCGGCGAACAGCGGCTTTCCTTCATTCCAAAGGCTTTGGTGAACGTGCATGCCGCTGCCGTTGTCGCCGAAGATCGGTTTCGGCATGAAGGTGACGGTCTTGCCCGCTTGCGATGCGGTGTTGCGGACGATGTACTTATAGAGCATCATGTTGTCCGCGCACTTCATGAGCGTGGAAAACTTCATGTCGATCTCGCACTGGCCCGCGCTGGCCACTTCATGGTGGTGGCACTCCACCTCCAGACCGCATTTCTCCATCACCTGCACCATTTCCGTGCGCAGATCCACGTGATGATCGGTGGGGGCGCAAGGGAAGTAGCCTTCCTTGTAGCGCGGGCGGTAGCCATGATTGTCGAATTCCCTGGAGGAGTTCCACCGGCCTTCGTCGGCGTCGATGAAGTAGAATCCGTGTTGATACGTCTGGTCGAAGCGGATGTTGTCGAAAATGAAGAACTCCGCTTCGGCGCCCATGAACGCGGTATCGGCGAGGCCGCTGCTCTTCAGATAGAGCTCCGCTTTACGGGCGATCCAGCGGGGATCCCGCTCATAGTGTTGGCGCGTAATGGGATCCACCACTTCGCCGATCATTACGAGGGTCGGCCTTTCGGTGAACGGGTCCATGAACGCGGTTGTGGGGTCCGGCATCAGCAGCATGTCGCTCTCGTTGATGGCTGCCCAAGCGCGAATGCTTGACCCATCGATGCCGGTGCCGTCCT
>JADLCF010000313.1 GCA_020847315.1 Bryobacterales bacterium | reverse complement strand
GATAGCGCCTCGCCAGTTCATGGCGCGCCTCCTCCAACACGCGCTGGAAGTTGGAGCCTTCTTCCTGCAACCGGCGCTGCAAGGTCCTCGACCCCATATGCAGCATGTCTGCGATCATCTCGATCGTTGGCCGCTGGCCCGTCAGCCGTTCCTGTATCGTTAGGCGAACGCGGTCGAGGAAGCGTTCGGTCTGGTGTTCCCGCGCCAGTTGCTGCTCGAACTGCGGCGCCAACATTTCGAGTAATTCGGCATTGCGCGTCACGAACGGAAGTTGAGCGTCAGCCGCGCGAAAGACGATGGCGTTTCGCGAGGCCCCGGGAGAGACTTTGCATCCGAAGTGCTGCTCAATTTCGCGCCGATGTGAACGCTTTTCGATGAACTCGATTCGCAGCGGCCTCAAATCACTGCGACCCGCTCCAACTCGCGCGATCGAAAGCAGGTAGGCATAGGCACAGTCGATCAACATCGGAGGTTCCGGTTCTTTAGAGAGCACCCAGCGGAACTGCAAGCTCCACTCATCCTGATGCTTGCGATGCGACAACTCCTCTGGACAAGTAAGCGGCTTATACCTCGCAATCTGATTCACGGCCTCGCCGAAGCTCTCGCAGGAGAGCGCCGCGAGCCCTGTCGGCGAAAACCGCTCAATTCGGGTCTCGGTTCCAATCAGGCAACCGGCAGCCGCATCCTTCGCGATCTCGCCGATCGCGCGCCACATCGCGAAGAGTTCATCCGTGTTGAGGACGACTCTCGGCTGTTCCAATAGCTCTTCAGAGAGCCGCGCCCTGCGGAGCACGGTCGTTGGATCGAGTCCCAAGCTTTCCAGTTTGGAGAAGATCTTGCCGGAGTAGCGGAAATGCTTGGCCATTGCGTTGTACCGATGGATGGAATCGACATCCACTGCGTCCAGTGTAGGTCTTCAGCCGGGCGTTTCCATGTGCAGAACGCGCCATTTGCTGTGCAGAAGACGTCAATGCCGCGCGACGGCTTCCCATCGCCACCGGAGCGGTGGGACGACTGCCGGTTCCCCGAACTCGGGGATGGCCGCATGAGTATCGCGGTGAAGTCGAAGGAGGTAGTCGCGGCCCGGACGATTTCAGAAGAGGCGCAACGCCGGACGGTTATCGAGGCGGCTGAGCGCGTGGGTGTTCGCCGGGAAGACTACGATCTCCGCTTGCTTGGCCTTGCGGGCCGAGCCGGTGTCGCGACTGCCGAGGGGCGCCTGCTGCCCGAGTTCCTGCGGAACCGCGGCAAACTCAAACGGCGTGGCGACGACAAGGATCTGCTCCGCCTCGCCCGGCGCCTCGAACTTCGGTATCCGGTTATCCTTTTTCCTCAGAACTTCCCGCCCGTCGAGCCACTATCCTTCCGATGGCACGCATTCGACGCGTTGTGGCCGTTGGCTGCCCGCACCACCTCACGCAACGCGGCAACATTCGGCTCGATCTCTTCTTTGACGACGAAGATCGCCAAACCTACCTCGCCCTCCTGGCCGGGCATGCCGCCGACCGCCACCTGCGCCTCCTCGGCTACTGCCTGATCTCGAATCCCATCCACCTCATCGCCGTGCCCACCCGCGCCGATTCGCTGTCGCTTCCCATGAGCGACGCCCGGCGCGACGACTCCCGGTGGCTGCACATCCGCCTCCACCGCCGCGGCCACTCCTGGGAGAACCGTTTCCTCTTGGACCGCCGTCGGGAAGCCACCCGCGATGGCCGCCCGTTCGGCGGCAAGGACTTCGCAACCGACTTGGAGGCAAAGCTCGAACGAGTCCTCGAGCCACAAAAGCGCGGCCGCAAGCCGAAGCACTCTGACCAAGGTACCGAGGCGGACTGTGCCTCGGCCAGTGGGCTTGCCGTCAGCGCAGAAAGAGGATAATGTGATACCGAAGTCCGGGACCGAATTCCACGAGCCAGATGGGGTATCCGCGCCGCATTCAACTCATGCTCAAGGTAATTTTCTGATGGACCGTTTCATCAAGCTTGCACTTTGGATCGTCATTGCCTCCGTCTGTGCTTTTGCGCAGGCGGAGGCGCGGATTCTCGATCTGAAGCATTACAGCACCGTCTTTGGAGAAGAACGGAACTACCGCGTATTTCTGCCGCCGGATTATGAAACGAGCGCTCCGGAGCGATATCCGGTGATTTACTTCTTTCACGGGTGGAGTGAACGCTACTACAAGCCGCCGCGCGGCAATAGCGGTTATGATTCCGGAGATGCTTATGGGGGCGACAATATCGCGCGCTTCGTCGGCGCGCATAAGGTGATCGTCGTCAAGTGGGATGGATATAACCCTCGCACGCCGGGCGAGGATTACCCGCGCCCGTACAACATCAGTCCGGTCGAAACATACCGCCAGTTTCCTCTCTACTTTCCGGAACTCGTCGCGCACATCGATGCTACGTTCCGGACCATCGCGGACCGGGATCATCGCGCAACAGCCGGCTTGTCAATGGGCGGTTTCATGTCTTTCTGGGTGTCGGGAAAGTATCCCCATCTCGTCGGCAGCGCTTCGAACTTCATGGGATCTTCGGAGTTCTACGCTGGGCCGAAAGACTTCCCTACCGAATACCGCCACACCGAGATGTACCCCAACTACGAGGGCATGCGAACTCGTCTTGTTACGGGTTCGCGGGACTTCATCCGCTGGTATCACGAGCGAATGAATGCGATCTGGAGAACTGCGCGCACGCATTACGAAACCGAGCAGTTCGATTGGGATCACGGCACTCCAGGAATGGCCCGGACCCTCGCCTTTCACATGAACGCCTTTCAGGATCCGCTGCCACGACCGCTTCTCTGGCATCACGTGGAGGTCTATCCGGAGTTCGATGTCTGGGGTTACTCCGTGCGAACAAACCGTCGAACACCCGGATTCACCCTCTTGCAAAATGTGTCGAAGAAGGGCTTCCGTTCGAGCGTTCAAGAGTGGCTGCCGAACGGGCGAATTCTGGCCGATACCGGCGTCCAGATCACGACCGATACCCTGTACAAGCCAGACACGGACTACCGGATCACGGACGTTCACATGACGTCCGGCGCCGCGAAGCAGTTCGTGTCGCGCAGCGACAAAGACGGGCGTCTCCATTTCGAGATCGACGGCGCCGTTCACGAGATCGGCATCAGCGAAGCGGCGGAGCCCATCCCGGCCCTTGCCTCCTGGCGCTTGACAAGCGGCCCCTGGGCCACCAGCGGATCCCGGTTCCGGCTGAAACTGGTTCTGCTCAACAAAGGCGCATCGGCGGCAAAGCCCTTTCGGGGCAAGCTGGTGTCGCGAACTCCCGGCGTCCTGGTGCGCAATGAGCGTTTCCAAGCCCCCGGCGCCGCGGCCGGCAAGACTTCAGAGACTCCGGAGTTCATCGTCGAACTGAATGCGGAAGAGCGCGAGATCGTGCGGCTTGCGCTTCGCCTGAACGATCTTGAGCTGCCGTTTGAAATTCCCATTTATCCGAAGGTGGAGGAAGATTCGAGCCTCGTCCTCCTGGATGGCTCCAAAGCGGCCGCGTGGGAGCGCGCGGTGCATCAGGCGGAGAAGACACTCGGTGCAGGGAACGGTGACGGAAAGGCGCAAGCCGGCGAGAAAGTCGTCATCGCCGCGCGTGATGGCGGGGCGCTGCGATTGGCCGAGATCCTCACGCCGCACCCGTGTGTCGATCTGTCGGAACGCATATCGGACCCATGGGGCGCATACGATCACGTCGGCGCCACGGCAAAGTACACGGTGGCAAAATTGTCACCGGGATGCGAGGCGGGAACCAGGGCGCCACTGTTGGTGGAATACCAACTGCCGAACCAGCCGGTCCACACTCTGAAACGCGCCATCTTCATGCTATCGATCAGCGGCAAGTAGGCCGGGCGGTTGCCGGCGGACGCGGAGCCCGCCCGGGGATTGCCACCGCGGGCGAAATTTCGCGAGGCGCTTCCCTCGATTTGCTCCGATTGGGGCCGTGTGCTCCGATAATAGGGAAGCGCATCTCATTGCTTCCGCTCCGCTCCGGCTCGATATCCATTGGGGCCGGTGGCGGCGCCGGCTCCAGTTGCATGGCAAACCCACCCAACCCGATCCCGAAATTACGGCTGGTGGATCTCGCATACCTGCTTTTACTGGCGGTCTTCGTCGCAGCGTCCTTCACTGTGGAACTGGGGGTGATGGGGGCGCTCGCCGGGGTGCTGCTCGTCATCGCCGGCCTGGTGCTGGGCATTCGCCACCTGCGCATTTTCGGTAAACATTTGCTTTGGCCGCTACGCAATCGACTGCGCGTGACGTATGTGTTCATCGGCGTGGTGCCGATTCTGCTGATCGTGATCCTCACCGCGCTTGGCGTCTATATCGTGACCGGAGAGATTTCCAGCTTTCTCTTGAACACCGAGTTGCATCGCCGGGAAGGGATGCTCTCCGGACCGGCTGAATTGGTCGCGACCACGCCCGCAGCCGAGCGCGGCGATCTGATCCAGCGAATCTTCCCGTATTTCGAGGAGCAGTTTCCGGGGCTGCAACTGTGCGCCCGCAGCCAGGACGGCGCGTGGACGTGGCCGCCCGACAGCACCTGCGAATTCCCGCCGGAGGGCTGGAACCGCACCAATGGGCTGGTTTCGCGGGAGAACCGCCTCTACGTTTGGACCTACACGCGCCCGAACAATACCGAACTCAGCGTGATGATGCCAGTGACCCGCGCCTATCTGAACACGCTGGTGCCCGGCCTGCTGGATGCCGAAATCGTGGGGCGGGTGGAGCCCACACCCCAGGCAGGCGGGGGCTCCCCTTCCGCCTCGCACCGCTTCTATCGCTTCGGTCCCAATCGCCCCGGCCGCCGCCAGCCGTTGGACCCAATGGGCGTGATTCCGAGAGCCAACCTTCTCGACTTCAGCGTCAACTGGCAAACCACGCTCAGTATCGCCGAGTGGACGGAACCGGGCGCAAGCCACGCCGCGCTACTCACATTCAATACCCGGCCTTCCGCCGTTTGGGGAGTGCTCTCGCGGAGAGAGCCGCTGCCGGGCTCCGCGATCGACTTCACGCAGTATTTCGCGGTGATGCTGTTTGTCTCCGCCAGCATCCTGTTTCTGATTGTGGAAGCGTGCTCTCTGATGGCCGGGATGGGGCTTTCGCGCAGCATCACGCAGGCGGTGGAGAACCTCTACGAAGGCACACAGTATGTGATGCGCGGCCAGTTTCAGCACCGGATTCTGGTGAAGGGCGAAGACCAACTGGCAGACCTGAACCGGTCATTCAACCGGATGACGGAGAACCTGGAAACGCTTGTGGCGATCTCGAAAGAGAAGGAGCGGATGCAATCCGAACTGGAGATTGCCCGCGAGGTGCAGGTGGGCCTCTACCCGAAGGAGCCGCCCAAGTTCGAAAATATCGAGCTGGTGGCGATGAGCCAGCCTGCCCGCATGGCCTCCGGCGACTACTTCGACTACCTGCGCTTGCAGGACGACCGGATCGCGATCGCGATCGGCGATGTGGCCGGAAAGGGCATTTCCGCGGCGCTGCTGATGGCTTCGATTCAATCCACGATGCGCGCGCAATTGCGGCCCTATCTACCCGCTTCACGAGGATCGGCGGAAGCGGAGGCGGCCCCCGGCGAGGCGCTTTCGACGGCGCTGCTGGTCTCCCGGCTGAACCAGCAGATTCACCAGTTCACCAGCGCCTCCAAGTTTGCCACTTTTTTCTTTGGCGTCTACGATGACCGTAGCGGCGGCTTGCGATACACGAATGCAGGCCATCTTCCCCCCATTCTGCTGCGGCAGGGCAAGATTTCGCGGCTCAACGTGGATGGGCTGGTTGTGGGAGCGTTTTCGTTCGCCACGTATGAGGAAAGCGCGCTGCACCTCGAACCGGGGGATGTACTGGTGCTCTATACAGACGGCATCACGGAGCCCGAGAATGAATACGGGGAGGAGTTCGGCGAGGAACGCCTGCAGAGCCTGCTGCTGGCCAACGGAGAGAAGGATGCGCGCGAGCTGGCGGACATCCTCGTAGAAGCGGTGCGGGATTGGGTGGGCGATGCCGAACCGTTCGACGATATCACGCTGTTGATCGTGAAGAAGTTCTGAGAGGGGGAGTCTACGCCGCATGAAAGTCCTGACGGCCGGACAAATCCGGCGCATTGACCAGCAAACAATCGAGGCCGGGTTTCCGGGGTTGCTCCTCATGGAGAATGCCGGGCATCGCGTCGTCGAAGCGCTGGAGACGATCGGCACGGAATCCCGAGCGGCATCACGAATGGTGTCACGGCCGCGGTACTCGCGGGGACGCGTCGGGAGTGGAATGAGATCCAAGCGCCGCGGACGCCCGCTGAGCGAAGAGCGGATCGTGATCTTCTGTGGCAAAGGCAACAACGGCGGCGACGGGCTGGTGGTGGCGCGGCATCTGCTTACCCGGTTTGCGCCGGTGTCCCTGCAAGTGTTGCTCACCGTCGACCCGGAAGAACTCGCGGGCGATGCCGCAGCGAACCTGCGCCTGTTTGAAGTGTGCGGAGGCCGGGTCTCGCGGGAAGCGAGCCCGGATATGCAGGCGGCCACGCTGCTGGTGGACGCCATGCTCGGCACGGGCCTTGAAGGCCCCGCGAGGGAACCCGTTCTTTCGTATATCCGCGAGTGGAACAAAGGGTTTCCGCTAGCGCGGAGGGTCGCCATCGACGTTCCGAGCGGGCTGAGCAGCGATGGAATCCCCACCGGCGGTGAGTTTTGCCGGGTGGATGGCTGCGTCACGTTCACGGCCCTCCGGCTGTGCCATGCGCTGCCACCGTTCTGCGACGCTTGCGGCGAGGTTGTCGTGGGCCATATCGGCACGCCGGATTCGTTCCTGGAGACGGACCCGGAGTTCAACCTCTCTCTCATCACGCCCGTCTGGCTGCGCTTTCTCGCCCAACCGCGAGAGCGAAATTCGCACAAAGGCGACTATGGCCATGTGCTGATCCTCGGCGGTTCCCGCGCCAAGCCGGGGGCCGTGGGGATGGCCGGGCTGGCCGCGCTGCGAACGGGAGCGGGGCTGGCAACGGTGGCAACGGTGGATTCGGCCGTCGACCGCATCGTGAGCATCGCGCCGGAACTCATGGCGGCGAGTTTGGCCGAGACCGCGGACGGGTTCATCGAAGCGACGGCGCTCGACGGCCCGTTCGGCGATGAGTTGATCGGCGGGAAAAGCGTCCTGGCGGCCGGCCCCGGCATGGGCGTGGTTCCGGATACGCGCGCGATGCTGCTAGCTCTCATGGGCACGGTGCCCGTGCCCCTCGTACTGGATGCCGATGCACTCAATATCCTCGCGCTCGAAAGCGATTGGCCGGGGGACGGCTTGCTTGTCCTGACACCCCACCCCGGCGAGATGGCTCGGTTGATGCGCACGACGACCGCGGACATCCAAGCGAATCGCGTCGACCGGGCGCGCGCTCTTGCGGTGGCGCGCAACGCCACGGTGGTGCTGAAGGGAGAGCGCACGCTGATCGCCTTCCCGGATGGGGAAGTGTGGGTGAACCCCACGGGCAGCCCCGCCATGGCTACCGCCGGAAGCGGCGACGTGCTGACCGGAACGATTGCTTCGATGCTCGCGCAGTATCCGAGCCAGCCCAAGCCGGCGATCGCCGCAGCCGTGTATATCCACGGGTTGGCGGGGCAATTGGGCGCCCTCGAAATGGGAGAAGCCTCCCTGATGGCGACGGACCTGCTTCGCTACTTTCCCGGCGCGTTCGCGCTCTGCGCAACATCCTGAACGCGATGCAGCCGCAATCTACATCAATGCAGGAACGCGTCTGGCGGGCGGCGGGCGCCGAGGAGATGCTTGCCCTCGGGCGGCATCTTGCCGGGCTTCTCGGCCCAAACGCGATCGTGCTGCTCATCGGGGAAATGGGCGCGGGGAAGACCACGCTCGCGAAGGGAATCGTCGAAGGTTACGGGGCGGGAACGGCGGAGGATGTCTCCAGCCCCACTTTCACGCTGATGCACGAATACGTCGGGCGATCCCGCGTGCTCCACCTCGATCTCTACCGCCTGGACACCGAAGCGCAAGCACGCGCGATCGGCGTCGATGAGTGGATCGATGAGGTGCGGGAAGCGGACGCCGGCGAACCGAGCCTGCTGCTGGTGGAGTGGGGAGACCGCTACCTCGCGCTATGGCCGGAGGATCGCGTGGAGATCCACATCTCCGTGGAGGAGGACGTCCGCCGGATTCAGCTTCGCACCGCGGGGAGCGGGCGCCTGGATTCCCCGCTTGCGGGCGGCGGTGGATTGCCTCAGAACTCAAGCCGCAAGGCTACCTGACCCTGGCGGGAATCAAAGGCGCTGGTGGCCAGCCCGAATGTGGGGGAACTTAGAATGGCGTCCGGCACGTTGTAGTTGGCGCGGTTGAGGACGTTGAAGCTCTCCAGGCGCAGCTCCGCGCGAAGCCGTTCGGTGATGGAAAACCGCTTCTGCACGGAGGCATTCCACTGCAGGTAACCGCCGGATCGTTCCGTGTTCCGGCCGATGGAGCCGTAACGGCCCGCCGCCGGGGTGATCTGCCCCCGCGACACTCCTGGCGCTAGCCGGAACGGATTCCGCCCACCTCCATCGCGCAGCAGGGTGCCCTCGATATCGAGGATGCGGTTCGTGTTGACACCGAGCGGCGTATCCGTGCCGGAGTAAAGCGTCACCGGCATGCCGCTTCGCGCATAGAGCACGCCTGCCAATTGCCATCCGCCCAGCCAGCGGCGCCCTTCGAACAGGGGCAACTCCCAGAGATAGCTGACGTTGGCAATCTGCCGGATATCGGTATCCGCGGGCCCCCGGTTCAGCCCCCAATCGTTGGGGTTGAGCGGGAGCATGTTAGCGGGAAGTTGCAAGTTGCTATTGGGAATGTCGCTCACCTGGTCAATCGATTTTGCCCACGTGTAGCTGCCCGTCAGGAGCAACGACCGCCCTCGCCAGGTGAGGGAACTCGCAAGACCGTGATAGTTCGAGTTCGCCGCCGTTTCCAGCCGCGTGACGACGCCCACCGTAGGGTCTGGCCGCAGGGCCTGCTTGAGCCCGTCGCCGCCGTTGGGTTGCGAAGCGCGCGCGAGGCGGGAGGCGACGGTGCCCACGTAGCCCACGCTGGCCAGCAGCGACGCGCCCAGCGATTGCTCCACCGTTGCCTGGAAATGCTGCGCGTACGGCTGGCGCATGTTCCGGTCCGGAATCACCAGGCCGCTTGGGATCTGCGTCGTCGCGCCGGCCAGCAGATCCGGGAATGCGGGCGCGCTGTTCGCCACGCTCTCCACGAGC
The DNA here is from genome assembly GCA_020847315.1 of Bryobacterales bacterium. Classification (GTDB taxonomy): domain Bacteria; phylum Acidobacteriota; class Terriglobia; order Bryobacterales; family Bryobacteraceae; genus JACTMJ01. Next base: position 4,378 of record JADLCF010000313.1, on the reverse strand, counting down.
GGAGGGTTGTAGCGGGTTAAGCCGATGAAATCCCATTCGAGCACGTTGTAGTAGAGGCCCCAGGCCGCGCGCAGCATCGTGCTCCCGTCTTCGCGCAACCGGAAGGCAAGGCCGGCGCGGGGGGCCCAATTGTTCCGGTCCGGTTGAAAGCGGAATTGCTCCGGGATGAGGCCGTTCACTTCCGCGGGCACACTGTTGAACTCGTAGCGCAGGCCGAGGTTCAGGGCGAGCCTGCGGCTGAGCTGCCAATCGTCCTGCGCATAGGCGTTGATCTCGCTGCCCCGCAGACCGATATAGGGGTTCCCGATGTTGCGGCTGTAAGCGGCGGCGCGCCCGGCGAGGAACTGGTCAATGTTATTGAAGCGCAACTGGCCCATGAAGAGGGTGTTGTAGGTGCCGTTGTTGAACTGAATGCGGCGCGCGGCCAGGCCCATCTTCCACGTGTGAGCGCCGTGGAGCAGGGTGAGGTCATCGGTCCATTGGAAGTTGTTCTGCGCCGTAATGCGGCCGAGATAGCGGGGATAGCCCGCGGAACTGAGGCCGTTCACGATCAAAAAGCCGAGTTCTCCGTTGACGCCGGGATCGCCAAGGAGAGGGCTCGATTCGAAGGTATCGTTCACCGCGAAGCGGGTGAAATTGAACCGCGCCTCATTGACGACGGCGGCGCCGGGCGTGAAGACGTGGTGCAGGGAGTGCGCTTGCGGGCCGCTGATCGAGTTCGCACGGGCGCGGGAAGCGAGAAACCCACGGTCGTCCGTGGAGCGCAGGTAGCTGGAACGGGTGAAGAGGCGCTGCCGCTGTCCCGGTGCGTAGTCGGCGCGAGCGAGGAACGTATGGGTGTCGCTCACTTGGTTCAGGTTTGCGCGGAAGAGATTCGTGCCGGGCAGGTTGGGCTGCGGATACAGCGCCACCAGCGGACGCACGGACGCCACGGCTCGCTGGCGTTGCGCATCGCTTAGGGTCAACACGGTCAGCGGCGAGGCCGTTCGGCGAATCACGGCTTCATAGTTGCCGAATATGAAGAGCTTGTTCTCGATGAGGGGGCCGCCGATCCGGACGCCGGGCTGGTTGTAGCGGACGGGCGGCTTCCGGGCATCGAAGGTATTCCTCGCGGAAAGCGCATCGTGCTGCAGGTAATGATACGCCGCTCCGTGCCAGGCATTACCCCCGCTGCGGGTTACCACGTTCATCACGGAGCCGTTCTGCCGCCCATACTCCGCCTTGAAGTTGTGCGTGATCACCTGGAGCGATTCGATGGACTCGGAGGGGACCATCTGTTCGCTCGGTCCGCGCCCTGGGAAGAGCCCTCCCTGGATCTCATTGAAGTCATTCGAGTCAATCAGGTAGTTGTTGTTCCGCGTGCGCGCGCCGGCCACCGCGAAGGGGCGGTGCGGTTGCGTCGTTGGGTTCACCGTAGCGGTCAGAAAGGCCTGGTTTCGGAAGTTGCGCCCCTCGACACCGAGGGCCATGGGCAAGTCCTGCATCTGGCGGGGGCCGTATCCCGTGCTCAATTGGGTCCCCTCGTCGCCACCGAGCGCCGCCACCACTTCGATGGCTTCGTTCGAGCCCTGCACGGTGAGTAGCGCGGCGTCAATGCGCCGGGCTTCGCCGGGGCCCAACCGGATGCCGGACTTTCGCACGTCCCCGAACGAAGGCGCGCTCACGGTTAGGTCATAATCCCCGGGTGGAACCCGCAGGAAACGATACATCCCCTCGCCGTTTGCCATCGATACAAACGCTTCGCCCGTCGATTGGTTCCGGAGGGCGGCTTTCGCCGTGGAGACGCGGGCTCCGCTCGGGTCCGTGACGGCGCCCTGCAGGCTGGCCGAGACACTCTGCGCGCGGAGGGTTGAACCCTGGGCAAGCAGGATCGCAAACATGCTCGCAAGGGGGAGGAATCGAATGAAAGAAGGGGCAAGATGAAACATGGATGACAAATCCTGAGCGAACCCTGTGCTTTCAGCATCCCACGAAGCGCTTATGGAGCGCCGTCGCGACTGTATGGCGGTTGGGGAGTTGGCGAGACACGCGGCAATGGTACACTCCAAACGGAAGCCAATTCCGGCCGGTGCCGGGCGCGGGCTTCAAACCCGTTGTGCGCTGCGTCTCGTAGCGCAGGTGAGTTCGACCCTCACTGGCTTCCGCCACTCGCTTATCTCCCGGCGGAAATTCCCCCCTTTTGCGTAATCGCCCTCCTTCGAAGAAACTGCGACGGCGCCGCAACTTCGCGGACGGCCGTGGGTTTGGGAATCCATGAGCCCGGCATGGGCAAATTTCGATTAAGGAGAGACAGCGATGATCATCAAGAACTTCCTCATGACCGCGCTCGCGGCTGGGTGCCTGCTTTCGGTTACGGCCGTAGCGGAGACATCGAAGACGGTAACCAAAGAAGGCAATAACGGCGGCACTTACGAGAAAGTGAAAACCCGCGACGGAAACGGCACGATCACCACGGATAAGACCGTCACCAGCGCCGCCGGCAAGACTGCCAGCAGCTCGGAAGTCCGCGATGTCAATGGTTCCGACGGCCAGCGTGGGTACACCTCTACGAAGACCGGCCCCGATGGCAAGAGCCGCACCGAATCTCAGACTTGGACCAAGAACGACGACGGCACACGGACCCGCGAACGCTCTGCGACCGGGAGGGCGGGGAGGACGCGCAGCGCTACCCTTGATGTGGGGAATGGCCAGGCAACGAATACCGTGGTTCATCGCAACGGAACGACGACCACCAGGACAAGGACTCGCCGACCCCGGTAGGATCGCCGCGCCGGAGCAAACGGATCAATAGCACAGCCGGCTGCCGGGCCGGCTGTGCCCACCGTCCACCCGCGCCAGCCTCCCTCTGCCGCAGTTTCACCCTGCTTCCCGTGGTGGCCACCCTCGCGGCAAACACGACGTTCGAAAGCGTTGATCCAGATTCGCGCATAGCTCCGCTGCGCGGCCGGATTCGCGATCTGGTGAATAACTTCTCGTTCGCCAGCGTCATTTCTCCCTCCGAATCGCCCGCCAACCCGTCTTATTTCCTCAAGAATGCGACAATGTAACCAATTCGGATTCACCCAGCTAGAGTGGTCTCCGTAAGCGGGCGCTTAACAAACTATTTCGCGTTATCGAGTGGGTTCATAGGTACTAACCTCTGTAATACGGTAAGCTCTACCACACACGTCTGAAAGTGCTACAAATTCAGGTGTTTGACCCCTAAATTCAAGACGTGAAGCGACGGAAGACCCACCCGGGAGCTACGTAAAACAACACAAATCTTCATGAGAATGATCAGTCAATAAATAGCGGACTGAGGAATTAAATGCGCCTCGAAAGTATTTACAAATGATCGATTCTTAGATGGATAGATACGCTTTGTAACAAGCCAAAACAAAGAAGCGTACTCTTGTTCTAGTACCTATAGTACTCAGCGGCGGCAACCATGAGCTTTTTGGATAAGAATGGAGAAGGTTTTTAGCGAGCGTTTCAGACCGTTCTGGAACGTACCGATGAGAACGCAAAGACCATCGGAGTTGTTCCTCTATGCAGATTGCTGGCTTCCCTCGTCCTGGATTTCACGACAGATCCGGACTTTTAACGATTTCACTTTCTCATATCACGCGTGTTGTTGCCTTGACGGTGTTCCTGGTCCTGGTTTGTGGAGCCAGTTTTGCTCAAGTCGCTTCCCGTTCCTTGTTCTATTCTCCGTCGTCCAATGCGGCCGCTGCCGACGTGATCGCATCTCCATTTGACCCCGTGGAGAAACTGCGCAGCCGCGCCATTGGCTTTGATGCCGATGCTCTGAAGGGTTTGATTGCGTCCGCCCGGACGAAGTCGGACGTTCGCAGCATTGCCCTGCCCTCGGCGGAACTGAATCTTTTCGAGGACACATCGCTCCCCTTCTTCGCGGAATCGATCCGCCCGACCGACGACGGGGTCGGACAGGTGCTCACCGGTCCTGTCGGGTACGGCCACGATGGCCAGGCGATTATTACCGTTTATCGCGGTGCAATGGCGGGTTCCGTCCGGCTGGCGAGCGGCGAGTTTTATCAGATTTTTGTTCCTGAGAACGGCGCAGGCGATGTGGAACAGGTCCGCTTTCGTGGATACAACCACAGCGAACCCGATTTTCTCATCCCCGACGATGCCGGGACGCCACTCCAGCCCGAAGATCGTCACAATGCGAAGGGCTCCGATCTGGCCCAGTATGCAAACGCTGCGGGCGGCAACTCCGTTGTCGATGTGATGGTGGCCTACACCGCGCGCGCGCGGGAAGCTCGCGGTGGCGCGGCGGGCATGCTCGCTCACATCAACCAGGTATTCGCCGAGAGCAATACGGGCCTGGCGAACAGCAACGTGGCGATGACCTTCCGCCTCGTTCACGCCGTGGAAG
>JADLCF010000312.1 GCA_020847315.1 Bryobacterales bacterium | reverse complement strand
GAGAGCAATACGGGCCTGGCGAACAGCAACGTGGCGATGACCTTCCGCCTCGTTCACGCCGTGGAAGTGAACTTCGACGATTCGCTCAGTACGATCAGTTACAGTTCTACGCTGTCGGCGCTCCGCACCGGTTCCGACGGTTTCATGGACGAAGTTCATGGGCTTCGCGATCAGTACGGGGCGGACATGGTTTCCCTCTTTATTAACCCGCCACTGCCCGGTTCCGGCAGTTTCACCGTGGGCATGGCGTACATGCTGGGGAACAGCCCGTCGAATTTTGGTTCGTTTGCGTTCTCGGTGGTTAATCAGGCGTACGCAGGGGGCAGTTCGCTCACGTTTCCGCATGAATCCGGACACAACCTGGGGTTGAACCATGATGCGGGCCACGGCGGTCAGTATGGCGGTTTGTATAGTGATTCGGTTGGCTATCAGCAACAGACGCTCAATCCGAAGTTTTTCACGATCATGGCGTACTCGGCGGATTGCGGCGGGTGCATCCCCATCAACAACTTCTCGAACCCGAATGTCAGCTATTCCGGGATTCCCACCGGCGTGACCGGCGTGAGCGACGCGGCACGCACTTTGGAGGAGGTTCGCACGGCGGCGGAAGGGTGGCGAACCGCCGCCACGGCGACATGCTCCTACGCACTGAACAATAGCTCTTCTTCTATCGGCAGCGCCGGGGGTACGACGAGCGTTGGCGTCAACTCGACCTCGGGCTGTTCCTGGACGGCAACATCCAATGCCTCCTGGATTACCGTCACGGGCGGCAAGAGCGGCTCGGGGAGCGGGACGGTGAGCCTCTCGGTGTCTCAGAACTCGGGATCTTCGCGCACGGGAACGGTGACCATTGCGGGGCAGACCTTTACGGTTCAGCAAGCCGCGGCCGCATGCACGTATTCTCTCAGCAGCGCATCCGCCTCTTTCAATCACGCAGGCGGAACGACGGGTGTAAATGTCGTCAGTGCATCGAATTGCTCGTGGACGGCCACATCGAATGCATCGTGGATCACCGTTACGGGTGGCGCGAGCGGCACGGGCAACGGCGCGGTGAGCCTCTCGATTGCTGAGAACCCCTCCACATCTTCCCGCACGGGCACAGTGACCGTTGCCGGGCAGACGTTCACGGTTCAGCAGTCGGCGGCCCCTTGCAGCTATTCGCTGAACAGCACCGCAGCCTCCCTCGGAAACTCCGGCGGCACGGCGGGCGTGAATGTAGTGAGTGCGTCGAATTGTTCGTGGACAGCCACGTCGAATGCTTCGTGGATCACCGTTACGGGTGGCGCGAGCGGCGCGGGCGACGGCGCGGTGAGTCTCTCGATTGCTGAGAACCCCTCCACATCTTCCCGCACGGGCACAGTGACCATTGCCGGGCAGACCTTTACGATTCAGCAGTCGGCGGCCCCTTGCACGTACTCGCTGAGCAGCACCGCCGCCTCCCTCGGAAACTCGGGCGGCACGGCGGGCGTGAATGTGGTGAGTGCGTCGAACTGTTCGTGGACGGCCACATCGAATGCTTCGTGGATCACCGTGACCGGTGGCGGGAGCGGCGCGGGCAACGGATCGGTGAGCCTCTCGATTGCTGAGAACCCCTCCACATCTTCCCGCACGGGAACGGTGACCGTTGCCGGGCAGACGTTTACGGTTCAGCAGTCGGCGGCCCCTTGCACGTACTCGCTGAGCAGCACCGCCGCCTCCCTCGGAAACTCGGGCGGCACGGCGGGCGTGAATGTCGTTAGTGCTTCGAATTGCTCGTGGACGGCCACGTCGAATGCTTCCTGGATCGTCGTCACGGGCGGGGGGAGCGGCACGGGCAACGGGTCGGTGAGTCTCTCGATTGCGGAGAACCCTTCCACCACTTCCCGCACAGGCACGGTGACCATTGCCGGGCAGACCTTCACGGTTCAGCAATCGGCGGCCCCTTGCACCTATTCGTTGAGCAGCACCGCGGCCTCGGTTGGGAACGCGGGCGGCACGGCGGGCGTGAACGTGGTGAGCGCGTCGAATTGCTCGTGGAATGCCACGTCGAACGTCTCGTGGATCACCGTGACCGGTGGCGCGAGCGGCGCGAGCAACGGATCGGTAGGCCTCTCGATTGCTGAGAACCCCTCCACCACGTCGCGCACGGGCACAGTGACCATCGCCGGGCAGACGTTTACGGTTCAGCAGTCGGCGGCCCCTTGCAGCTATTCGTTGAGCAGCACCGCAGCCTCCCTCGGAAACTCGGGCGGCACGACTGGCGTGAATGTAGTGAGTGCGTCTAATTGCTCGTGGAATGCTACGTCGAACGTTTCGTGGATCACCGTGACCGGTGGCGCGAGCGGCGCGGGCAACGGCGCGGTGAGTCTCTCGATTGCCGAGAACTCCTCCACATCTTCCCGCACGGGCACAGTGACCGTTGCCGGGCAGACGTTCACGGTTCAGCAGTCGGCGGCCCCTTGCAGCTATTCGCTGAGCAGCACCGCCGCCTCCCTCGGAAACTCGGGCGGCACGGCGGGCGTGAATGTAGTGAGCGCGTCTAATTGCTCGTGGAATGCTACGTCGAACGTTTCGTGGATCACCGTTACGGGTGGCGCGAGCGGCACGGGCAACGGATCGGTGAGTCTCTTGATTGCTGAGAACCCCTCCACTACGTCGCGCACGGGCACATTGACCGTTGCCGGGCAGACGTTTACGGTTCAGCAGTCGGCGGCCCCTTGCAGCTATTCGTTGAGCAGCACCGCAGCCTCCCTCGGAAACTCGGGCGGCACGGCTGGCGTGAATGTAGTGAGTGCGTCTAATTGCTCATGGAATGCCACATCGAATGCTTCGTGGATCACCGTTACGGGTGGCGCGAGAGGCTCGGACAACGGCGCTGTGAGCCTCTCGATTGCTGAGAACCCTTCCACTACGTCGCGCACGGGCACAGTGACCGTTGCCGGACAGACCTTTACGGTGCAGCAAGCTGCCGCTCCTGCCCCTGTTCCCGTTCCTGTTCCTTGCAGCTACTTGCTGAACACAAGCAACTTCTCTCTGAACTATCAGGGAGGTTCCGCACAGGTCCAGGTTTCGACAGGCGCCACCTGTTCCTGGTCAGCAGTTTCACAGGCTTCCTGGATCACTGTTTCCGCTCCCGATTCCAGCGCCGGGAGCGGCACGGTATCCATCCAGGTGCAGGCCAACGCTTCCACGTCGGCCCGCACGGGGACGCTGCTGGTAGCCGGACAATCCGTGAGCGTCACGCAGGCAGGGCAACCCGCGCTCCCGGTTCTGTCACTTTCGCCCAGCCAAGTCGTGCTCTCGAGCCGCGAGGGATCCATTTCCGCCGTCTCCGTTTCCGTATCGGTGCAGACGACCGAAACGGGAGCGCCCTTCACGGTGGGGAATGGATTGCCATCCTGGCTGAAGGTGACGGCATCCTCGGGGGCGACACCTTCCACTCTGATCGTCTCCGCCAACCCTTCGGGTCTTGCGCCGGGCAGCTATACCGCCACGGTGTCAATTCTCTCCACGGGCACGGCGAACCCAAGCAGCCAACTCGGAGTGACGTTCAACGTGGAGAGCGACATCGTGATTCGCTCCAGCCCGCGTTCGCTCTCCTTCAGCGCCTCCAGTGGGAGCACGCTGCCGATGTCCCAGTACCTTCGGGTGAAGGTCTCGGGGTCGAGCACTCCCGTGCGGACATTCGTTGAGGGTGGGAACTGGGTCAGCGCCACCGCGGAACTGGTCCGGAACTCCTGGGTCGTGCAGACTTCAATCAATCCGAGTGGTTTGAAGCCGGGCATTTACGACGCGAATGTGGGGGTGGCCTGCATTTCTGCCTCTTGCGAATCCATGCTGATTCCGGTTCGCTTGCAGGTGAGCGCCACCAGCCGGGCGGACGGCATTCAATTAGCCGGAGACCCGGTCGAGATCGCCTCGGGCGGAATCGTGAATGCGGCGAGCTTCCAGCAGGGGACGACGGAAGGTTCCTGGATGAGCATTTTCGGTTCGGGATTCACAGAAAAAGCGCGGGAGTGGACACTGGAGGACTTTGACGGCGCACGCTTCCCCCGCTCCCTCGACGGCGTGACGGTGAAGGTGGATGGCAAGATCGCGCCCATCCATTTCGTCGGCCCGAACCAGATTAACTTCCAGACGCCGGCGGGAGTCTCCAAGGGCTGGGTGCTGGTGGAACTGACCACGCCCCGCGGAACCGACCAGGCATACACGTACTCTTCCAAGGAGAATCCCGGATTCTTCCAGATTCATGCGGACGGCCAGGTTGCCGCGCTCTTCGGCGACGGCAGAGCGGTTGGCCGCCTCCCCGAGAATCCGGCGGCGGGCGCGAAGTGGACCCCAGCCAAGGCGGGCGACACGATTGCTATCTTTGGAACCGGCTTCGGCCCGACGGACCCGGGCGTGGAACCGGGCGTCATCTATTCGGGCGCCGCGCAGTTGATCGCCAAAGGCGCGCTGCATGTCTTCATCGGAGGGATGGAAGCCAAAGTCGAGTTCGCCGGCCAATCCGGCGGCGGACTCAATCAGTTGAACGTGGTGGTGCCATCGCTGCCACGCGGAGATCATGAGATCCTCGCGATTGTCGATGGCGTTCCCACTCAGTTCGCCGGCAAACTGGCGGTCGATTAGGTGATCCAAGCGATTGAGTTCCTTCATTTCGCGTGAACCACCGCCGTGGCAGGGCGTTGGCTCACGCGGCCGGCGGAACTCGATGGCGCCTCTCGCAGCCGGGACTTCCCGGCTGCCTGCATTTTCACCGGCTGTCTCAGGATTGGATTGCCGGCCCCGGTTGAGATTTCCCTCACTCTCGCGGTATCCTCACCCTTCCACCGCCTTGCCGGCTTGCGATAGCCTGCCGTTAGCGGCTCGAAACAAATAAAGGATTTTCCCGATGCCAACCCTCCGCAACTTCCTCCTGATTTGCATCGCGTTGATCGCGGTGGTTTCTTCGGCCAACGCGCAGATCCCGCGGCCAGAGTTTCCGCAACCCCAGTGGGAGCGCGGCGACTGGCTCTCGCTCAACGGGGCCTGGCAGTTCCGGTTCGATACGGAAGATGCCGGGCTTCGTGAACGATGGTTTGCCACTCCGCAGACCTGGAAGGATACCATCGTTGTTCCCTATGCCTGGGAGACGAAGCTCAGCGGCATCGGCATCACGGAGTTCCGGGAACGCGCCTGGTATCAACGGGAGTTTACGCTCCCCGCCAACTGGCCGGCGAAGCGGACGCTGCTCCACTTCGGCGCGGTGGACTACCGCGCGCAAGTGTGGATCAACGGAATCCTCGCTGGCGCGCACGAAGGCGGCAACGTGCCTTTTCGGCTCGACATCACGAGCCTCGTATCGAAGGGCGCGAACCGCATCACCGTTCGCGTCGAGGATCCGCCTTCGGACCGCTCCATCCCTCGGGGCAAGCAGTATTGGGAGCCCAAGTCCCAGGGTATTTTCTATACGCGCACGAGCGGCATTTGGCAACCGGTGTGGTTGGAAAACGCAGGGGAGAGCTATCTCGCCTCCGGCCGTTTCGAGTTCGATCAACGGGGCAATGCCCGCTTCGATCTCCGTGTAGCCGCCGCCGATGCCTCCGCTCTGGAGGCCCAAGTGGAACTATTGTGGCAGGGCGCGGTGGTCGCCGTCTCCAGAGCAGGCGTCACCGGCGGCAAAGCGATGCTGGCGCTCTCGGTGGAGAATCCTCATGTCTGGAGCCTCTCCGCGCCAAATCTCTATGATCTGCGCTTCACCCTGCTGAAGCAGGGCCAGCCCATGGATCGCGTGAAATCGTATCTCGGCTTTCGTTCCGTCGAGGTGCGCAATGGCGAATTTCTATTGAATGGCCGCAAGCTCTATCTGAAGTGGGTGCTCGACCAAGGCTACTGGCCGGAGAGCACGCTCACGCCGCCTACGGATGAAGCGATGCGCCGGGATATTGAACTCACGAAGCAGATGGGCTTCAACGGCGCGCGAAAGCACCAGAAGGTGGAAGACCCGCGCTTCCTCTATTGGGCGGACAAGATGGGGTTTCTGGTCTCCGGCGAGATGGCGAACACGTTTCCCGTCCGCTACGATGAGCGTTCCATGGCCCTGTTCACCCGCGAATGGATGGAGGCCGTCGAGCGCGACATCAATCATCCGTCGCTTGTGATGTGGGTGCCTCTGAATGAAAGCTGGGGTGTACCCGACGTTACCGATGGCCGGCAGCGCGATTATATCCGCAGCCTCTACTACCTGACCCATGCACTCGATGCCTCGCGGCCCGTGATCTCCAACGACGGTTGGGAACAGGTGGAAGCCACCGATATCCTGGGGATTCACGACTACGCGAGCAGTGGCGCGCAACTCCTCACGAAGTACCGGGATCTCAGCCACCGGCCCGGAACGACGGTCCCCAGCAACGGCAGGCCCGCGCTTGCCCCCGGAGCCGTCTACAACGGCGCGCCCTACTTCCTGACGGAGTTCGGAGGAATCGCAACCATCCTGGCGGGCCAGCAAACCGCCGACAACGCCTGGGGATATTCGGGAGTGGAAAAATCGCAGCAATCCGCGCTGGAGCGGTTGACGGGCCTCTACTCGGCACTACAGCAACTTCCTCAGTTCATCGGCATCTGCTACACCCAACTCACGGACGTGGAACAAGAGATCAACGGCCTCTACACGGCGGATCGCAAGCCGAAGTTCCCGCCTGAGGCCGTGAAGAAGCTGAATGAGATGCTGCGATAGCCCGCGCGGGCTGCATGCGGAGCGCCGGCATTCCGGATGCTACGATGGAATGCGATGGCCACAAACGCTGAGAAACTGCCGCTGGTAGTGATCATCGGCCGTCCCAACG
>JADLCF010000311.1 GCA_020847315.1 Bryobacterales bacterium | reverse complement strand
TCTCGAAACCTGGGAGCGCGTCATCGCCGATTCAAGAGTCGCCAACGTCCGCCAGAAACACCCGAACGCGGCCGCCCCGGCCTGCATCGCCCTATCCCTCCTCGAAGCGAAAGAAACCAGCCAAACCCGCTTCTACGAACGCACCGCCAAACTCCGCCAAGAACACGAAGCCGCCCTCGACCGCCTCACCGCCAAGCTCGAAACCCAGCAACTCCGCCGCGAAGCCGCCCATCTCCGCGCCCAACCCGAAAACCCTCTCCCCGCCGGCCGCCCACGCTTCCCCTTTGCCCGCTCCGTGGCGTCGCACGGCCGCATCCGATGCGAATAGGTCCAGCCCATTGACTCACGCCGCGGAGTGCGCATACGCTGGCAGTACGGCACACGGCCGTTTTTTTGGAGGATTTCCGATGAGCATCACTCGACGCGATTTTATGGCAACCACCGCGATTGCTTCCGGTGTTGGCGCGGCTGCCTTGCAACCGGCTGCGGCGGCCGAAACCAATTCCAGGGGAATGCCCATGCGCAGCCTTGGAAAGACGGGCGCCAAAGTCACCATTCTGGCCTTCGGCTGCGGAAGCCGCTTCCTCGCCTACAAGGATGAAGATGAGGCGGATCGGGTGCTCAACCAGGCCATTGACTTGGGGATCGGCTACCTCGATACCGCCCAGGGTTATGGCAACGGACACAGTGAAGAACGCGTGGGCCGTGTCATGAAGACCCGTCGCAAGGAAGTCTTTCTCACCACCAAGATCCAGGCTCGCAACGGCGATGCCGCCATGAAGCGCTTTGAGGAAAGCCTTCGCCTTCTCAATACCGATCACGTGGACCTCGTGCATGTCCACGCCCTTTCCGGTGACGATGATCTGGCCGCCATCGAAGCCCCGGACGGCGTCTTGAAGACCGTCTATAAGATCCGCGATCAGAAAATGGCGCGTTTCATCGGGATCACCTGCCACGCTTACCCCGATGTGCTGGCCAAAGCCCTGGAGCGTCACGATTTCAACTGTACCCAGATGGCGCTGAACGCCGCCCTCGCCGGGATGAACCTGCCCGCCGGCCGGGGCTCGTTCTACCGATGGCCCAAGGGAGGATTCCAGGAAGTGGCGCTTCCTGTGGCGAATCGGAAGGGGATGGGCGTCATCGCGATGAAAGTGTATGGGCAGGAGCACTTGAGCGGGGAAGCGACGCCCGAAGAACTCGTTCGCTATTCGTTGTCTCTTCCGGTCTCGGCCGCGGTGGTCGGAATGCCGAAGGTTTCTCAGCTCGAAGAGAATGTCCGGATTGCCAAGGCGTTCAAGCCATTTGACGCATCCCGGATGCATCGGATGTCCAGTGATCTCGCCAATCGCAAGAAGGTCGCGATGGATACCTTCTTCGCGAACCACGTCGACGCATAAACCGGTTGTAGCATTGGGTGCGGCGGAAGCGAAATCCCTCCGCCGTTTCGAACTTGCGAATCCATGTCGGATCTTGCCGTCTTCCTGATTCAACACGGGTACCTGCTACTGGTAGCCTTCGTCTTGTTGGAGCAACTGGGCATGCCGTTGCCCGCCGCGCCCATGCTGCTGGCGGCGGGCGCGTTGGCGGCTTCCGGCCATCTTGATTTCGGGTACGCCTATCTGTGCGGAATGGCCGCCTGCGTCGGGGCGGATACGCTTTGGTATCTGCTCGGCCGCAGGTACGGCAATCACGTTGTTCGTGTCCTCTGCCGCTTCGCGTTGGAGCCCGATGATTGCTCCCGGCGCACGGGGGATCTCTATCACCGGCACGGCGATCTCGCGCTGGTTTTCGCGAAGTATGTTCCTGGGCTGAATTCGGTCGCCTCGCCGTTGGCCGGCCTGCTGCGCGTGAAGTTCCATCGGTTCCTTTTCTTCGAGGCCATTGGGGCGACGCTATGGGTCGGTGGGGTGATGGGCCTCGGCTACCTGTTCCGTGGCGAAGTGGAGTGGATCGGCCTCTGGCTGGCCGGCTTCGGTTCCGGTTTCATTGTCTTGGTGATCGCGGTGTTCCTCGCATACCTCGCCCTCAAGATTTGGATTCGGCGTCGCTTCGTGGCCCGCTTGCGGACCGCCCGTATATCCCCGGAAGCCGTTTGGAAGCTCCTCAGATCGGGCAATACGCTCGCCGTTGTCGATCTCCGTCACCGGGAGGAGATCGATCTCATCGGCGCGAAAGTGCCGGGGTCGATCCAGATCCTGCCAGAGGAATTGCGGCGCCGCGCTGTGGAAATTCCAAAGGATCGGGATATCGTTCTGTATTGCTCCTGTCCAAACGAAGCTACCAGTGCGCGAACGGCAATGCGCCTTCATGCTCGTGGGATCAAGCGCATCCGTCCTCTGCTCGGTGGTTTTGACGGGTGGGTGAGCGCCGGGCTCCCCGTTGAATCGGTGCATTCGGTCAAGTTTGGCAAGTCCGAACCGGACCTTTTCCATTCGGCGTCCGCTCCGTCACAATCCCCCGAGGAACCGGGACAGCCTCGTTCGCTGGATCGGTAACCGCGACTGGTTACCCAAAATCAGACGACTCTAGAGTCTTACACAAAGATTTAGGAACTTTAATGAATATCTTGATCGCCTGAATTGTTAGAGGATTGTCTAAACGAAGAGCGTCGCGTTAATGCCACTCTTCCCGGTGGTGGAATTCAGTGTTTCAAGATGGGATTTCGTGCCATTCCTCTGGATCGAAACCAGCGGATTCGGAATGCCGGAAAATTCTCAATCAAATTTGTCGAACTTTCGCGCCGAAGTACTAAGCCGATGGATCTAGTGTTTTCCGTCATTCCCCTTTTCTTCTCCTCGAATTCTCCCGGGAACCTCAGTAATTTATGTAAGGGAATTCGTTGGGAACATGAGCGTAGCCGCCACCTTCGCAAGACTGCAAGCGCATAGGTACGCCGCCCTGCCGTTGAATGCCCTGAAGCGGGTTCGGCACTGCGTGGCGGGGGCTCTATCTCGCATTCCCCGTTGGAAGGAGTGCTCCCGTTCCGAAGCCGCCGCCATTCCGTCTCAGTCCGAGTGCCCAAGTGCGCTGCCGGGGCTCAATCAACGGCTGGTAAGGAATTCGTGGCTGCAATCCGGCAACAAGATTCTTTGCACCGATGGACGCCTGCGGTTGAGTAGCCGCGAGACGCTCGACATTTGCGCGACGCCGCGGCAAGCGGCCCGCGCGATTCGTCATTTTGCGCGTTGGCTGGACTATCTCGCCGTGGACGGCATTGGGGTGGAGGTCCGCAAGTTGGATGGTTGGCGCACCTGCGCCCTTGTAGATGGCGTCGCGGTTCCCATTCGGGTTCGGGAGCGGATGTGCCTGGTCCCGCGTGGCAACTGGTTGAATATCGCCATCGAACGCTGGCTCGGCGGAAGCATCCCGACGATGCTGGTCTCGAGTGGAAGGCTGGAACTGCAACTCCTGAGGATGGGAGTTGCGTTTGCTTCGTTTCCGGTGGAGGGCGAAGTCTCCCACTCGACGATGGAGAAGGTTTCCCGCGCGATCAGAGACATGGCCAAGCGGCAGGTGGGCTATCAGCAGCGCATGCACGCCGTGGCGGTCTCGGAAGCGGCTAAGCGGGAGACATCCGCCAAGCCCAGGAAGCGGCGTGCCGCGGCTCCAGTTCCCGAACCAAAGCCGGCTGCGGCGCAACTCGCCCCCCAGGAGAATTACGCGGACGTTTTGGCGGGTCTCGCGGCTCTCTCGGCGCTGGGCAGTGCTCAGATCCAGGAACTGGTGCAAGCGATCGGCAAGTTGACGGAGAATACCCGCGCTTCGGAATTACAAGCCGAGCGGGAGGCGAGCGAATCGGTTGCCCGTCTGGCGCAAGCGATCGCCGGAGCGCTGCGCTTGCCCGCGGACGAACGGGAACCGGCCGTGCTCACGGTGATCTCCGGCAGTGAAGCCAAAGAGGGGAAATCGGGCTCAACGGCGCGCGTCCGGCGCTCGCGCAGAGTAGCCTGAACCGTCAAGTTTCCCAGGCGTCGCGTCGGTCGTTCAGCTTGCCTTTGCCCGCAGGTACATTCCCCCGCTTGGGCGATTACGGAAATCCACGGATAGGATCCCGTTGGCGTCAGTCTCGGCTTCCGCCTGTTCCTCGCCGTCGATCTCGATCAGGTATGGCGCCGAGGCACGGAGCCCCAGCCAGAATACCCGGTCGCACTCGGGGATCGCGGCTTCCGAGAGGCCCCCGGCCGGGTTCTCGGTACCGTCGAGTACAACCGTGGATGGGCCGATCGCCAGTACGCCGTTTCTCGCGGGCGCCTTGAGCACTTTGATGCCGTCGAGTGTGAAGTATTGCATCTTGCCGTCGATCAGCCCGAACCAGCTTGCGTTTTCCTCCCAAGCGGATCGCACCAATAAAGTGCCGAACGCGGGTAGGTGCTGGTAAAGCGGCAGGTAGAAATAGCTCAGGCTGGGCTGGTACGGATTGCACCAGAAAAACTCGTACGGAGCGCCGTAGGCGCCACGCATCCGGAAGCGCGGGCTTAGCAGCCAGCCTTGCAGGTACTGGCTCGCTTCCGCGTTTGTATCGAGGGCCACCATCGCCAGTTCAGCTACGCGAGATCGCACGCAGACGTCGGGGTCCGGCTGCCCGTCTCCCGCGAACGCCGGCACCCGGTAGTCGTTCTCGCCGCCGGGAAGGGAAGCCGGGTAATGGCGCAGCAAGTGCCAAATCGGGTAATCCCGGAAGAAGTCCATCGCCCCTTCCCGTAGATCGAGTTGCAATGCCTTCGCGAAGCTGTAGAGGATCTCCACGAACGCCAGGGCGTCGCCGTGCGAAACAGGGATATGTCCTCTCTTGATGCGGTCGGTCTGACGCGCCCACCATTTCCCGTGGACCCAGCGAAGGGCCTCGGCGCTAGGCTTGGGAAAGTCGTCCGCAAGCGCGATGGCTGCCAGCGTGACATCGCGGGCAGCGCCCGTGTCGTCAAGGTTGTCGGGGAAGGTGGTGGCGGTTGCGAGCAGGCGGGCGTCAAGCCGCTCGAGCTCGGCGGGCTTGAGCGCGCTCCGGCACCAGTCGCGCACTTGGGCAACCTCGCGGATCGCGGTGCGTGGCCCCACTGCGGCGAACGCCTTTGCCGCCAGTTCCGCACTCCCGGTTGCGAGGTGCCCCAGCGCATGCGCGAAGGCCGGTTCGGGGAACTGCGCGCCGCCCTGGAGCAACATCTCAAGTTGGGTCCAGCGGTCGGTCCGGCGTTGCACTTCGCGCCGGATCAGCCGAAGCCGGTCTTCATTCAGCAGCACCCGGGGCGATGGCTGGAACACGCCATAGGATTCCTGTCCCGAAAGCGGCGTGGAAACGGCGGCGCTCAGCCCAATCATTTTTAGCCAATCCCGGCGTTTCACTTGAAGTTTCCGGCGGTCCATCCTGCCTCATTGTGTCATAGTGACACGCTTATTCCGCTTGACACACTTTGCAGACACAGCTTGAGATAGAGCGGAGATTTTTTTTCAACAGCTTAGCGGACTTTTCATTTGGTCGGCGGCGTGCTAGGATTCGATAGTGAATTGACGAAACTTGTCTTTTGACCTGCCCTCTGGTGCAG
>JADLCF010000310.1 GCA_020847315.1 Bryobacterales bacterium | reverse complement strand
AGTGATACGGGAGCAATTGTGACGGCATGATCGTAGGTTTCATTGGACTTGGCTTGCTCGGAACGGCGCTCGCCACAAGGCTGGCGCATGCTGGATTCCCGCTCTGCGGGTATGACCCGGACCCGAGGGCCCGGGAACGGTTGCGCGCTCTTGGCGGAACGGTTTTGGACCGCGCAGAGGACGTCGCCCCGCGTTGCGGCACGATGATCTGGTCTCTGCCCGGTCCCTCGCAGGTGGAAGACACTTTTTCTGCCCTGGAACCCCTGCTGGAATCGGGAAAAATCATCCTTGATACGACGACAGGAAATCCAGACGATGTGGTCCGCCATGCCCGGCTATTTGCCGTCCGCGGCGTCTCCTATCTCGATTGTGAGATTGGAGGATCCAGCCGGCAAGCGGCGTCGGGCGATGCCATCGTGATCTGTGGCGGTGAACCGGGCGCTGTTGAAGCATCCAGGGGGCTTCTGGATGCAATCAGCCCGCGAGTGTTTCACACCGGGCCCGCCGGAACGGCCACGCGGATGAAACTTGCCTTGAACATTGCGATTGGCCTGCATCGCGCCGTGCTGGCGGAGTCTCTGAGCTTCGCGGAGAGAAACGGAATAGACCCCGCGCTGGCGCTTGAGATTCTGAAATCCAGCCCGGCCTATTCCCGCGCCATGGATGTGAAGGGAGAGAAAATGCTCATGCGGGATTACACTCCCGATGCGCGTCTCGCGCAGCACCTCAAGGATGTCCGGATCATCTTGTCGACCGGCAGCGAATTGGGTGCGTACCTGCCCTTATCCGAGGTCCATGAACG
The DNA here is from genome assembly GCA_020847315.1 of Bryobacterales bacterium. Lineage (GTDB taxonomy): Bacteria > Acidobacteriota > Terriglobia > Bryobacterales > Bryobacteraceae > JACTMJ01. Next base: position 2,148 of record JADLCF010000310.1, on the reverse strand, counting down.
GCTCCTTAGCAAGGCGGTGGAACTCGGTCTTGGCAGCATGGACAACTCGGCCGTGAAAGAACTTTTCGGGAAGGCATCCGCATGAATCGCTCACTCGATCTCATTGTTGTTGGGGTATACCTTGTCGGGATTGCCGCGCTCGGCGCGCGATTCTCCCGCCGCCAGACTTCCACCGAGACCTTCTTCGTTGCAAAACGCACTATCCCTGGTTGGGCCATGGGCATGTCCATGCTTGCGACGATGGTGAGCAGCGTCACATTCGTTGCGTATCCCGGCTCCTCGTACGCGGGTAATTGGTCGCTCCTGGTCCCCGGTTTTATGCTCCTCGTCACGCTCCCCATCGTGGCCAAAGTCGTCATCCCCTTTTATCGGGAAGAGGTCGGCGTCAGTGCGTACGAGTACTTTGAGAATCGATTCGGCCGTCCGGCCCGCCTCTACGCATCCGCCGCATTTTCGCTCGCGCACTTCTCGAAAATGGGGTTTGTGCTGTATTTGATGGCTCTGACGATCTCGAGCATGACCGGCTGGGATATCACAGCCGTAATCCTGATTGTGGCGATTGTCATGGTGGCCTACACCGTCCTTGGCGGAATTGAAGCCGTGATCTGGACGGATGTCGTGCAGGGATTCGTCATGTGGATCGGCATAGCGGTAGCGCTGGGCTACCTCCTCTTTCTCCCGCCTGGCGGGCCGGCGGAAGTCTTTTCGTTAGCATCCCGGAATGCCAAGTTCAGCCTCGGCGAGCTGTCCTGGGATTGGACGAGACCCACCATCCCGGTCGCCATTCTCTATGGGTTGTTCTGGTACGGCCAGCGTTACGTTGCGGATCAGACGATGGTACAGCGCTACCTACTCGCGAAATCCGATACCGCCGCGCGACGAGGCATCTATCTGGGTGCGTTTCTCTGTGTTCCGGTCTGGGCATTTTTCATGCTCATCGGAACCTCCGTCTGGGCGTTCTTCCAACTCACCGGCGAAGCCATTCCGGGCGCCATTACCAAGGCGGATCAAATGTTTCCGTACTTCCTGAGCGTTCACCTGCCCCCGGGGATGCTCGGCCTGCTCCTGGCTGCGCTCACCGGCGCGGCAATGACGATGCTCGCGAGCGATCTGAACAGCTTGGCTTCCGTGGCGACGGCGGATTTCTATCAAAGCCTTCGCCCCCGCTCATCGGACCGGGAGCGTTTGCGCGCGGCAAAAGCAATCGTCGTAATCGTCGGATTGCTCAATGTGGTGACGGCGATCATTCTAGTGCAGACAAAGGGAAGCGTGCTCTCAATGTGGTTCGCGGTATCGGCGATCGCCTCCGGAGGTCTCGCCGGGCTCTTCCTGCTCGCATTCCTGATGGCAAGGGCCACCCGTGCCGGGGTGTACGCGGGGATCGTGGCGAGCACGCTATTCACCATCTGGGCGGTGCTCACAAAAGGCGCGAATCCGATGGTGGACGCGATACCGTTCCATTTCCCCTACGACGAGTTGACGATCGGAGCCATCGGCAACATCGTCCTCTTCGTGGTCGGAGCCTTGGTGAGCCTCCTGCCGGCGGGCAGAAGCCGTGCGTCGACGGCGCAGCGAGAGACGGCCACGCTATGGCACTGGCTGCGTTCTCGCAGTGAGAAGGCATAGCATCCCTCTTGAAAATCCCCCTCCGTTACAAGAGTGCTATGCGACGACTTGTTCGCAGTGCGGCGAACTCGCATCCGTCCTTGTGCGCCCATTTTCATGATCGGGAGTGAGCCAACGGTTCAGTGGCCTCTGCTGTCACCGAAATTCTGCTGCCATTCCGGGAAGCCAACTGGGTACGCCTCGACGCGTGGATTTACGCGGGCGGGGAGGGATTCATCGCGCTGGATGGCGTCGAGCAGCATGCGGGCATAGGCGTCGGCGGTGTGGAAGCCGGAGAGGACATCGCGGCGGTGGGATTCGCGAGCGCGTTCGTTTGCTCGCTGCGTGAGGCTGCTTTGGCACATGCACGGGAGAACGGGAAGCGGCTGGGGCGACCGGCAACCGCGGCCGCACATTCGGCGGAAATCCGGAAACTCCACCGCGCTGGAGTCAGCAAATCCGAGATTGCCCGGCAGATTCAGGCCGGCCGCACCTCGGCACGTCGCAACTTATCGGGCGCTTCCTCGCGGAAATAGGCTCGCT
>JADLCF010000309.1 GCA_020847315.1 Bryobacterales bacterium | reverse complement strand
GCCGGGTGAGCGCGGTGATCGGCACGCACACGCACGTGCCCACGGCGGACGAACGGGTTCTGCCAAAGGGGACCGCGCTGCAGGCGGACGCGGGAATGACCGGGGCTTACGGTTCGATCATCGGGGCTACGCCCGAATCCGCGCTGCGGCGCTTTCTTACGGGAATCCCGAACCGTCTGGAACTTTCCGAAGCCGATCCGCAATTGCGCGGCGTCGTGATCGAGGTGGATGAGGCAACCGGGCATGCCCGGAGCATTCGCCGGGTGAAAGTAGTGGGGATTGAGAGCAAGGATACGCTGGCGGAATAAACGTTAGCGGCCAGATTCCACGGCGGATGCGGGCGTCTATCGCGAGCCCATTACCGGCGCGTAGTAACCCTTTCGCGCGCGCACCAGCATATTCTTGCGATCTTTCACGCGGAGATCGATCGACTGGTAACTGCCGTCGGTGCGGAGAGGTTCCGGACGGTAGTAGATGTTGTACTGGTGGCGCAGTTCGTTCGCGATGTTTTCGAACGATTGCTCCAGATCTTCCACCTTGAACGGGAAGAAGCTCAACCCGCCGGTTTCCTCGGCGAAGTAGCGGAGGACCTTGTCGCCCGGCGTTGTCATCCGGGAGATATTGGTGGAGATGGTGTAGATCACGACGTCTGTTTTCTGCGCCAGTTCCAAAGCCTGGTCCCGTGTCTTCAAGCTTTGGGTGTCGTCGCCGTCGGAGAGGATCACCATGGCGTGGCGGAACTTGTAGAGAGGCTGATCCTTGGCGAGGCGATCCCGGCATGTGTAAAAGATGGCGTCGTAGAGCGAGGTGCCGCCGCCGGGGCGCATGTCCCGAAGGGATTTGGAGAGAAGTTCCAGGTCCCCGGTGAGTTCCGTCTGAATCTGCGGGACGGAATCGAAGCCGACGATGATGGCATGATCCTGACCGGGCCGGAGCGCCTTGCTGAGGAACTGGATGGCGGCTTCCTGCTCAAAACGGAAACGTTCGCGGATACTGTTGCTGGTGTCCACGAGAATGGCGATGCGCAGGGGGAGGTCCGATTCGGCAGTGAACTCGAGAATGCTCTGGGGCTTCTTGTTCTCATAAACCTGGAAATCGTTCTTCGTGAGGTCCGTCACGAAGCGACCCCGCTTATCGGTGACGGTGAAGAGAACGTTTACGCGGGTGACGTCGTAGGTAAAGGGGGTTTCGAGCGTTTCCTGGCCGGCGGGCGGTGGCGCAGAGGGCGGTGGCGCAGCGGTGGCGCCCGGCGCGGTCTGTGCCGGGAGCGGCAACGCCATTAGCACGCCGAAGATGGCTAGAAGCAGGATCGCGGGGAGCACGGCGCGGAACTGGTTCGGCATGGTGATTGTCCTCATTCTATAGGATGCGGGGGCATCGGGCTTGGTCTCGGCCGGGAATGCCGCTTGGGATAGGACGTAAACGCCCTGCGCGGGTTGCCTGGCCGATGGAATTGCGGGTGCGTGGCTAATGTGGGGACTACCGGCGTGAGACTACCCATAGAATGCCGGTAGAACCTCAAGACAGCATGAGTCCCAATCTCCCGGCGGGTTGCGGGTTGGCCGGTGAGTTTGGATTGCCGTCATTCGTCCGATGGCAACCGGCGCAAGCGTGACTTCCGCCGGGGATATCGGATATCGAATGGGTACCGCGCCTTATCGAGCGATTCGTGGATCTCTATTCCTCTTATCCTCTTAGCTATTGCCCAACATGAGAGCCTCCGAACCTGTCGCACTGGGTTGACGCTCTCGGATCGACGTGGGGTCCGCGGCCAGCCAGAAATCCGCCCAAAGGCCGAGCACGATCAGCATCCAAGCCTTCGTCTGAGCGGCCGGGTCGCCAGCCGCGGCGCTATCGTCAATAGTCTCGAGAAACTTAAGGTCGAATTGGGAACGAAGGTAGCGCCCCGGTCCGAGCAACTGCGCCCGCATATAGTCTCGTAGTTCTTTCGTCAACCAGCCGTAAGCCGCGAGTGGAAAGCCTTTCTTTGGTTGGGTGGCAATCCCAGACGGAAGGCGATGCTCGAACGCTTTTTTCAATGCAATTTTTCGAACGTAGCGAGAGTCTCGAAAATCGACTTTATCCTTAATTGCCAGTCGGGAGCAAAGTTCGACGAACTCGCAATCAAGGAAGGGGCATCGCAGTTCGATGGAATTGGCCATGCTCATCCGATCCGCCTTATGAAGCAAGTCGTCCGGAAGCCACCATTCAACCTGTGCCGCCATCGTAAGGTCCAGTCCTTCCCAATCCGGGCGCTGGCGGTATAAATCGCGCAAGCCGCCATAAGGATCAAACTGAGAGGGAAACCTGGCATACGCTTTGCGCGCTTCGTCGTCACTCAGAACATTGCAGCAGTTCCACACCTCGCGCTCGAGGTACTGCGCCGGGGTGCGGGCAAGCGTATCCAACTTGCGAGCGAAGCGACGCGGGGCAAGTTGCGAGAGGATGCGGGCAATCGGCCGGAACGGCTTGGTCCGCTGGAGGGTCCAAAAGCGGCGTTGGATGTCCTCGGTGCCTCCGTACCCACCCAGCAGCTCATCGGAGCCCTCTCCGGACAGCACAACCACGACGTCTCGCCGCGCCACCTCCGAGAGCCGGTAGAGTAGGACCGAGGTCAGATCCGCCATCGGCTCATCGGAGTGTACGGCGGTAGTTTCCAACGTGCGAATGAAGTCGTCTGGACTCAACTCCACTTCGACATGGTTGGTCTTGAAGCGTTCTGCAATCTTGCGCGCATTTTCGAACTCGTTCTGTTCGAAACCCTGGCATCCGATGGAGTAGGTTCGGATATCGCGCACGCCCAGATCCGCCATCAGCGCCACAATCGCCGCGGAATCCAAGCCGCCGCTTAGATAAACGCCGAGCGGCCGTTCCGACATGAGATGGCGCTCCACGGCGTTCCGGAGCACCTGGTAGATTATTTCGCCGTCGGGATCCCTCAGAGTGCGTACTGCCGGACGGAAATCTACTTGGAAATAGCGTCCTTGCTCCAATCGGCCTTCGGAATCCACCCGCATCCAGGATCCGGGGCTTAATTTCTCCGCACCTTCCAGAATGGATTGCGGGTGCGGCACATAACGAAAGCAGAGATAGCTGCTAAGCGCGCGGTCGTCCACCGTTGGAACGAATCCGGGCATGCGACGCAGCGCCTTGAGTTCGGATGCGAAGCCAAACCCGTTCTCTTGGTTCAGGAAGTACAGAGGTTTCTGCCCAAAGGGGTCCCGCGCCAGTGTCAGTGTGCGTCGCCGACGATCCAGAATCGCGAGCGCGAACATGCCGTTGAGTTCGCGAAACGACTCGACCCCCATCTCTTCGAAAAGGTGCAGCGCCACCTCCACATCGCTATGGGTACGGAAGATATGCCCTTTTGCTTCGAGTTCTTTCCGCAGCACAACGTGATTGTAGATCTCCCCATTGCACACGATCACGAGCTCATCGGTCTCGTTGGAGATCGGCTGTCGTCCGCCCTCTATGTCAATGATGGCAAGCCGCGTCATCCCTAACGAGAAATCCTCGCCGTGATACGTGCCGGCGCCATCTGGCCCTCTGTGATGCAACGCGGCGAGCATCTGCTCTATCAGTTCTTGCGGATCGGCAACCTGTTCCGTTCGGTAGAATCCAGCAATTCCACACATCTTACAGCTCCAACGCAATATCCAACACTCGTTTGCGCAATTGACGGAGAGTCCGGGTTTCCACGGTTTCCAGGTTGCTGCTTGAAATGAAAACGGTGATTGTCATGAGTATACGGCAACACTTGTTACCTGCGAAAGGGTTAGAATTGTCCAACGCAAAGTGAGCCTGAAGGATTGAGTGTTTTTAACACAAAATAGGCCTGAAGCGAGGGTAGGGAGAGGACTTCGGGTTGGGATGCTGCGGATGGATGCGAATCAGGATGCAGCGAGCCGAGAGTTTGGCGCTGGAGGAGATGGCGCGTTTTCTGGATGGCAGCGAAGAGATCGTCTTTGCCGCGGAGGGCAAGGCGGAGATGTACGACTGGGTCGGGAAGGTGCTCGAGGGGAGGGACTATGAGCGATTGAGCAAGGCCGGGCGGGGGCTGGTGAAGCGATTCCTGGAGAAGGTGAGCGGACGGCGCGGCGGGCGATGCTTGCCCAGCCTGAGCTCATGCGATTCTGCGACGACGGCGGGATGGTCTCTGGCATAGGTTAGCGCGGCAAGGAATACGCGCGGGAAGCGACCAGGGCCAATTGCCGCTGCCCGGCACGGGCGGTGACGATCGCCATGCCAATTAAGAAGGCGAAGTAGAAGTGATATGCCTGAGAAAGAAAGGTGACGGCCGTAAGGATCATCGCGGAACCAAGCAGAAGACAAAGGCAAGCCCTGGAAACTTCCGTCACTCCAAGTTTCCGGGCACTCGAATAGCATCGAAAGAGTGGCGTGAATGCGGTTCCGAGCGCAATGCAAAGGAAGAGGAACGCGGGGATGCCGCATTCGCTGGAGACCTGCGTCCAAGCACAATGGGTTTGGTGCCAGTTGCCGCGAAGCCCTGCCGCCCTGGACTGTTTGCCTTCGTAATTCGCGAACTGGTCCGGCCCGACGCCGAAGATGGGATGGGCGAGCGTATATTCAAGGCTCTTGCGGAAGAGATAGCCGCGGGATTCTCCGGACTCTTCCGCTTCCAAGTGTTCCTCCCCGAAAAGGGACCCCAATCGAGCCTTGGTAGCTTCCGGCAAGACAAGGGGCATGATCGTTATAGCGAGAACGGCGGCAACCAGGAAACCCATTCGTATCTTTATCGGTGCTTTGAAAAAGAAAAAGATTCCACCGAGGGCCAGCGCGACCAGCGCGCCGCGAGATCCGGTTCCGAGAATGATATAGAGACCGTACGCCATCGATAGGAGCGCAGCACCGCGGAAAAGGATGTTACGCCGGGGATCGAGGAAGACGTAAAGCACGAAGGAAAGCATGAGCAGCAGGTGGGCAGCCAAATCGTTCGAGTTGCCGATGGTGCCACTTGATTCGAGCGAGATGCGGCCGGATGCGGCTTCTCCGAAAAAACGTGTGGAGACCAATACGACCGCGGCCGAGAGAGCCATAACGCCGAAGGTGAGGCGAATCTGCTTCCAGGTGACGATAGTGGCGGGAATTACCAGGACGAGGGGCAAGACATGCAGGCCGAAATCCTTCACCCTACCGACAGACCCCCCAACCCAGGAACTGGTGGGAGTTGCCATCACCATCCACACATAAAACAGCAGAAAGAAAATGACGGACTTGTTCCGCAGTGTGGAATCGAGCCCCTGGCCCACGAAGATGCCGAGATAGGCAAAGGGAACCACAAAATAGAGAAGCTTCAGGTTCGCGCCGGTGATCGCGTAGGAAAGTTCCGGGATGTTCCCGCCTTTTAAGAACAGCAGCGTCACACTGGCTAAGAAGGCGAGCCAATGAATCGACGTTGCGGGGTTTCGCGCGTCCGCAATCTCCGCGAGGGTCTCTCCGGATACCATCCGCGGGGAGTGGATGCCGGGAGAGGAAGTTTCCGTTTGGATCGCCCGATGGCCGTGAAGCGAGCGAGCCTCGCCCCGAGTACGCTCCAGATTCTCCGAGCCGGGAGTGTCATGGACGGGTACCGGAACGTCGAACTCTGCGTCGTTCCTGGGAAGCGGCGAGAACCTCGGCATTCTAGCTTATCGTATCCGCCCTCGCGGCATCCCCGCAATTCCAGTAGTACCGTTCCTGAGGCGGCACCGCGTGCAACGCCTTGGAAAATGGGCCATGTTATCCTGGAGACTTCCCCAAGAAAACCCCATGCAACTCGAAAAAGTCTATGAGCCTCAACAGTTTGAACCGCGCTGGGCGGAGTGGTGGCGTGGCTCTGGCTTGTTTGCCGCATCCGCCGATCCTCACGATGCGCGGCCCGTTTTTTCCTTGGTGATCCCACCTCCGAACGTGACCGGAAGCCTCCACATGGGACACATGCTGGAGCATTCGGAGATCGACGCGACCACGAGATGGCATCGCATGCGAGGATATAACACGCTTTGGCTTCCGGGCACGGACCATGCGGGAATCGCCACGCAAATGGTGGTGGAGCGGGAACTGGCCAAGGAGGGCATCTCCCGGCACGATCTGGGTCGGGAACGGTTCGAAGCGAAGGTTTGGGAGTACAAGGAACTGCATGGCGGGGCGATTCTCAAGCAGATGGCCCGCATCGGGGACAGCGTCGATTGGGGCCGGCTTCGCTTCACGCTCGACGAGGGCCTCTCTCACGCCGTCCGCACGGTTTTCGTGAATCTGTACCGGAAGGGGCTCATCTACCGCGGCCCCTATATGGTCAATTGGGATCCGAAGCTGCAGACAGCGCTATCGGATCTCGAAGTGGTCCACGAAAAGGTGGAGGGGAAGCTTTGGCATTTCCGCTACCCGGTCAAAGGCAGCGATGAATTTGTCGTGGTGGCGACGACGCGGCCGGAGACGATGCTCGGCGATACGGCGGTCGCGATCAACCCCAAGGACGAGCGCTATTCCCATCTCCACGGCAAGACCGTGATTTTGCCGCTGATGAACCGGGAGATCCCGATCATTCTCGATGAGATGGCGGACCCGGAATTCGGCACGGGATGCGTGAAGATCACGCCGGCGCACGATCCGAACGACTTCGAGGCGGCGCAGCGGCACGGATTGCCGTTGATCCGGGTGATCGACGAACATGCGCGCATCACGAGCGAAGGCGCGGCTTACGCGGGGCTGGACCGGTACGAGGCGCGGGAGCGTGTGCTTGCGGATCTGGAGGCACAGGGCTTTCTGGCGGGCGTGGAGCCGCACGAGCTGAGCGTCGGAAAGAGCCAGCGCACGGGCGAGGTGGTGGAGCCGACGGTTTCGACGCAGTGGTTCGTCCGCACAAAGCCGCTTGCGGAGAAAGTGATCGAAGCGACGAAAGCCGGACGCACCGTCGTTACGCCGGAAAACTGGCAGAAGATCTTCTTCGACTGGATGTATAACATCCGCGATTGGTGCATCTCCCGGCAACTATGGTGGGGGCACCGGATTCCGGCCTGGCATTGCCCGGACTGCTACGGCATTACTGTCGCCATGGAAGATCCCGAAAGGTGCGAACACTGCGGCAGCAGCAGGATCGCGCAGGATACGGACGTCCTCGACACGTGGTTCAGCTCCGCGCTCTGGCCATTCTCCACGCTAGGCTGGCCGGAGAAGACGCAGGAACTCGAGAAGTTCTATCCGAATACCCTGCTGATCACCGGCTTCGACATCCTGTTTTTCTGGGTGGCGCGGATGATGATGATGGGCATCGAGTGCATGGGAGATGTACCGTTCCGGGCGGTGTATATCCATGGCTTGGTGCGCGATGCCGAACGCCAAAAGATGTCGAAGACAAAGGGGAATACGGTTGACCCGCTCGAAACAATCGACAAGTATGGCACCGACGCGACGCGGATCACGCTGCTGCTTGGAGCCGCGCCGGGCACGGACATCGTCCTCACCGATGAGCGGCTGACATCGTCGCGGGCGTTCGCCAATAAAATCTGGAATGCGGCGCGCTTTCTGTTTCTGAATATGGAGCGCTGCGGGGTGGGGCCGTGGATGCCCGAGGAGCGTGCGTTCTACCGGCCTGAAGTGGACGCCATCAGCGGTGAGGCGCCCCTTGAAGACCGCTGGATTTTTTCGCGATTGAATGCGTGCGCCGGGGCGGTGAACAAGGCCATCGAGAATTACCGTTATCATGAGGCCGCTCAACTCCTGTGGGCGTTCGTTTGGGGCGACTTCTGCGATTGGTACGTGGAACTGAAGAAGCTCCGCTTCGAAGAGGGCAGCGGGCTCAATGCGCATTGGCGGAATATTCTCACGGTTTTCGAGTGCTC
>JADLCF010000308.1 GCA_020847315.1 Bryobacterales bacterium | reverse complement strand
TCCGCATTGTGGGGCAGGGAACCGCCGGGCCTTTGGCGATCTTCACGGCCGCAATCGACGGACAAACTTCCGGTGTCGTCACCGAAGCGGGTATCCGTTCGTATGAGCAACTCGTGAACGCGGATATTTACCGCAACATGGAGAACCTCATTGTTCCGGGAATCCTAGAACATCTGGATCTGCCGGAAGTGGTGCAGTTCATCGGTGCGAAGAAGGTGGAAGAGCGCAACCCGGTCGATTTTGCGAGCGCGCGGGCGCGACCTTGATCCACCCCGCATCGCGGGCGTATCTTTCGCGTGCCCGTGACTACGGCTTCACGGTGATCTTACCCATCGGATACCAGCCCTCGGCGTTGATGCCTGCGATTGCCAGCTTGATCGCGGGCTCTCGCGATGCCTCATCCACTAGTGCTACTTCGAGTTCATACTCGCCGGGCGGCATCTCCGCGGGGACGAACACGGCATCGTTGTAAATGGCATCCCCCGGAAGCCAGTTGCGAATGTCGGCGCCGGTAACCATCACATGGGCACGCCCCGCGCTTTTGAGCCGCAGCGCGAAGGGATACTGCCGGTAGATGGGGGCGACGCCCTGATTCTCCCACCACGTGGTGAAGGCGAGCTTCCCGTTGGGCCGGACCGTGGAAGGGTAAGTGAACTTGCGCAAGGCGAAGCGGTAACCCATCTTCTTGAGCCACCGGTTCACCTGCGGCCACCAGGCTTCCGGGACCGCCGAAGACTTGCTGTTGAACGACGAGATGTGCCACTTGAGACTTTGATCGATGATGTAATCCACGTCCCAGCCCTTGTTCATCCACTCCTGCATCACCCAGCAGACTTCGAGAGACACCGGCGCCTTCTTCCAGGCATCCTGCATCCCAAAGCCAACCAGCGATTGCGGATAGTAGTCGAACATGTGGTTCCAATTCGGATTGAATCCGCCCATATCGCCCAGACAATCCACGCGCCAGCCGGTATTCCTCTTCGAGTAAGCGTAACGGTTGAAGGCATCATCGGCGAGCATTGCGACGAGCGGAGTCTTCCGGAACCCATCGAGATAGGCGTCCACGAGGGATTCCATCGTGTTCCTCGAAAGCAGTTTCGTCCCCGCGCCTTCTCCCCACGCGCCGACAATCGAGAGATCCACGCTCTCGAGATCGGGGTGGCCGTCGTAGCGCGCGCCCACGGCGCGAATCATCCCTCCGTAATACTTTGCGTATCGAGGGTCCTCGGGATCGGTCCGCCACTTCTTGTCGGCCAGTTTCGCGGGATCTTCCGTGCCCATCATTGCACGGTACCAATCGGGAACGTCGTTATCGTCGGTGGTTCCGTAAGGGCCGATGCGCAGCATCAACCTCTGCTTGCGGGCGTGCGCAGTGTTGATCGCTTTGTCGAGCATCTCCCAGTTGTACTTGCCTCGCTCCGGCTCCACGAACTTCCAGTAGATCCGGAAGTACGCAATGGAGGTGTCCGGGTGATTCGGATTCTTGAGGCTTCCCTTGTACTCCTGATAGTCGATGGGGAACCCTTCGGTCCACTTCGTGCCTACGTTCAGTTGGTCCCCATTGAAGCGCTGAAAGGTCATGAAGCCGATGCCCGGGTTCGTCAGCACATCGTCAATCACCTTCGGGCGGACAATGATCGTTTCCTGTGCGACCGCTGACAATAATGCGGCAATTAGCAAGAGCGTAAGTCGCAACATGATGATTTCTCCTAGCGGCCGCGCGGGCCGCGCACGATGGAACTCAATTCATTGAGGGCCGTAACGGGATCTTTTTGCACAAGCCCGGTGCTCGCCCACGCTGCCAGTTGTCCGCTCAGCGCGGCCCAGTTCTTCGTTGCATGGCGCGCGGCGTATGCGTCGAACTCCGCCTTCCGCGCGGCGGCCTCCGCCGCATTCGCCGGGCCTCCCGCGCGCTCGTAGGCAAGCGTCAACAGATAATCCTGAACCCGGAAATCCGGATCCGCCGGGCGTCCGGTTCCGAGATGCTCCGGATACACTTTCGAGCCCTTAAGCCGCTCTTCGGCCAGCGCAAAATTGCCCGCCTTCATGGCTTCGATCGCCAGCGCCATCTGACAGTTGGCATACAGCGCCTGGATGTCGCGCTGCCCTTCAAAGGGAAGAACCGTGGCTTGATCCAGCGTCTCGTAACACGCTTGATAGCGGCCGTTGCGAAGCTCGGCCCGGGCCAAGGCAATCTTGATTTGATCCTGCCCTGGGAAGCGTTCCGAAGCGGCGGCGGCGGTTGCGAGGGCCTGCGCATCCATCCCTTGCGCAAGCTGGAACGCAATCAGGCGGTTGTGGTTGCGCCAGTCCGCGGGATCGACCGCGCGCGCTTTCTCGTAATCGGCGCCGGCCTTCGCCGGATCGGCGGCCTGTTCGAGAAACGCGCGGCTGGCATAGAAGACGGCGTAATCCGGGCGCTCGCCCAGCGCGGTGAACCGCTTGAGCGCATCGGCATTTCGCCGCATGCCCCATTCGATCAAACCCAGATAGTAACTGGCCTTCCAATCGCCGGGGAGCGCCTGGCTGGCCCACTCAAAAATCGGGATCGCTTCCTGCCGGAACGGGAACACCAGATACGGCGAAAGAGTGGACGCCTGCCGCAGCACTTGCATGCTCTCTCCCGGAGACTCATTCCGCAGCAGGTATGCCTGCCAGTAGCGAATTTCCGCCTGTTCCGGAGCCACTGCAAGCACGCGGCGGGCGTCGCCTTCCAGGCCGAGGTTCAGATAGGAAGCCGCCAGTTCGAGATAGGTCTCATGCGGCATCTCATTGCGAATCATCCCACGGAACTCTTCGAGCGTGGACGCATTGGATTGCAGCAGGTAATTTTCGAAGCGCGCGAGATGGTTGAGCGGATCGAGTTCCAGCACGCGCTGGAGCGAAGCCTGCGCTTCCGCGCGCTTTCCCGCACGCCGGTAAAGCGTAGTCAAGAACTGATGCGTTTTGATGTTCCTGGCATCGTATTCGAGGGAGCGGCGCCCGTATTGCTCCGCCCGTTCCAGATTGCCTTCGAGCAGATAAATCTCCGCCAATTGACAATAGGCCGCCGCGCGGTACTTCATGGAGCGGGCCGCCCAGCCCATGGTCTCCTTGGCGTCCGTGAGATCTCCCATGCGCCGCGCGATCAGCCCGTAGATATAGTTCGCGTCGGCATCGTACATGACGAAGTCGAGCGCCTGGCTCGCATAGCGAAGCGCCGTGGCGTACTCCGCGCGCCGGTAATAAACGGCCGCCGCTCGCGTCATCGCCCGCACGCTGGTGGGGTCTCGCTTCAGGCATTCGAGATAGCCTTCGAGCGCGGCCTCGTAGTTGCGTGATTTTTCCGCCCGCTCCGCCGATTGGTACAGGCCTTCCAGGGTGCTTTTGTCGTAATTGCGGAAATGGAAGGGCCGCTTCAACACGCCGTCTTGCGGGTCATCCACGTAGTGCAGCAGATCGCCCACGTTGACACGTAGGGAGCCGGGCTTCACGGGGACATGGATTGTCTTCAGATAGGCCCCCATCGGCTTCAGCTTCACGCGCTCGCGGAAGATCTCGTTGTCTCCGCTATAGACAACGAGATCCTCGTCCACCGCTTCCAGCGCGTTGAAGCCCACGGTCACGTCCTTGCCGTTGGTCTTCGCGGAAAGCACGCCGGCGGGCGAAGCGGTGCTGAGTGGGCCGATATCCTTATACGGAAACCAGAACTCCCGCCAGCGGTCCGTGGTGTAGGGGGCGAAGAACTCGTGATCGTTCTGGTCGAGCAGCCGCCCGGATTGCGGTTCGAAATACTGGCCGTCGTTATCGGTGAGCAGGTCCTCCCAGATCGCGCCGTTCCGCGACAAGGACCATCGAAAAAACTTCTGCCCCGGCACTTCCTCATGCAGCGCCCAGTGGCCGTAGCCGAACTTGGAATCGTGCCAGTAGCCGCCGTTGGCCTCCTGAAGTTTTCCGTGGACGAAATAGCTTCCCTCTTCATCCTCCTCGCGGT
>JADLCF010000307.1 GCA_020847315.1 Bryobacterales bacterium | reverse complement strand
TTTACAATTCGCGATTTTGCGGCTTCGGAGCAGTGTGTCTGAAAAGCGAACCAGGAGCCGGGAAACCGCCCCCACGAGGCCGGACACGGCCGAGAAATGAACGCCGCGGCCAACCATCCAGCCTCCGTTAACGGGCAATCCTCGCTGCCCCCCCGAGCGGCGCCAAAAACCACCCAGCGAGGCGACTGGTGAAATAAGGCGGCTAGCAGCGCCCGTATGGATCTACGCGGTAGGGGTGCGGAGCGACCCGCATCCCTGCCGCGACGCGAAATCTCAAAATTCGAACGTCCCTATCGTTATCGAAGCACTCGGTTGCCTTCATTCCCGCGCATCCTTCTCCGCCACAGGGCCAGGGTGGCGAGGCCGCCGAGCAGCAGCGCCCCGGAAGCCGGTTCTGGCACCGCTTCGAACGTCAATTGCGTGATATTGCCATCCAGGAAGACCTTGCCGGTGGTTCCATCCAGGGCGCCCACCAAACTGGCCATCGCGCCGCCGGGGGAAGAAAACTCGCGAGCGTCCAGGGCGCCCGTTCCCCCGACATCGGTAAGGAATAAGTCAAACAGGAGAAATCCTGCATTGGGGTTATACAGGAATGGAGTGTCAAAGTTGAAAACCAGGTCGAACGGGCAGACGTCCGGCCCGGCGCAACCGGGGCTTGAGGCGGACACGGGGCCGGAGTAGACCAGGGTATTGTCCGGGCCCAGGTTCGTCGCGAACGTATCCGTGATCAACGTGTTGCCGGGCAACGAGTTGGGTGCGTATGGCGAAGTGGAGGCGTACATGAGCACGGAGCCGATTTCCACGCTGGCCGGACCCTCGCCCGGCGAGGCTCGAAACGCAAATGCGGAGATCAGCACAGGCCCGGAGATTCCCGCGGAAATGAAGGGGCCGCGCCCGAAGACATTCTGCGCGCGAAAGTCAAGGAGGCCGTCCTCCGAACCGTCCGTGGTGTTTCCCGGCATTGTCGCGTTCCCGGGAGGGATCACCAGGGTCATCTTGTCGGCAAACACAGGGACGGCCAAAACGATGGCCGTGATCGCTAACCGGAGCATCCGCATATCGCCTCCCGTCTCTACTCGCTATTGCGAATAGCCCAGCGTAGGGCCGATTCCGGTGCTGTTGAAGTTACATGAGGCAGATGTAACGGTTAAATGTCGGAATGGGTCGCCGGGTAACCGGATGCTTTGGCCGGTTTCTAACGGTCCACCGTGCCCACCCAGACATTGCTGGAGATCGCTGTCAGGCTCAGCACGAGCCGGTTTGCGGCAACCGACAACCCGACGTACGAAGGGTCGCGCCAGAGGAAAGAGAGAGGCGTTAAACGCGCTTCATGGAAGTGATAGACGGCAATAGCGGAACCTGCGGGCTCCCCGGTGCGCGGGTCGAACTTTTGCGCCCAGATACACCGATGGCCGTCGCGATCCGAGAGGAAATACAGATACACGCCGTTCGGGGACCACCACGCTTCCTGATCGACGCCTCCCGTTTCCGTGACGGGAATCCACTGAGATTCGTCGATCGGGGCGGTATCGCGGAACGGCGCGACGAAGATCTGCTTCCCCTCCCAGCCACGGTCCGCATGGAAAGCGATCCATCGCCCGTCGGGGGCAACTCTTGCCGAGCGCATTCCATAGTGCGAATGCCTGGCGAACTCCCACTTCTCGCCGGAATCCACGCGCATGGCTGCCAGACGGGTTGGAGACGAGCCGGTTTCAAAGACGACCAACCGTCCGTCTGGAGACACATGGGTGGGAGCGCCGCAATCGCGGCAGACGCGAACGGATCGGCCCGTGAGAAGATCCACCGAATGAATGGCCTGGAGTTGGGGCTCCGGACCCTCGAAGACCCGGTAATAGGCGGCGCTGCCATCCGGTGAAATCTTCAGCCGGTTCGTGGCCTGGCTTGGCCCGCTCAGAAGGCTCTCGCCTCCGCTGGCGAGATCCTTTTTGTAGGCTCGGAGCTTCGGGGATTCCCGGCCCGACAGAAAGACGATCGATCCGCCGTCGGCGGAGATCGACGGGCTCAACTGATCGGAAGCATCGTCCGTCAACCGTTGAGCTTCGCCCGTCGCCTTCGCGCCGTTCGCATTCAGCGGCACGCTCCAGACGTTCGTCATGGCGCTAGCACTTGTAAACGCCAGCGTGCCTCCCTGGACGGATGGATGGATCTGTTGATCGGTGGCGAGGGCCATGGAGACGGGACTTCCTCGCACTCTCCAGGTTCCGGCGGACAGGGGCAGCCACCACAGACCGATCCGCCCCGAAGCCGATCCGGGAAAGACAATTCCCTCTTTCAGCCACTGGAACGAAGTCCTGCCCAGCAGGTTGGTATGCGCGTCCACCCCTGCCTTGGCGAGCGCCGCGAAGGCGCCGGTCTTCGCTGCGTTTCTGCCTTCCAGCGGGATGAACCAGAGATCGTGTTCTTCGTTGGGACCGCCTCGAGATTGACGCGTGCCGCAAATCAGCAGACCCTCTCCTCCCGGCGTCCATGCCGGAGTGTGCGCATCGTCGAACTCGCGGCCGGCCTGGACCGGTTCGCCCGCTCTGCCCACGGGGACGATAAACACCCGGCCGAACGTGGAGCTTGGATCGATGCTCCAATACGCCAACCACCTGCCGTCCGGCGAGAAGCGCGGTCCGAGACCGGATGGCGCCACCAGGGCCCTCTCTCCCCCGACGGATGGAATCAGGTAGATGCCCGCCGGCTTGCCGCTCGATTCGAAGGCGATCCATTTCCCATCCGGACTTACGGCCGCCGCGATGTCGTTTTGCGGCCCCGATGTCAACTGCCGCGGCTCATCGCCATCGAAGGAGTATTTCCACAAGTGAAGGTGCTCGCCGTCGCCGCGATCCGACGAACAGACGGCCCAATCCGAGCCGGGACTCAGCGCCGGATAGGCGGTGATGCCGGAGTAGCCGGTGATCTGATGGGCATTACGGATGTGGATCTCCCCCAGCGCGCGACGACGCATGGCGAATGTCCAAAGACCGAAGGAGAGCAGCGCCACGACAAACGCCGACGCTCCGAGTGTCTTTAGGCTTGGGAGCGCGCGCGACTGTCGCGGTTCGAGGACGGGATTTGCCGAAGGCCTGACGAAAGCCGGCACGTACGATCCGGCGTGGAGTTCGATCCGAATGCCGCCGGGACCCGCTCTCGCGTAGTAGGAATTCAGCCGGACGCGAAGCCTTGCCGCCTCCACTCGAACTAACGAATCGATCCGAGGGTCGAAGGTCTGGTCCCGATCGAAGACCTCGAGGGCGATCACGAATTCCTTCAACGTCCGGCCCCGCGCTTCGAGGGTTTGCTCAACCAGGAATCGAAGCAGGCGCGCGGACCGCTTTGCCTTCAAAAATTCCGGACTGTCCAGAATGCGATCCAGTTCCGAGCGCACTTCGCTTGGAAGCGGATCCGCAAGTATCCGTTCCCCGATGTTGCCATCGGTGCTCTCGCACGGAATTTCCCCGTGGCGCCGGTCCATCCCCAGAGACCCTTCACCATGTCCATTGGCGCAGTGGAGTTAACACTCGCCGCTTGCTATATATAGCGCAATCAATTGCACCGGTGGAAACAGGGTTTGGGAACTGGAGATCGGGAAGGCCTTCGCGGTCATCGGGGAGACGGATGCGAAGTTGAGCCCGGAGCGGCTGCGAAGGGTGACGAGTCGTCCGATGGGCTACCAACCCCATGGCAAGCGGGAACCGTTGCGTCATGAGTTGGCTGGCGGCGCTATGCACTGGCTTTTCGCCGAACGAAGCCATTCGAATATGAACGGGGCGTTGCGGCTGCTTATCGGTTATGCAACCAAACAAGCCGTATGCCAAATGACGGACGGAGCGCTAGAATATGGGTGTGTCCGAGTCTGATATTCAAGTCGTGACCAACGAAGCGGGCCAACCGACGGCGGTCATCGTACCTATCGCGCTCTGGAAGGAGATTTCTTCCGAACGCGAAACCGCGTATCTGCTGAAGTCGGAAACTATGCGGCGACGGCTGCTCGTCGCACTCGAGCGCGACAGCAGTATTCCACTGGAAGATGCAACGGCGAAGCTGAGTTTGTGAGAAGGATCGAATTCGACCCCAATGCGTTCGATGATTTGGCATGGTGGGCGGAGCAGGATCGCGCGCAAGCGATTCGCATCATCCGACTGGTGCGCGATGTGCAGCGAGACCCTTTCCTGGGAATCGGCAAGCCGGAACCCTTGCGTCACGAGTTGGCTGGCTGCTGGTCCCGGCGAATTGACGAGGAGCATCGTCTCGTCTATCAAGTGTTGCCGGATAGAATTCGTATTCTGGCCTGTCGATATCACTACTAGCGGCCGGGCTGCGTTCGCTTCGTAACAATTGCCTGAGCGGGCTCTGCTCACTCGCCAGGGCCTCTGCATGCTTGAGCGCGGCACGAACGGGCAGATTTCGCCGTGGCTTTCCGCGGAACGAAGCCGGATGTGAATCTTACAGTTCTTACAGATTTCGCTGATTTTGTTCCGTTGTGAAACGCATGACCGTATCGAGAGCGGGATCATCGCGGAACGAAGCCATTCGAATATGAACGGGGCGCTGCGGCCACTCATGCCGCCTTGCGGGGGTACCCGATTGAGGGCGGCTTGCTCGCGAGCTTAGTTCGCGACTGGCTCATGCCGCCCTACGGGCTTTCCGCATGAAGGCGACTGGGATGGCGCGGCAGGCATGAAATACGACGGGGTTCAACGGGCCTCGGCGGTTCCCTGCTCCACGGGGTATCCCGCGCGCTGGCTCCAATCCTGAAAGGACCCGTCAAAGAGGCGCATGTCGAGGCCGAGGTAGCGTCCGGCGAAATAGGGCACGGTGGCCTGGACGCCGGAATGGCAATAGGTGACGCGCACCGGTTCCGGCCGGCGTTGCCCCACCCGCAGCAACTCCCGCAGGACGTCTCTCGATTGCAGGCGGCCCTCTTCGTCGAGAAAGGAGGTTAAGGGCGCGCTGATTGCTCCCGGAATGTGCCCGCCCCGCGCCATCGCGCCCTTGTCCGAGCCGGAATAGAATTCGGGAGTGCGCGCATCGAGAATCATCACGCCGGAATCTTGCAAGTGCATGCGGATCCATTCCGCGCTTGCCACTTTCACGGGCGCGGGACGCGGCGTGAAACTTCCGCCGGCGGGGGGAACGGGTTCTTTCGATAGCGGGCGGCCTTCTTTGCGCCAGAGCGCAAGCCCGCCGTCGAGGATCGCGGTGCGGCCGCCTAAACCCAGATAGTCAAGCGTGAACCAAGCCCGCGTGGCCGTTTGCAGAGCCCGGTCAACGTGATAGAGCACCACCGTTGCATCATCCGTAACACCCAGTCTGGCGAACGCCGTTTCGAGAGCATCCACGCGGGGCAGTTCCATCCGGAGCCCGCCGGTTCCCGTTACCGTGATGTCTTCCAGGCGAAGCAGCCTAGCCCCCGGGATGTGAGCTTCCTCAAAGCCGGCGAGCGTGCCCACATGGAGAATGACGACTTTTTCGTTGCGCAGTTGTCCTTCGAGCCACGCCCCGGAAACCAGCATCTCCGAACCGGCAATCCCCTGCGCCGGGAGCAGAGGCGCAACGCCAATCAGCAGGAGCGCCACCATCAGGAAACGTGGAATCATGCATCCAGTATGGCAACCGTGGGCGAAGCGCGCGCACCGCTCAAGCCGCAAGCTGCCGGCGGAGATATGCCAGACCATCCCGGGCGATGGCTTCCGCCGAGGGAGCAACATCGCGCCACATGCAGGCCGCGGCGGCGATTTCCGCGATGCGGGAACCAAAACTCTCAATCACCAGCCAGCCATCGAAACCAGAACGCTCGATAGCGGGCAGAATCTCCTGCCAATGGACCTGTCCCGTTCCCGGAACTCCGCGGTCACTCTCACAGGTGTGCACGTGGTGCAGCCGCTCGCCGCAGGCCAGGATCGCCGCCGCGGAGTCCTTCTCCTCAATGTTGGCGTGGAAGGTATCAAAGAGGACACCCAGTTTCGGATGCCCCGCCCCCTCGCACAAGCGAAGCGCTTCCGCGGCGGTGGTGGTGAAATAGGTCTCGAACCGGTTCAGAGGCTCATGAGCCAGCCGCACCTGACAGGCGTCCAGTTCCTTCCCCAGCGCCGCAAACCCTTCGACTGCGCGCTTCCACTCTTCCTCGGTCGGGCGGCGTCCGCTGTGTTTTCCCACAGGCGAACAGAACGGCCCCAGGAAGACCGGCGATCCGAGTTCCGCTGCTACGCGAATGCCGTCCACCAGAAAGCCGAACGCGGCTTTGCGCACCGCGGCGTCTTCCGAGATGAGGCTTAACTCCCCGGTGAGCGCTGAGCAGAATGTACATTCCAGCCCCTCCCGTTCGAGCGCGGCGCGGATTGCCGCCGCCGGGAAGCCGTCGAAGGAAAAGCGCGCGATCTCGACGCCGTCGTAGCCCCATTCGCGGATGCGCGGCAGCAGATCCAGATGCTCCTCGCCGAAGGCGGCCGTCCACAAGAGGGTATTGATGCCGAACTTCATGGCTTCGCTTCTCCACGCTTCGTGAGATTCTCGAACAGGAACAGACCGCCTTTGCCCGGCGCGACAAAATCGAGGTCGCCGTCGCCGTCGAGGTCTGCTACCGGCATCTGCATTCCGCCTCCTGCACGACCACCGAAATCGATCACGTGCCGCACCCAGGCCACACTCTTACCATCCGGCGAAGGAGTTCTCTCGTACCAGAAAATGCCGTTCGGATCCTGCGCGCCCGGATCGTGATCGTGCGCGAGGAAGCGCTTGCCGGTGAGGATGTCCTTCCTGCCGTCGCCGTTCAAATCGACCAGCACCATGGCATGCGCCTGGCTCCAGGCACGGTCAATTTCCCGCTTGGCCCAACCGCCATCGGCTCGCTTCTCGAGCCAGAAAACACCGTAATCGTGGGCATTGCCGAACACGATGTCCGGCTTGCCGTCTTCGTTGACGTCGAGCACGTGCATGAAGCTGAGATGCTCTTCGAAATTCCAGTCGTTGTGTTCCGCCCAGTTTCCCGAACGGAGGTTTGGCGGAGCTTCCAGCCATCCCTTGGCGGTGAGTATATCGGCGCGGCCGTCGCCGTTCACATCCCCGGCGCCGATGCCATGGCCGAAGTTCTTCGCGCTTACGCGATGCTCAAGCCATTGGCCGCCCTTGTTCTCAAACCAGGCTGTCGGCGCGTCGGCATTGCCGAACTGGGGCAGCAATTCATTGGCCTTGCCGTCGTTATCCATATCAACGAGGAACGCAAATTCCGTATTGTGGTCCAAGACGATGTTCAATTCCTTCCATGCGCCGCCCGCCGCGCCGGGATTGCGGTACCAACTGATCTTCTTCGAGAACCAGGTGGCGGTGATCACGTCCACCCAGCCATCGCCATCCACATCCATCGGCAGGTCGCTGAACGCATCAACGTAATTGCTCTGGAAGTGCAGTTCCCGGTAACGATGCCGTTCCCAGGTGGGGGCTTCGTACCAATACTCGCCACTCAGAATGTCGGCTTTGCCGTCCCGGTTGACATCCGCGACCGCCGCCGTCTCCGCGGCGCCGTAATCGAGCAGATGCCGCTGAAAAGGAATGTCCGGAGGCCGGCTTCCGGCCAGGAGGAGCATCACCGGCAAGGCCAGAAGCGAGAGCAGGGCTGCGCGTTGCATTGGCTCATCATATCGTCAGAAGGCGCACCCGTTCTATTTCCGGATGAGCCACACCTCAGAGACCTGCGCACCGCGCAGCCGCCCGCTTGGCGGCTGTTCGCGATCCCAGCTCAGGAGGAGCGTGCCGTTTCGGGTTGCTTCCCGGGGAATATCGAACTCCTGGGTTTGGATCGGGAGCGGCTTCCTGCGATAGGGGTGAATCACAATGGCATCGTTTGCCATCAGCCGGATGCCCTGTTCCTGGACGGCGTTCTCTCCGCCGTATACGACCCGGACCTTGTACTGGGCGGCGGGATCCAGACCCTTGTATTCGAGGCGGATGGGACGGCCTCGCCAGGAATTCGCATGGCTCACCCAGGAGAGCGGACCTTCCAGCCGTTCCGCAAAGCCTTGTTGCCCCGGTTCCTCATCCAGGATGAGATGTGGCTGCTGCGACGGGTTGCCGAGGTCGTCGTAGAAGCCGCCTGGGCCCGGATCCTGCCAGTGCAGGATCTCGTGAATCACGGCGAGGCGTTCTCCATCGTCCGCGAGCTTGCGGGCCTCGGCAAAACGGGAGAGCATCCACACCCGGTTGTTCAGAGGGTTGTCCAAGTTGTCCAGTGTTACGCCCCTTTCCCAACCGGCGCCTCCGTGGCGTTTCACGCTCAATTGCGCGCCGAGGCTTTGGAAGAGAGACTCTCCCAGCGCGACAATGCGGGAACGCAGTTCCGTGGCAGTTGGCGCAGTGACGGCTTTCAACAAGACCCGTTCGGCGGAATCCATGGCCGCGTGAGCCCCCAGCCGCGGCGCTTCGGCAAGCAGGCCGCGCGCCTCCGCTTCGAGTTCCGTTTCGTACAGCAGGCGGCGCTGCACGTATGCATCGTAGTAAGCGCGGTAAAGCAATTGCTGAAAACGCCAGTTTCTCCGCAAGGGAACCGGGGCGGCCTCTTCCATGGCAGCGAACTGCTCCATCGTCTGGCGCACGTTCGCGTTTGAGGCGAGCGGCCCCGCCCAGTTTCGCTCCAACGCCAGGAGGCCATCGGCGATTGTGTCCAGTCCGGTGAAGAACCGGCCGTATTCGCGTGCAATCTGAACAGGGTCTGTCTCCGGGTCCCACGCGAGAACCGTCCACAACACCTTATTGAAGTCATCGTGCGCGCCATCGGAATAGCTGACGAAACCAACACTACCCGGATAGTAGGCGCGAAAGAGCTTCGTTTCCCAAAGCGGCATCGGGTTGATGGGTTCGCGGCTGTGAGTGATGGCGAAGGCGGGGTCCCAATTGACGAGGGGAAACTGGCAGCGGAGAGTATGGGTGATATCCGGGTAAAGGCGAATTGGGATGGAAGAGGGGACGGCCGCGCGGAATTCTTTCATGGAAGGCCGGACCCACGGCCCATGGACTACGCCGGCGAGCCACTGCGGTTTCTCGCGCAACACCGTGTAGAACTGCGCCAGCCAGTCGTCATCCATGCCTTGAGGCGAGACCCACATCCCCGCTTTCGGATGGTGTTTCTTGAGGACGGTTGCCGCTCTGGCGAGGAAAGGCATCAGGATGCGCGGCTCGGTGTGCCCAGGGTCGCCGCCTGGAACAAACACCGCATCAATCTTCGGCAGAGCGGCGAACACTGCATCCCAATGGCGCAATTCCCGCTCGACAACCGCAGGGTCTTCGTAAGATTTCGCATCCGCCGGCAACCAGATGGAAAAATCGAGACCATATTCCCGGGCAAGCCGCGAAAGCTCCTGGTGCATACGAAGGGGGGGAATGGGATACAACCCGTTATCGGGCTCTTCCCCGCCGCCCGTGACTTCGATGGTGTTGGCCCCGAAGACGGCCATCTCGCGGATGTACTTCTCATAATCGGCGACGGTCCAAAGATCGTAGGTATTGTTGGTGTTGCGGAAGCCGAGCTGATGCCCGCGGACCGGGAGTTTCGGAGCGGAACTCAGTTTCCACCGGTCCCGGACGTTCACGGAGCCGCGCCGCATCTCGAGTTCCCGCAAGAGGCGCCCAATTCCGAATAGAATGCCCCGCGCATCATTGCCCGTGATGCGAACAGCGCAGCCGCCGCCCGTTGCCGTGCCGATCACGATGGAATAGCCCTCGGCGGGGAGACTGCGCTCGCTTGCGCGATCAACCTCTATACACTGTTCTCCCCCGGGAGCGCTCGCGACGATGGGCCAACGGACGAGGGTGCGCGCGGCCACCTCCTCCACGAGCAAGTCGACGGCCTTCCGCTCCGGACCGGAGAACCCATCCGGAACCAGGACGACGGCGTCCCGCAGATCGAGAGCTACACAAGGGAGAAAAAGTGAAACAACTAATACGGAAAGACGCAAAAAATGAAACATGATGCCGCCGCGAGCCATTGTATCAGCCCGGAAGCATCATTTTTTGCGCACGGCGCATGACGCCTGGCATGCGCGCGAGACGCACGGTTCCCTTCCCAACCGGTTCGGGTTAGCGCGAGAGCGAAGCGTACAACTCGGGGCGGCGGAAACGGTAGGTGTATTCGAAGCGGGAGCGAGCCTCCAGCAAGGTCTCTTTTTTCAGAGCGTGGACCACCATTTCTTCTTCGATGGAGGAGAGCAAGGCGCCATCCGGGCCGACGATGGCCGCGCCGCCGGCGAAGCGCTGATGGACGCCGGCGAATTCCACGTGACCGCTGTAATTGCACGCAACGCCGAAGACGGCATTTTCCGCGCAGCGCGCCTGAAGGGGCGATTGCGCCCAGCGGAACCATCCTTCGGGGGTGAGCGGCGGTGGATCCGCCGCGAACGGGAAGAGCACGAGTTCGGCATTTTCGACGCCGAGCAGGCGCGTGGATTCCGGAAGGAAGACGTCGAAACAGACGTTCGCTCCAATGCGGCCGAGCGGTGTCTCGATCACCCTTACGGCTTCTCCTCCGTTATAGACCGGCATTTCAAAAATGGGGATGTGCATCTTGCGCCAATAACCCCAGAGCTTTCCGTCGCCAACCAGAACGTGCGTGTTGTGAAGGATGTTGCCGGCGTTTTCGAGCAGACCCGCGGAAAGAAAGACGCCCGCGGAGGTGGCGATCTCGATGAGCCCGCGCACGACGGCTCCATCCAGCGGTTGGGCCGTTTCCCACGCTTGCCGCAGCACCTCGCGCAGCCACCCGGCGTGGTCCTGCGTGGGATGGTTCGGGATGAACCCCGTGGCGCTCAACTCCGGAAAGAGCACCAGTTCCGCCCCCGCGGCGGCAGCCATTTTCACGGCGGCGTCCAGAACGGCCAGGTTCTCTTCCACCTTGCCGGATTGAGCGGCTGCGGCAACCGCGGCAACCGTTACTTGTTCATTCATGCTTGCTGGCCATTGTAAGCGTTCGAGCCGCGTCTATGCGTAGTTGATCGGGTTTCGCTCCAGCCACCGAAGATTTCGCCGGTCCTCCACGTTGCGGGCAGCGCCTCGGGCCATTCGTCCCGCGACCTCGCGCATGCCCCATGCGGCGACACCCGCAATCGCGACGGTTCCGCCGATCATGCCGCCAAGAATCGCATTACGGCCGCGCTTCCGCTTTGCGCTCGCAAGCCCGGACATCGCTCCCGTCGCCAACCCCAGCGCCGCTGTCGCCAGGAGAGCACCCCCGTCGCGGCCGGAATGGAGTGGAACCCGCTCGCTCCCGGGACTTGTTTGCCAAGCCGAGGAGGCGCCGTTCCAGGCGGAACGAACCAGTTCCCGAGCGTAGCCGGCATTCGCGACGATCCAATCCTTGTTTGTCATAAAGTTCCTGCCTCTACTTACATGATACATGTCGGATCGGAGAAGCAGGTCTTTTAGTCCTTAGGGGCCACGACGAAAACTCTCCGCGGAGAAAATCGACGCATGGCGTTCCGGGCTGCTGTGATTACCGGAGCGGTGGACTCGCGGCGGTGCGGCAGGGAGCAAGAGTCCCGGTTGGATCCCTTGCTCCCGTGAAGAATGCCGGCGCGCTCCGGTAGCCGCGGCGCGAAATCGCTTAGCGCGCCTCGACCACGACCGTTACACTTGCGTTGATATCGATGGCGCCGGTTTCAACCGGTGTGCGAGCGGGCGCGCTGTCGGCCATCGCCATCCGTGATTCCATCACATAGGGCCTGGCGATCGGGCCTGAGCTATCGGATACCGAAACGACGCGGGTGACGCGAAGGCCAAGCGCTTTCGCCATGGCGGCAGCTTTCTCCCGGGCCTGTCCCGTGGCTTCGATCAAGGCCCTGGTCTTACTCGCTTGTTCATCTTTCAGCGTAAAGCGAAGAGCCCCGATGTTGTTGGAGCCGGCCTTGATGGCGGCGTCGATGACGTTGCTTACAATGGCAAGATCCTGGATTCGCACTTCAACGCTGTTTCGCGCTACATAGCTGGTGATGCGATTGCCGCCTTCCTTGGCCGGATTTCCGTATTGCGGGTTAATCCAGTAGCCGCTAGTCTTGAAGTCCCCGCCTTTGCCAAGAGCCTTGGTAAGAGCGGTGAGCAGTTTCTCCGTTTCTTGCGCGTTCCTGGCGCCCGCCTCCTGGGAGGTGGGAGCCTGGGTGGTGACGCCAATGCTCATCAGCGCCTCGTCCGGCTTTACGGATACCGTGGCCTCCCCGGAAGCAGTGATGCGGGTGCCGCCAGAAGTACTCTCCACGGTCTGGCCGGGCGCGGCGATGCAAAGACAAAGCAGCGCGGCCCCAAGGCCGCAAGCGGCAAATGTTCTCAGGTGCATACGGACAATTCCTCCCAATTCGTATTCGATCATAAGATGCACCGGGCGCGGACGATGGTTTCGATTCGCGCTGCCTCCATCGCAGGCACACTGCTTCGCTGAGAAGGAGATCTAAGATTTCTTGCGAACAGGCTCAGCTTTCCACGGCTGCGGCGACACGAGCTCGAAACGCGGACTGCCGTTGAGCGGGTTTGCGGGGGGTTCCTAATTGGGCGCGGATGCCGGCCAGGAACTTGGACACCGACTCAAGAGTGAGCGGGACAGTCTCGGAAGGAGGATTCCGCCGCTCACGGCGAGCGAGGCCGCAGTCGAGAAGACGAAGCAGATCCGCGAGTTCGCGACGATCCATCCACAGGCCGCCACGACCGGGAAGAAACCCCATGAGATACGCGCGAAACAGCGCGGCCAGAATATGCACATGGTCTGGCGCCCCGGATGGAGTTGTTGCGCGAACGGCGGATGGATGACCAATGAGTCCCGCGCGGGAGCTCGAGACCTTCGCGAGCGGGGAGGGCTGAATCCCAAGCTCAAGGACGGACCAAAGCCTGGCAGCAACGTCCGATCCGACGGGCAACAAAAGGCAAATCGGCTGCATGGTCTCTCCTGGGGGGAGAAGATCAAAAGGGGAGTTGATCCAGTGTATCGCCAGAACCATTCCTCGGCTAGAGCGAAAATTCACAATAGCCGGCGCTGACATTCAGGTTCGCCATCCGCGGGCATGATCTGATTTGCTTTCGATTTTGAACGACACTTGGAGTGAGGAATGCACGACATGCTCAGACATTGGATCCGCGCCCTTCGATTGCCGCAGCAAGCCCGAAGCATCCGGCGGCTAAGCGTGGTGGTTTGCCTGGCTGCCTGCCTGCTGATCGGGCTCACCGGCTGCGTCGGCCGAATCTCGCAGGCAAACCGCTCACTGCCGTTTGACCCGAAGGAAGTGGCCCTGGCGAAGACTGGGCAGCGCGCGCGCGTCCTGGTGATCGGAGACTTCGGCATGGGGAATCAAGCCCAACGTGACGTGGCGAATGCGATCGCGGCCCTGCACAAGGCGAGGCCATTCTCGTTTGGGATTACGGTGGGAGACAACTTCTACGAGCACGGCGTATCCAGCGTCGCGGACGGGAAGTGGGAGGCGCGGTGGGAGAAACCGTACGGCGTCCTCGGGATTCCTTTCTACCCGACCCTGGGAAACCACGACTACTACGGCGACGTGCAGGCTCAGTTGGACTATAAGTCTCCGAGTGACAGTTGGCGGTTCCCCGCGCGACAGTATGTTCTGCGCAGCGATCTGGTAGATCTGGTGGCAATCGACACCACAGATCCTCGAACCGAACAGTATGCATGGCTTGATCGCATCTTGAGAGCGAGCAATGCCCATTGGAAGATTGTTTATGGACATCACCCGATTTTTTCCGCGGGAACTCACGGCGACAACAAAGACATGGAGCGGGAGTTATTGCCGGTCATTCGGGGAAGGGTTGCGCTTTACGTGGCTGGGCATGACCACGATCTGCAGTATCTGAAACCCGTCGACGGCACACACCTGATCGTTTCCGGCGGCGGGGGCGGCCGCCTGCGCCAACTGCATCCCGATCCGCGGGCACTGTTCGCGCGCACAATTTACGGTTTCACGACACTGGAGATCGACGAGTCCCGAATTCTCGTGGAGATGTTCGACCGGAACGGGCAGCGCATTTTCCAGACGGACATCTTCAATGAGCCCTCCCGAAGCGGGGTGAAGCAGCGCACCGAAGCGGAAGCGTTGGCCCGGTAGCGCTGCCCCTTGTCCGCGCAGGATACAACTTAGAAGCCGAGCCGATCCCAATTGAAGGCCGGCCCGACATCCCACTTGTCACGCCGGAAGTTGCTATGCGTGGCTACTCCGGAGTAGCCGTCGAATGCCTGGGGATCGAATTCACCACTCCTCGCCGCGTTTGAGGCAACTTTGGGAATCCCGAATTGATCGCACAGTCTGTTCACGAGAGAGCCGACGGCGTGTTGCTGGATGTCCGGCATACTGGCGAAGTAGTCGATTCCACGGAAACGGGAGCGGTGGTAGCGATCTGGTTCCTCGAAGGAGCAATAGCGAACGCCCCAGTTGCCGGGCCACCAGTTCAGGATCCTGGGGTCACCAGGCGCAAGCTTTAAGGGGCCGACGTTCGCGATCTCAATCCCGATCGATCGCTGGTCGTGCCGGTGGGTCCCTTTTATTCCCAGATGGTAGGCCCAGCATTCCGCGGGAAAGAATTCCACGATGGCGCCATCGGGATCGACACCGAAAGCCGTTGCAACACGGTCTGGATTGCCGGCCCAGGTGCGGTACGCACTTTCGCAGGACGTTCCTGCCGTGAAATGAAGCACGACCAGATCCTTCCGATGGCGCTGGGGCAAATACTGCTCGGGACTGAGGCGAAGCGATTTTCTTTCAAACTCGCGTGACTGGGGGGCGCCAACCCCCGCAAAAATCGCGGATTTCTCCTGTTTGTCCGCTGGGATTGCAGCTTCCCCCGCCACCGTGGGCCGGCTGGCGCAGCATGCTCCTCCTGCTTCTAAGCTGCTGTATACATTGAATGTTTTGAGCGCGGACCGGCGCGCTGAACTGAGGGCCGGTTGTTCGGCCCGTGAACGATTCCTCGCTGAATACATGCGAATTCCTCCGCCCCAATATAGGGAGCCGGAATGACGTATCGAGCGAATCGAGGCATCGCAGGCGGATGGCCGCGCTACTCGGATGGCGCAGGCAGCCGGTGGGAATGGCTGAACGTGGTTTCCTTCAGCGTGGAAAGGACGACGGTCGTCTTGGTCCGCTGCACGCCATCAATCGCGCGCAGGGAATCTCCAAGGAGTTGATCCAGATGCGTGGTATCCCGAACCAGCACTTTTAGAAGATAGTCGTCTTCTCCGGTGACGCGATGGCATTCGAGAACTTCCGGGAGCTTCTTAATGGCCCTGAGGAAGGGTTTCCGATGCTTACACTTGTTCAGCGTGACCGCGACAAAAGCGCTGAGTCCAAGGCCGAACGATGCCGGATCCAGCAAGGCGCTGTATCCACGAATGATTCCGCGTTCTTCCAGCTTTCGTACCCTCTCGGCGGCGGCGGGAGCTGAGAGGTGGAGATGCTGAGCCAACTCCGCCCAACTGATTCGGCCATTCTGATGAAGCAACGAGATCGCTTTGGTATCCAATTCATCCATAATGGAGTTCCTTCGAATGCAAGGCTGTCTTCCTGAATGAGATTGGTATTCACAATACCAGCGATTGAGAGGAACTCAAAGTGATAGCGAATGGGGCGACCGTGGCTCCGCGCGCTCTGCTTGGCTTCCCAAAGGATTCGAGTGAAGTGGGATGCGGAGCCAGACCAAACTTGGAGTCATCCCGGCGAACGCCATCGTGATCGGAATTTCCGGTTCCCGTTCGCAGTGGGCCACAGGCCACGACGAGATCGCAAGGTCCGGCTTGGCGCCAGTTCACCCGCTAGTTTTCCGCGTTCGCGTTCGCGCTCATTTGCGCGATTGCTTTCGCCACAATGGAATCGTCTTCCCCTGGACGTCCGTCTCCGATCTTCGCAAGCATCTCCTTCCTCCGAGCCCGGAATGCAGCCATCCTTGAGGCGAGCAGCACCGATTGGCGGGGGAGATCAAGGCGCTCAAAGTCGAGAAAGTTGCCGCTCTTCCGAATCCGGAAATCGAGGTGCGGCCCTGTCGCCAGGCCCGTGGCGCCGACGAGGCCTATTTGCTGGCCTTGCTGGATTTTCTGGCCGACCTTCACCTGCCTGCGGGAGAGGTGCATGTAGTAAGATTCGAAGCCGTTCGCGTGCTGGAGTTTGACAAGATTCCCAGCGCCGCCGGACCGGCCGGAAAAGGTGACGGTACCCGCCGCGATCGCTTGAACGGGTGTCCCGATGGGAGCGGCATAGTCAATGCCCAGGTGGGGGCGGCGCGTCTTCAATACCGGATGCAGCCGATTTCGTGAGAATCCGGAACTGATCCGAGCGGCGAATTTCAGCGGAGATCGCAGAAAGGCGGCTTGGGTGCTCTTGCCATCGCTTGAGTAGTAGACCGGTCTGCCGTCTTGGTCCGCAAAGAGAAATGCATCGTGGATTGTGCCGCTGTTGTTATAGATGGCTGCTTCGATCTTTCCATAGCTGGGCGCCTGGTGATTCTCATAGCTTCTTTTCTCGACCAGCAGACAGAAGGTATCCCCGTTCTGCGGGTCCGTATAGAAATCGAGGTCCCACGCGAACAGTTCCGCCATGCGAATGGCCAGTTCCGGGCTCTCGCCCGCGGAATCGATGCTCTCAAAGAGTGAGCCTTCAAGCGTTGCGCAGATGGGCACGGTAGCAACCGTGCTGGGAATCTTGTTCACAATGGCGGGTAGGGATTCGAACTGCTCTCGCGATTCGGGAATCTCCACCCGAAGCACATGATCGTTGTCGACCTGATACTCGAGTTGTCTCGGCTCAAGCAGCGCGGTTCTCGTAAGCAGGAAGGAATCGCCGGCGCGCAACTTCCGAACATCGACAGCCCCGATCACGGCCCGGGCAAGTGGGCCTTCAATGGCAGGTTCGAGCTCCGCGCGGCTCAGAACCGTCTGCACCGTGTCTCCCCGAAGGATGGGAAGTTCTTCGCGGATGGGCGTTTCATCCACGACGGGTGCGGGAACGTCTGGCGCTGGGCTAGTTGACAAGGGTAGCGGGAGCGATCCGCCGCTCCCGTAGTCCAATAGAAGCGCCGTCGCCGTTGAGGCGAGCAGGCAGAACAAGAGTGCGCCGGAGAGTAGGCGGGCAGGACGGGTCATTCCTAGTACTTTAGGCAAAAGATTAGGAAAGATCAATGAAAAATGCGGAAAATCGACCGGAGAGTTTGGTAGGCACGGCTGGAGTCGAACCAGCGACCTTCCGCTTAGGAGGCGGACGCTCTATCCTACTGAGCTACGTGCCCACGCGTGCGACAAGCTCATTTTAGCCTGATTCGGCTGCATCGGCAGCGGTTCCGCGGGCACGCAAGCGGTTCCTCTTCGTATTACCAGCGTTTCAGACCTTTTGCACCGATATCGGATCTTCTTTGCATCCCCTCGAAATGGATGTGAGCGCTGGCCCGATAGGCGGCCTCGATGGCTTGGGGGAGGCTTTCGCCGCCGGCCGTAACTCCTAGCACTCGGCCACCCGTACTAATGATGTCGCTACCAGACACGCCGGTACCGGCGTGAAAGACGACCGCTCCCTCGCCCTCCGCCTCGCGTATGCCTTCGATGCGCTGGCCAATCAACGGTCTCCCTGGGTAGTTGGCTGCCGCGTGGACAATACAGACGGTGGGGCCGGATTTCCATGAGACTTCGACATCGGCGAGTTGCCGGCGGGCGGCTGCGAGGCAGAGGTCAACAAGATCGGAATCGAGCGCCATCAACAGCACTTGCGCTTCCGGATCACCCAGCCGGGCATTGAACTCAAGAACGCGAGGGCCCTCCGCCGTGATCATCAGACCAACGAAAAGAAACCCTGTGAACGGAGCGCCTTCCGCCTCCATGCCGCGCAGTGTTGGTTCGACGACATCGCGAAGGATCTGCGCCTGCATCGCGGGCAAGAGGATCCGCGAATCGGAATAGGCGCCCATTCCTCCTGTATTCGGCCCTCGATCATCGTCAAAAATGGCCTTGTGGTCTTGTGCGGGAGGAAAGGGGATGACCGTGACTCCGTCGGTGAGGACAATAAAACTCACTTCCTCTCCCACAAGAAACTCTTCGATGACAACTCTGGTTCCCGCTGCGCCTAGCGCTTTCACCTCCATCAAGTCCAGGATGACGGCGCGCGCCTCCTCGCGAGTGTGGGCGATAACGACTCCCTTCCCGGCGGCCAGGCCATCCGCTTTAAGCACGACCGGAACGGGAAAGTCTTCCAGAACCCTGAGCGCTTCCTCCGTTGTTTCCGCAACCGAGAAACGGGCTGTTGGGATGCCCACTTTTTCCATTAGCCGCTTGGAGAATATCTTGCTGCCTTCAATCCGTGCCGCGGCGGCGGACGGCGCAAGCACGAGGAACCCGTGCTCCCTCAAGGCATCGGCAACACCCTCCACGAGTGGCGACTCCGGCCCGATGATGACCAGATCAACCGCATGCTCGCGGGCTACGGCGGTAACGGCATCCGGAGAGAGGGTAGCGATCGGAAGGTTGCGCCCGATGGACGCGGTCCCGGCATTGCCCGGTGCAATCAAGATCTCCGGGTGATGGAGCGATTGGGAAAGCTTCCAGGCGAGGGCGTGCTCACGTCCACCGGAGCCGACAATCAGAATTTTCAAGGCGGATACTCCAGAAAGTTTGAGGCTAAGCGGCAAGCCCGTCGATTGTCAATCACTGCGCGGGAGATTGAGGCGACGGTCGGGAGTTGCTACGCATCTTTGTAACAATAGGCTGGGATCGTTTATGCGAAAGTTCGACGTTCTGGTTGTGGGTGCAGGACATGCGGGTTGTGAGGCCGCGCGCGCCGCAGCCAGACTCGGCGCCTCAACGGCGCTCGTGACCATGAATCTGGATTTGATTGCTCAGATGAGTTGCAATCCGGCAATGGGCGGCATTGCCAAGGGGCACCTGGCTCGGGAAATTGATGCGTTGGGCGGGGTATTGGGGGAGGTAACCGACTATGCCGGCATTCAGTTCCGGCTGCTGAACACCAGCCGCGGCCCGGCGGTGTGGGCGCCCCGTGCACAGTGCGATAAGAAGATTTATCGGACGCGGATGCGGGAAGTGCTTGAGGAGGAGCCCAACCTCCGCCTATTGCAAGCGGAAATAGCGGCGTTGCTTTTCGTCGAAGACAGCGGCAAACACCGCATTGACGGTGTGGTCTTCGCCGATGGGCGACAAGTACAGGCAGGCGCGGTCATTTTGACAACAGGTACTTTTCTGAATGGAGAGGCGCACGTAGGAAATCAGCGCTCCAGTTGCGGACGAAACGGTGAGTTGCCATCCGTCCATTTGGCGAACCAGGTAAGGGCGATCGGTTTCCACTGGACTCGGATGAAGACGGGCACACCGCCGCGCGTGGACGGAAGGACAATTGACTGGTCTTCCTTCGCGATTCAGGAAGCGGACGCGGTACCCACACCGTTCAGTTTTCTCACCGTTCAACCTCCGCAGAAACAGATAGCCTGTTATCTGGGTTACACCACACCCCTCACCAGAAGCTTGATATTGGATAATCTGGACCGATCCCCACTCTATAGTGGAAAGATTCAAGGTATCGGTCCGCGTTACTGTCCCTCCATCGAAGACAAGTTTGTGAAGTTTCCGGACAAGGGCCGGCACCAGATTTTCCTGGAACCCGAAGGATTGGATACCCACGAGGTGTACGTGAACGGGATGTCTACCAGCATGCCCGTGGACGTCCAGGAGGCGATGATCGCCTCCATCCCGGGATTGGAAGCGACAGAAATGATTCGCCCTGGGTATGCGATTGAGTACGATTGCATGGATGCCCGGGAAGTATCCCATTCCCTGGAGACGAAGCGTGTTACCGGGCTATTTTTCGCTGGACAAATCAATGGAACGTCCGGGTACGAAGAGGCTGCGGCACAGGGTTTGATGGCGGGAATCAACGCGGTGCGGAGCCTCGGCGGGGAAGATGCCTTGGTTTTGGGCCGCGAAGAGGCCTATATCGGTATTTTGATTGACGATCTTGTCACGAAAGGAACCGACGAGCCCTATCGAATGTTTACCTCTCGTGCAGAGTTCCGGCTAAACTTGCGAAT
>JADLCF010000306.1 GCA_020847315.1 Bryobacterales bacterium | reverse complement strand
CCGCGGGGCAAGGCGCGGGACGTCCGGATTCCCCACTTCGCCCTTCCGTTCCTGTGGCGGCCAACTGTGGCTTCATGCCGTCCTCCTGCTGCCTGCCAGGTTCGATCTTCGATTTGGAATCGGAATGATACTTGGTGTAGTCCATGGCGTAGTAGTGGTGATAGGAGCCCCCGGCCTGGTTTTCACGAGTGGCGGCATTGATGACCACCCCGAGGATACTCGCGCCGACGCGCCGAAGTTGACCGGCGCATGTTTGCAACGCACGACGGCTCGTGGAGCCTGCCAGGGCGACCATAAGTACACCATCGACAAGGGTAGCCAGATGGAGGGGTTCCGAGAAGCCGAGCAGCGGCGGCGTATCGACGACGACAAAATCGAACTCATCGGTTGCTTCGGCCAACAGGTCCGCGAAGACGCGGCCGAAGTGATCGATGGCCCGCCGGTTGCTTTGGCCGGCTGTGATGACAGATAAGCCGGG
Source organism: Bryobacterales bacterium (assembly GCA_020847315.1). Classification (GTDB taxonomy): domain Bacteria; phylum Acidobacteriota; class Terriglobia; order Bryobacterales; family Bryobacteraceae; genus JACTMJ01. The sequence continues at coordinate 9,750 of JADLCF010000306.1, read as the reverse complement.
AACACCCGGCAACATATAGATCGCTTCCTGCCAGGGCAGGTTCTTCAGGCACACCTCCGAGAGGCCTGTCACTCGCGTGATCCCGAGTTTGTCGCCGATGCTCGGCCTTCGCAGATCCGCGTCAATCAGTAGCACGCGATCTCCTTTGGCGGCATGCGCGATGGCGATGGCAGTGGCGACCGTGCTCTTGCCCTCGGAAGGCGAAGCGCTGGTCACCATGATGGTCCTCACTCGCTGGTCAAAATCGGCTAGCATCATCGAGGTGCTGAGAGTCTTAATCGATTCCTGATATCCGGCAATAGAGCGCTGCGAAGCATCTCCTGCCCGGACCAGGGCCAACTCCGGCTGGGCCGATTCTTCGATCATGGCCGGGATCAGGCGGGAGGGATTTCGTACGCGGGGCAAGGCGCCAAGGACCTCGGAGCCCACTGCGATCGAGACAAGAGCGGGATCCCGGACACTCAGGTCCAGCGTGTCCGACAGAATGGCCACTCCGATCGCCAGCAGCAAACCGAGAACGCCGGCCAGCAGCATGTTCATTTGCGTGTTCGGAGAGACGGGCGCATAGGCTGGGCGGGCGCGATCCGCCACCCGAATGGCGCTGCTCGGGAAGCCGGAATTGATCGTAGCCTGTTTGGTCTTGGCGACCAGTTCTTCGTAGAGCTTCCGGTCCGCGTCCGCTTCACGCTTCAGGGTCTTGTACTGGAAGGAGTTGGCGTTCAGACGGTCGAACTCCGCTTTCGTCTGGCGCAGTTCATTGGCCAGGATATTCTCCCGCTGCCGACCTTCGTTATATTCGAGCCCAATCTGCCGCTGTACCGTGGCGGTGCTCGTGGAAAGCTGTTTCTCAATTTGATCGAGTTCCGCCTTGGCGGCGCCATAGGCGGGGTGGTTGGCTCCGTAGTGCTGCTTTACCTTAGCGAACGCTTCGAGAGCTTCGTTACGACGTTGTTCGATCCTTCGTACCTGCTCGCCCCGGGACGAAATGGTGGCTGCATCCAGCGAACCGTTGCCAAGGGCGCGAAACGCCGCTTCCCGCCGTACGCGGTCCGCCTGCGCGGCGGTGAATTCGGTGTTCAGTTGCAGCAGACGTGAAGAGATGATGGAGGTTCGCTCCTCCGGGTCAATCATGTTCAATTCCCGCTCAAACGCCACCAGAGCCGCATTGGAGGCTTCCATTTTCGCGCGAAGTTCGTCCAATTGTCGCTCCATGAACTGCGAGAGGTTGCGGGAGCTTTCGTGGCGAATCCGGAAGACATGGTCGATATAGGATTGCGCGATCGCGTTCGCCACATCCGCCGCGAGCTTCGGATCCTCCGACCGGTAACGGATGTAGATCAGGAAGGTCTGGGGCGGGTGCGTCACCTTGAGGTTCCCGAGCTCTGCGGGCGCATCCAGCCGGGCGGCGGCATCGTTCGGACGGGCCGGTGCGAACCAAGCCTCTTTCTGTTTCAGCGGCAAACTGTACTGGAGGGCCACCGGACGCAGCACGGCATCGCTCTCAATAAGATGGATCTGCGTGCTGATGAACTGTTCCATGTTGAGCGGAGAAGTTCCTCTTGTCTCGCTGCCCACGGCCTCCACTTCCCCATTGCGGTCCACGTCAAGCACGGTGGCCGCCTCATAGAGAGGAGTCATGCGGAGCGACAGCAGTAGGGCGGCCACGACGCAGAGGATTGTGAACGGTACGATCCTCCAACGGTTGCGGTAGATCGCATGGAGGTATTGAGTAATGGGAACACGATCCAGCGTCTCCTCCGAGAGCGCGGGCGGCAATCGAAGCGCATGCGCGGAAGCGCTTCTAGAACTGAGGATCAAATCTTTCCCGGAGGAGAGTTCTCTGCCGGTGGGACGGTCTTGCTTCACGGAATACCTCGCTATCCAGATTCATCGCGCTGGTTTCGTTTACGTTGCGGCTCGGGGCATCCCCTTTCAGATGCCCCTTTCCTGTGCGGATCCGCTAGCCTCGAACAGGCGGCTCCTCAGACCTCAATCCGGGCGAGTGTGAGAGGTGGCCACCGGGCCTACCGGCCGCTAGCGGGCAACGCCCCAGACCAGGACGCCTGATAGCGTCGCCGACCCAAACGCGATGGCCTTATCGATCGCACTGAAGGTGGCCTTCTTCTTTCCGCTTTCGGGTACATAGAGAACGTCATCGCGCAGCAGTGTGACATCGGGCGACTTACGGGCCAAAATCTTCTTGAGGTCCACGGGAATCTCCGTCTTCGAGCCGCCGGCGACCTCCCGGTAGATGAACGCTTCGTTCATCGCGTTCGGCGCCAAACCTTCGCTCAGTGCCAGCGCCTTGAGGATGGACGTTTGGTGGTCATTCGGAATGCGATACTTGCCGGGCTTCTTGACATTGCCGACCACATAGATCTTTCCCGCTTCGGGAACGCGGACTTCTTCTCCACCGCGAAGACGGACGCTCTCGAGTGCGACGGCGGATTCGAGGATGTCCACGATGGCAATCCGCTGCGTGAGCAACCCTTCCTCCTCCGCGCCGCGGGGATGCCGGGAGAGCAATAGATAAGACCCAGCCTCTTCCGTCAATCCTCCCGCGCGGGTAAGCGCCTCGAGAAGGGTGACTGGCTGGTCGGCATTGAAGGTGATCGGCGTTCGAACGGCGCCGATCACACTGACGGGTTTGCTCGAGAATTCGACGACCGCCACCGTCACCGTGGGATTCACGAGAATGCCCGCATCGATGTAAGCCTGCCGAATCGCCCGCTCCAGTTCGGATGGAAGCACATCAACCGCCGGAATCGGATTCGGGATCATCGGCAATCGGATGACCCCATGCCCATCCACGCGCACTTTGAGGCTGAGTTCTTCCTCGTTATAGACCGTGACGGCGATGAGATCGTTCACCCCGAGCGGCTGCGGAGGAAGCGCGTCGGCGTTGGAGGCCGATTGGGTCGCGGCCGCCAACCCAGTTGCCAGGGTCAAAGTAAGAATTGCAACGCACCAGGTATCCCGGAACGCGCTCGAGAACGAACGATGAAGCGAATGGATTCGGTAAAGGCACATGAAAATCTCCCAGACTCCACCAGAGTTTGCCAACCATTGACGCGCGGCCTCGAAGTTCGCCTTGACGACGAGGTTTTCGCGTTCATTCCCGCAACGGTCGACTACGCCGAGTTTCAGCCGTTGCCGGCGAATCTCTCCGGGGCTTCCCGACAAGGAACTGATCGGAGGAAGGGGGGCGTAGCATTACAGCCCGAGATGGATTATCGGCAAAGAATCCTCAATTCCGCACCGATTCCCAGCGGCAGTTGCGTGACTGGAGCGGGCGAGCTAATGCTTTCCGTTGTAGAGCCGATAGATCAGGGTGTCGATGTTCACGGGCTGCGATGCGTTTACGGCGAAACCGCCCAAGCGGCGGAATCCAGGTTCCGCGCTGTGGACCGCAGCGGCGATTACAGCATTCCTGACTCTGGCATCCTCTTCCTTCTGGCTGTTGGCGGTGGATACTGCAGGGCGGTTCGAAAGCAAGCGGTGGGCCAATGGCGACCGTGTCGAGCGCGAGGGCTGGCTCCACACGCTGGCGCTCGCCGACCCAAGGACCGTCGTCAAGGCTGGAAGCCAATGCATGGCAACCGCCGAAAACCGGCAGACCTGCCGGAGTTACTTCGAGCGCGCGCTGCGGGGAAACAGACGGCTTGCGGAAGCGGAGATGGCGCTCATCCTGATCGCCGAGGAGAGGAGGGATCTCATGGAAGCCGACCGCTTGCTCCGCGATCTGAAGCGGAAGAACCGAAGTTTTGCGGCGCTGTGGCTCGAATGGAATTTCCAACTGCGAAATGGCCCGCCGGAACGGTTTCGAAGCGGTGGGCGAGAGATTCTGGAGACGGCCCCGGCCCGCTTTCGCGGAGACTTTCCTCTCCTACCCCTTACCGGGATGAGCGGCGACGAGATTGCCAAAGCGATGCTACGGAGGGGACAAAGCGAACGGGCGTTGGATTTTGCCGCTTATCTTAGCGCGAATGAAGATTCCAGGCCGGGGGACTTGTTACTGCGCTTGTTGAGCCGCGCAGGCCGCACCCCGGCGAGGGAGACGGCGCTTCGCTTCATCGCGGAGCGCTTGGAGCGCCGTCATGGGCTAAGGTTCGCGGCGCGGGTGTGGGCGGAATCGCTGCGTCAAGGACTCATCGGCGATCATCGCCGATCGCGGGACGACAACCCAATATTGAATCCAAATCCGCGACTGCGGATGCCCTTCGTGCCGCGTAGCTTCGATTGGTCCGCGGCGGAGAATCGTTGGGCGACTGTGGTGAGCCGCGGCGGGGAGGGCGTGCAAATTGAGGTCCACGATGGGGCGCCGGAGGGACTTCCTCTTCTCTCAAAGCTGCTGCTTCTTCCCGAGGACACAACGGGAGTGCGCGTCCGCATGCGCAGCGGTCTGCCCGTTCCTTCATTCGCAGTTGATCGGGACGAGGGTCGGCGGGTCGTCTGGCAAATCTACGACGCCCAGACGGATCGTGTCGTCGTCCGCTCGCCAGGGGAGCGAACGATTCCTGTTGAGGGGCAAGTTGTCTTTGAGTTGCCGCTCAACGGGGTCGCACACTCGGGAACTGTGTTCGCCAGTTTGGCCGTGGGGCCGTCGGGAACCGAGTCTCGTGAACCCTGGGAGCTGGCCGTGACCGAAGTGGCGTTCGAGGTTCTCCATTGAGGCCGATAGCGGGCCGGATCGTCCCGGCGGGCGGCGGAATGGTTGAGGCATTTTCGTGGTCTTCGCCGTGGCTTGCGGAGCGTCTCCAGTTTGCTGGCGATACGAACCGCCGAGACGGTACGACTTGGAAATTCCTGCTGCGGTCCGGTCAGATTGGGCGGTGGGTCATGCTCGCTCATTTCGGGCCTGGGTCATTCTTCGGGCGCGGATGCGACTCATGTAGACATTTTTGAGCTTGACCGGCGGCTTCCCGTTGAGTAAAGTCAAATGGTCTGAATTCCCAGAGACCGCTTTAGTTTCGGAAGTGTTTCCGAAATTCAAACGGTCGCCGCGAAGAGAACTGATGACAGGAACTCCCACGGCATTCCCGAACAATCCGATGTGGCGTCTGCTGACTATGGTGGCGATTCTTAGCGTAATCGCCTCCGGACAATGGATCGGCGCCGATTCCGCATCGACCGAACCGCTTCCTTCGGAACTGCTGCTGGCCCAAAACATTCGGCCGGAAGCGCTCCAGAACCGGCCCATGGACGCGCGTTCAGAAGCATTCCGGCGGAGCGCCGAGCATATGCGGACAGGCCGCCAGGCATTGGAATCCGGACGCTTTCTCGACGCGCGGGTAGAGTTTGACGCCGCCGTGGAAGACTTGATCGGGGAAAGTTCGATCAATTTTTCCACGGACACCGCCGCGCGCGAGTCTCTCGAGCGGCTGATCCAGGACATCCATCGCTTGGAATCCTCGCGAATGGACCTCGCTGACCCTTCGGAGACCCCGGTCTATCAGCAATCTCCTCTCGACCAGATCCCGGAACTGACTTTCCCGATCGACCCGAAGCTCAAGGCCACCGCACTCGAACAGATTCTCTCGCGGAGCGGCGAATTCCCTCTCGAACTGAACGACACCGTACTTTCCTATATCCGCTACTTCACATCGGAACGCGGCTCGCGGACGTTTGTTGCGGGGTATCGACGGAGCGGACGTTACCGGGACATGATCCTGCGAATTCTCGATGAAGAAGGGCTCCCGAGAGAACTGCTCCATCTTGCGCAGGCGGAGAGCGGCTTCCTGCCCCGCGCGGTTTCCTGGGCAGCCGCCGGCGGCCTTTGGCAGTTTATTGGGTCTCGCGGCCAGGAATACGGATTGCTGCAGACGGCGCTCACCGACGACCGGTTCGACCCGGAGAAGGCAACCCGCTCGGCAGCGCGGCATCTTCACGATCTATACCGCCAGTTTGGCGATTGGAATCTTGCTATGGCCGCTTATAATTGCGGCCCTGGCTGTGTCGAACGCGCGATTGAACGTACGGGGTATGCGGATTTTTGGGAGCTTCGCCGGTTGAACGTCATCCCGAAAGAGACGACCAATTACGTTCCGATCGTGCAAGCTCTGGCGATTATCGCTCTTAACCCCGCAGCTTATGGGATTGAGTTGCCGGAGATGGATCCGCCGCTCCGATTCGATACGCACACGCTAGAGGCGAAGACGAATCTGAATCTGGTTGCCGATCTGCTGGGAATCACGAAAGCGGAAATCCGCGATCTGAACCCGGCGATTAAGAGTGATTTGGCGCCGGCAGGTTACACGCTTCGCGTACCCAAGCAGAGCGTTCCTGAATTGCTGGCGGGGCTGAATCAGGTGCCATCGGAGAAGCGGGTGGTCTGGAGAGCGCACCGTGTAAGCGCCGGAGAGACCCTCCCGGCGATTGCACAGCAGTACAGAGTGACCCCTTCGCGGATTGCCGAAGCCAACGAACTCTCCGCCGAAGGCTCTCTCCGCAACGGCGCCCAGTCGAGCGCACCCGTGAGTCCTGGCGATGTGCTGCTGATCCCCGCAACCTACTCCGTGCCCGCAGCGAAAGCATCCTCCCGCCAAAAACAGGTGACCAGAAAGAAATCGGCGCGGAATCGTACTACCTCTAAGAAACGGACTTCCAGCACCAAGCCGGGCACAACGGCATCCCGTGCGAAGAGCGCGAAGCAAGCCAAAGCCACCGCCAAGACGCCCGTCCGCAGCACAAAAAGAGCCGCAAGTTCAAGAAAAGCAACGACATCTAAATCCGCGAGCACTTCCCGCTCTGCACGATAGCCTGATCTCAGACACATGTCCAGACGTGATGCCGGGGCTTTCGCGAAGACTGCCTACAGGCGCGTCGCGATCACGAGAGAATTGACGTCGCTACTCACAGAAAAACCTCTTTATTTTGTTACGACTGCGTTATGCTATTTGGTGACGGCGAACAAAACAGGAGACTGCGGCAATGTTCCGTTACCGTACGCTGGCCCTCGAGTCCGACTGGGATGAATTCGGCTACACCGATGCCAGCGATATCGAAATAGAGTCCGATATCTTGGAACTCGGCGAGGAATACGAGCCCGAGGATTCTGCAATCGAACCTCCGATTCGAAATGATTCTCGCGAAGTTAGCCCTCCCACCGCCCGGCCGATCCAATCGTTCGCGGGAGAGTCCGTGGTTCCGAAACCGGCCGGTGGAAAAGCACACGCGCTTTTCGCCCCACGGGATCGCGAGAATCAGCGGGAGACGCCCTCTTCGAAGTCAAGCCGACCCATTCCCGTGGTTCACGCGCCTCGCACGCCGCCGAGCGCGGACTTGAAGAAGACAGACGCCAAGCCGGCGGCGCCGCCCTCCGCCGGCAGACCCGCCCGGAAGCCAACGCACTCTGCCAGTCAGAGTGCAACTCGGGCGAATCCAGTTCCTGCCCGAAAATCACCGGGAAAGGAACAGGCGCCTCAGAAGAGTTCGTCGCAAAGCAAGGGCAAGGCCTCCGAGAGAGTTGCTGTCAATCAGACGACCCCCCGTGCCACGAGCCTTTCCAAACCGGTCGTGAAAGTGTCGCCGAAGTCCGCTTCTTCTTCAAAGCCTGCGGCGAAACCCGTGACGAAAACGTCCGCAACCCCACAAAAAGACAGTGCAACGAGAGTCTCCGCGAGCAAGCCTCGGCAAACCGCCGCCACCGTTGTAAAGCCCGCTCCGAAGACCGCCGGGAAGAAGACGCCAATTCGAAAGAGCGGGTCCGGGCAACCTGCCGCAGCCCGAGGCGCAGCCGGGAGAGCGCCGGCATCCCCATCCAAGAAGGCGGCTCAGAAAGCGCCCAAGCCTGCAGCAAAGGCCGTGAAGGCAGCGACGAAGCTGGCCCCATCAAAGAAGACCGCCGCCGGGAAGACGGCTGCCAAAACTCCGGCGCCCAGGAAACGCAAGCGTTAGGTTAGGTTCGCCACTGGAGGGACGTCACTTTGCCGTCACTCGCTCGGTTGCCTCCAAACGCATGCAGGCGGAAATCCGCGCCATCCGCGCCCAATTCCGCGTGTACCCAGCCGACCGGCTCCGTATCGTTGAAATTGTAGCCAATCGCCGGCACATTGATCAGATGCATTCCGTTCACCTGATCGTATGAGTAGCTGTGTGAGTGGCCGTATATCAGGGCTTTCACGTTTCGATTGGCCGTAAGAATACGAAGAAGCCGATCCGTATCGAGCAAGTCACCGTCGCGGTCTCCCGGGGTGTGATGCATGAAGACAAGGATCGGGTTGTTCCCGGCCCCCGGCAGGTATTGCTCCAGCCACACTCGCTGCTCTTTCCCCAGCAATCCCGCAACGAGATTCGTTTGCAGCAACGAATCGAGAATCACCAGATTCACGGGACCCGCTTGTGTCACGACAACGTGCTTATCCCGGATCGCCTGTTCCTCCCCCGGCGATTCCGCGAACGCGGCGGCGAAATTCATTCGATGGTCATGATTGCCCAGCGCCATCGCGACGGGCATTTTTCCAAACACCGGAGCCAGCAACTCTTTCACATTCGCGTAGTCGCCCGGCAGCCCTTCGAGCCGAGCGATGTCCCCGTTCACGATTGCACCGTCCACGCCCGCTTCAGCGACAATCGGGGCGATTCGCTTGAGATTCTCATAGGGCCGGAAACCACGGTATTCATTTTGGATGTCCGTGGGGATATGGATATCGGAAAGGATCGCCCAGCGAGCGCGCGCCGTTTGCGCTTGGGCACGCGAGGACAGCGCCGTGAAACCAGCCATGGTTGCGGCGGCCCCGATGGATTGCCGCAAAAACCCCCGCCGTGTGGGTACCCGATAGAATGCCATTTCGTCCTCCGAAGCTACTAGCCTACTAAAACAGTTCGTGCATCAGGAATACCCCCGCACTGCCGCCTTGCAGGTCCGGCCCTCCGTTGGCACGGTCTCGCTCCAGATGCCGTGTTTGCCGCTTGCGGACGATGGAAGCGAGCATGTGATGCTGACGGCGGGCGAGACCGGATTTCGCGAAACGAAGCCGACGGTATTGCCCGCAGCGATGGGCGGGGCAGATGGGTACCTTACAAATCTTACGGTCTTGTCGGGACTTGGAGATTGTCAGAGATCGACTTTCAGGTTGAACTTGCTGTTCCGTGACATGCCGGAGGAGGAGGAGAGGACGGCCCGAATAGGGGAGTGGCAGGACGGTCGTATTGGAGGCATTCGATACGACGAGGGAAGACGCGTAGAGGGGAACGGTAACGCAGTTCCGGACCAACGAGACGCCCATGCATCCCGGCCGGGCGGTGACAGCCGTATCTCTTCGCGCCCTAACCAGTCCCGCAGCCGGGGATTCGGGAGGACTTTCCACTTCGATTGAGCGGCTCCGATCAGGAGTGTCGGCGAGATCGGGAAACCAGTTTCGGCGAACTGGCGGCCAATGGGAGCTGGGTCTGGACTGAGAAAAAAAAGCGGCCTGTAACGAACGCCTCTTTTCCCATCCAAGTGGCGTGGATGGAACGGGTTAGGCCAGCTAAGGTCTTGTCCGGATTTTCCGGATTTTCCGGGTTTAATCCGGACGAAAGTCGCCCGTGGCTGGGCGGGATCAGAGCGGGTTGCTGGAGCGGCGAGGAGCCCGCGGACTGGCTGTTCGAACCAGCCCGGAGCGAATGGGGCATGGGGGGCAATTCGATTGTCGAAGAGCTTAGCGATGCGCTGGGCAGCTTTGAGCGGGGAGACAGAGATCTCCCCCGCACGACGATTATGGCGATCATGAGTGGGAAATCGAACCCTGGCGCGGGTCCGGCCGTGGT
>JADLCF010000305.1 GCA_020847315.1 Bryobacterales bacterium | reverse complement strand
GTCGGCCAGGAGATCAGCAACGCCCAGATCGTGGCTGTCGCCGACGTTTACCAGAAGCGCGTGAATGCCAACAAGGAATTCCACAAGTGCGATGGAACTCTGGATTACCGGGAGATCATCGCCCGTAAGGATGTCGATGCCGTCATCGTCGCCACGCCGGACCACTGGCACGCCAAGATGGCCCTCGAAGCCATGGATTCCGGCAAGGACGTGTATCTCGAAAAGCCGATGTGCCACACGCTGGACGAAATTCGGCAACTGATTCAAACCGTGCGCGAAACCAAGCGGGTGTTGCAGGTGGGCTCGCAAACCACCTCATCCGATCAATGGCATCGCGCCAAGAAGGCAATCGCCGACGGCATGATCGGCGAGATGATCATGAGCCAGGGCTCCTACCACCGCAACTCCGTGGAAGGCGAATGGAACTGGACTATCGATCCGAACGCCGGCCCCACCGCCAAGGGGGAAGATTTCATTGATTGGAACATGTGGCTCGGCCCCGCACCCAAGCGCAAGTTTGACGCCGATCGCTTCTTCCGCTTCCGCAAGTATTGGGATTATTCCGGCGGCGTCGCCACGGATCTCTTCTTCCACGTCGCCGCTCCGATGAATATCTGCTGGGGTGAACCTCAGTATCCCTCCAGGGTTTCCGCCGGGGGCGGCATCTATGTCTTCCGCGATGAGCGCGAAGTGCCGGATACCTTCCAACTCATGGCGGATTACGCCGGCGGACCCGGCCACAAGTATGGCCACTCCCTCGTCCTCAGTTCCAGCATGGCGAACAGCCAGCACATCCCTGGCCTGATCCGCGGGCACGACGGCACCATCATCATGGTGGAAGATGGCCGCTTCGAAGGCCGCACGGATTACATCACCGTCAAGCCGGAAGGGCGCGTCATCAACGATGCGTACAAGAGCAAGTGGGGCTCGGAACCGTTCCGCATCCCCGTCACCCAGTCCGATTCCATGACCACCCACGTTTCGAACTTCCTGAGTTGCATGCGCACCCGCCAGCAGCCCACGCTGCCCGTGGAAACCGCCGCCTGCGCCCAGGCCGTCATCACCACCGCCGTCATGGCCTATCGCGAAGGAAAAACGAAGTACTTCGATCCGAAGAGCTTCAAGGCGCAGGATAAACCAGTCGCCTAGCCATCAACGCGGGAACGATCACGAACGGGGCGGCCTGTGATGGGCCGCCCCGTTCTGTTTGAGAGGCGGCTACGGCGCAGCAGCCCCGGCCGCTTCGATCCGCAACTCCAGCCGCTCGGAGCATCCCGCCGCCGTGCATACCGCGACCGGATTCACGCGTCCGGTGATCCGCTCCATTGCCTCCGCAGACAGCGTATCCAGGCGCACGTTCACTTGATCCAGCCCCGCGAAGCTTCCCTGCTTCCCCGCGTACTCCGGCTCCAACGTCTCCTCTCCCAGCACCACGCGAACCGGCATCGCCGCGCTCTCCCGCCATCCCGTTCCGTAGAGGATGAGATACACCTCCGTGCCGGGCTCTCCCAGCAAAATTGGCTCCGGCTCATAGGGCCGCTCGCTCGACGCCGGGGGAGATCCCCGCGCGAGCGCCCGCGTCACGCGCTCTCCATTCGCACGCACATGCAGCACCTCACCCGCGGGCGGCCCCTCGCCCGATGCCCCAGCCGCGAACAGCCCCGGCGCGGAATCGTCGATATAGAGCCAGTCCCGGTGCGTGAGTTGCTGGCCCTGGTAGACGAACACACTGGCCGTGCCGGTTTGCAGTCCTTCGGGAATCTGCAGGTTGATCTGCCCCGGCGAAACGAAAATCATCGCGGCATTCCGCGTTGTGCCCGCGCGGTCCCGTACCTCCACGCGAACACCTCCCAGCGTCGTGGGCAGCCCCGGCCCTTCCGCGAACGCTGTTGCCGGCGCGAGGCCCTCTCCAAAGAGAGAGGCCAGCGCGCCCGGCGACGCATGCCGCCGCACGTAACTGGCGGCGTTCGTTTGTACGACCGCACCCTGCTTGCGAAAGCCGCGATCGAGCCCGCGCAGGAATTCCCAGGAAACGGCGGTCCCATCGCCGGGCCACGTTTCCACCGCCTTCGGCAGAGTGAGCAGACGCACCTGCGCGCCGGAATCGCAGCCGCTCCAATCCGTTACCTGCCACCGGGAGGATCCTCGGATCCACGCGGAATCAGCGTGCGCCGTACAACGTTGCCGAGAAGCCCAAAACGCAGCCTGCGCGCTCGAAGCCGAGGGCGCAGGCGCCTCCCCGTCCGTTTCCTCGGGAGCCGATCCCCAGAGCATCACCGCCAATCGCCCGGTGTCCCCGCAGACGCGCCGCGCGGTTTCGTCGTTGCCCGCGTTCTTCAACATCATCGAGGGCTGCACCAGCACGACGCCCGCGAATGCATCCGGAGCGCGGCAGGCTGCCAGCGCCGCTACATCCGCGCCTTCTCGAAAGCCGAGCAGATAGATCCGCCGCGCATCGACGCCGGGTGTTGCCGCCAGATCGAGGCTCGCCACGATGGGAATCTGCGCATCGTTTCGGGAAGCAGCCCCGAAATCCGGCGCAAGCCGCCAAGCCCTTGGCGCGCCCTCGCCGTCCTCTCCGGGCTCCGCGGGCGCTCCATCCCATACTTCCACCACGGCTCGTTCCCGCTCGGCGAACTCCGCCAGTCCCGCCCCACCGGCAAACGCAAGCGCATTCGATCCATCCGCATGTAAGGCGATCAGCGCCGGGCATTGCGCGGTCTCCTCCTTACATGCGGCAGGCACATAGCGATGCGCCGTCCACGCCTCCTGTACCTGCGCCGCTCCCCCGGCGACCGCCACGGAAGTCTGCGAAACAGGCACTTCCCGCTCCACGAACTTGGCCGTCCGCGCCACTTTCGGCATGGGAAAAACCCGGTTCAACGCGTCCTGGATCTCGTAGTAGAAGCGCTGGAAGCCGCTCCCCGCGTTCCGCTGAAACACCAGAAATGCGAACTCGCGATCCCGGCTGATGTACGGGCTCACTCCAAACGCGCCTTGTGAACTATTCGCCTCGCTCACCCCATCCCCGGCGCCTTCCAGCCAGTTCCCGAAACCATATCGGTTCGAGCCGGCCCCCGTCCGGATCGCCTCATCGGCGGCGTAGTAGGAAGAGGCGATCCGCGCGCCCCCGGTCTGGTCCGCGAGCATCCGCTCCACCCCACGCCGCGACAGAATCCGCTTCCCTCCCCACTCGCCGCCGGCCGCGAGCATTTGCACAAAGCGCAGATAGTCGTCCGCGGTTGAGGCCGCCCCCGCCGCGATATCCGGGTTCAGCGCCGGGCCGTCAGGCTGGAACGTCGTCGAGCGCATCCCCAGCGGCTGCGCGATGCGTTGTTGAAACAGGTCTTCCCAGAACCGGCCCGTCACGGTCTCCGCCACGCGGCCGCCCACCTGCATCCCGGCATCGCCGTAGTGGAAGGTCGTCCCCGGCGCGTAGAGCAGGGGGCTCCGCGCAATCTCCTGCACGCAGTTGTCGATCGTCTTCGTTCGCTCCGCCAGGCAGGGAAATCCGGCGCGCATCCCGCTCGTGTGCGAAAAGATCTGCCGCAGCGTGATGGGTGCTTTATCTTCGCGCAGGTAATAGAGGTGCAACCCGGCCGGATCGTCCCACGCCAATAGCCCCTCATCCACCATGGATTGCACCGTCGCCGCCGCCAGCCACTTTGAAGCCGAAGCGATCGGGAGCCGCCCCCCTTCTCCCGTGGCGCCCATCCCGCCGTGCCCGCTCGTAAGCTTGCGGTACACCACTTCCCCGCGATGCAGCACCACCAGTTCCAGGTCACTCCGCATCGTGAATGCCGCCCGCTCCAGAATGGCATCGAGCGCCGAGAGATCCGGGGCTGGTTGCGCTTGCGAAGCGAGCGGCGGAAGGGTAAGAACCGCCCAGAGAAGAAGAAGCCGTCCAAGCATGAGACTGCGGAGAGTACACGTCCCACGAGACGCCTCACCCTCCGCAGTGTAGCAATCCACGCGAGGGTGAGGATGTTTCATCGACCCCTGTCATCAACCCCCGCCCCGCGCTCATCGCCGCGCCCGGATCGCCGGCCCCTCGACTGTGTACAGAACCAATTCCCCCGTCGCGTCGATCGTGAAGCGCTCGATGGCCGGCAGCAGGTCGAGCAGCTTCCTCTCCTGGTTCATGAGCGCTTCCGGGCAAGCCATCATGGTGGTTCCCGCCGGCTGGATACTTAAGCGCGCGCCCTCCGCCTTATAGCTGCCGATGATCCGGTTGCACGTGGCGCTCCCCGCAAGCCTGCCGTTGGCCAGGAAGTGCAGCGTCGCATGGCTGTTATCGATCACGCCACCCTCCGCGATCGATTCGATCCGCCACTCCTCGCCCAGCAGCGGGTTTCCGTCCGTGGCCATCAGGTGCTCCGCCACGGCGCGGAACGCGGGCAGCGTCGTTGGGTCGCTCGCCGCGTTCGCCGCCTGCGGATGCGAGGCGAAGCGCGCGATCACCATGTCCGCCTTGGGGTCGATCCAAATTGTCTGCCCATGCACGCCCCGCGCCGCGAACGAACCGTGGCCGTCGTGGCTCACCCACCACATGCCGCGATAACTCCAGCCGGGCAACAGCTTGAATCCCGCCGCCTTGAAGCGTTCCCGATCCCCACCCTTGCGAATACTCGCGATCGCGCCGGGAGGCACAATCTGTTCCTCGCCCGCGCGGCCTTCGTTGAGCATCAACTGCCCCACCCTCGCCATATCGCGCAACGTTGCGTTGAACCCCCCGCCGGCGAACGGCGTGCCGGTCGAATCCACCGTATAGTAGGCCTCCCGCTCCGCCCCGATCCGGCTCCAGATGCGTTCCGAAAGTAGCTCCGCCACGGATTTCCCTGTCGCGCGCGCGATCACCCAGCCCAGCGCATCCGAATTGACGGTCTTATAGCCGAATGCCTCGCCATGCGCGCCCTTCTTCCGCACCGTTTGCAGGAACTCGAAGTAGCTGCGCGGCCCCTTGTAGCCCTTCGGCTTCGGCAGAGGGCTCCCCGCGTTCGCATGCGCCCAGACCCCGGATTTCGCATTCGCGTAGTCCTCCGTATAATCCAGCGCCGTTGTCATGTCCATCACCTGGCGCACGGTGGCATCGCCGAACGCGCTCTTCCCCAACTCCGGAACGATCTCACGAACGAGAGCCGTCTCCTTAAGCTGCCCTTCAGCCACCAGAATTTCAGCCAGCAAGCCTGTGAGCGATTTCGTCACGGACATCGCCCCATGCAGTGTCCGCTCGCCGAGGCAACCCGCATAGCGCTCGTAGACGATGCGCCCGTGGTGCAGCACCAGAATGCCATCCGTGTAGTTCGCGTCGAAGGCATCGTTCCACGTCATCGCGGCATTCGCACCCAGCGGCTGGAATGTCACTGCGTCCAGCGACGAGTCGAGCGCGACGGGCAACTCGCTCGCGGCGCCGCTCCCCTTATCCACGCCCACCGTGGGCATCAGTTCCCGGAAGTGGCACATGGACCAGCGCAACTTCGGAAACGCAAACGCATCGGGATCGCTGAACCGGATCACCTTGCTCGCGGGTGGAGGAAAGCCCTTCATCCAACCCATCGTGGCCGGGTCTGATTTCGCCGCCGGCAGCGGCCTCGCCTTCTGCGCCATGCTCGCGCCTCCCAGCATCAGGGTCGCGGCCAGGGCCGCTATCGCCGTGTATTTCATCGAATCCTTTCTCTGATCGCCGCCACCGGAGATCGCAGGAATCCGCCCACTGATTCATCCCGCGTCCGGCAAACGCAGGAGAGGCGCCATCCCATCGGGAACCGAAGGAACTGCGCCTCGCGCGGCGCCTATCGTCCTGCGCTCTACTCACAAACCGTTCATCGGCACTCCAATAGACTTAGAGTCGATAGGACATGGAATCGGTTCCATCCCGCGCGACATCGGGGATCGCGTTCGGGGAGCGTTCGCAGCTGACGGCTGTTCGTGCATCGCTTCCCATCGCGAAACGCCACATGCCGCTGAGCCGATGCCTGGACGGCGCGGGATGCGGCCCAGGGCGCCACGTCCGGGAAGGGCTAGGAGCGCCGGGATGAGAGCAGACACCCGGATCGCTTTAAAACCGACAACATTGTCTGGTTTCACAGCTCCCCGCATGCTATCATCGTGGGTTCATCGTTCCCTCAGGCATCCGGGAAGGCGGGCCGCTTTTTGCGATGGATGCCCCGTCGTACCAGATAATCGAGTCTGTAAAGAGTTTACTCGTGAGTGTCAGGCTCTCAAACGGAACATCCATTCCGATTGAAATGCACAAGGTCCGCATCGTCCAGAAGGCGCGTCTTGCCCCGGCCAGAGAACGGCTGAAGGCCATCGCGGATGGAGGGTACAACACATTCCTGCTGCGCACTCGCGATGTTTTCATGGACATGCTGACCGATAGCGGCACCAATGCCATGAGCGACAATCAACTGGCCGCCATGATGGTTTCGACGATGCGTATGCCGGTTCCGAGAGCTTCTACAAGCTGGCCGATGCCGTCCGGGATGTCTTTGGCCTCGAGTATCTGCTGCCCGTTCATCAAGGACGCGCGGCGGAGCATCTGCTGTCGAAGGTATTCGTGAAGCCGGGCAAAGCCGTCCCGATGAACTATCACTTCACCACGACGAAGGCGCATTTCGAACTGGCCGGGGGCAAAGTTCTGGAGATCTTCGGCGCTGAGGCGCTGAACACCGAGAGCACGGATCCGTTCAAGGGCAATCTCGATCCCGCCAAGTTCGAGGCCGTGATCGCCGAGTGGGGCGCCGGGAATATCCCGTTCGTCCGGATGGAAGCCACCACCAACCTGATTGGAGGCCAGCCATCCTCGATGGCCAATCTCCGCGAGGTGAAGGCAATCGTTGCCCGGCACCAGATCCCCGTCGTGATCGATGCCAGCCTGATCTCGGAAAATGCGTATTTCATTCGCAAGCGCGAAGCGGGTTACGAGAATACGTCCATCCGCGACATTATCCGGGAAATGATGAGCTACACGGAAATTTGTTATCTCTCGGGCCGAAAGAGTTGCAACGTGCGCGGCGGGTTGATCGCCACGAACGATATACGGCATTTCGAGGCGATCCGGCCCTAGCTACCGGTCTACGAAGGCTTCCTCACATACGGAGGGATGTCCGCGAAGGAGGTGGAAGCGATGGCGGTCGGCATCCGGAAGATGACCGAGTTGGAAGTAGCCGGCAATTCCGCGGACCTGATCGAGTACTTCGTCCATCGCCTGGCCAAAAGCGGTGTTCCCGTCGTTACGCCTCCCGGCGGATTGGCCTGCCATGTGGACGCGACTCGTTTTCTTTCGCATCTTCCTCAGGCCGAATATCCGGCGGGCGCGCTGGCCGCGGCAATCTATATCGCCTCCGGTATTCGTGGCATGGAGCGTGGAACGGTCTCCTCTGACCGTGACGCCGCTGGTAATGACGTCCTCTCGGATCTGGAACTCGCCCGCCTGGCCGTGCCGCGGCGCGTGTATACAATCTCCCACGTCGAATACGCCGTAGACCGGCTGAAGTGGCTCTATGCGCACCGCGACCTCGTCAAGGGCCTTACCTTCGTCGAGGAACCGCCCTTGCTCCGCTTCTTCTTCGGACGATTGGAGCCCATCGCGAACTGGGGGGCGAATCTGGCCGCCGCCTTCGAGGCCGATTTCGGCACGGACTGCTGATTCCGGTAAAGTGGGGCCTACCCGCCTCTCCCTCTCGCCGAGCGGCCCGAACCGCGCCGCTTCTCTCGCGCAAGCACGTGCCTCAAGGCCGGTGAATGAGGCGCTTTGCCTTCTGCACCAGGGCTTTCGCCCGGAGCAGATCGCCCGCATAGCGTTTCCGGAAGTAGGGCTTACCTTCCGAAAACCACCAATAGGCGGGGGAATATCGCCCGGACCCCGCCCAAAAGCTCACCACCTGTTTGCTGCCGTTTGCCCAAGCGAGCTTGTACGGTTCGTCGCCCAGCAGGAAATCCACTCCCTTCATGCCGTGGCGGCAGGCTTCCTCCACGAGGAGGGAGACATGGATCTTTCCCGGTGAAAAGTTGAAGTACTCGGCCCGGTACGAAGGACGATACCACTGGAACCAGCCGCCGGCCTGGAACCCGAAGTGGTAGCTAACATGGGCATCGCCGCAGCGGACGGTAGTGAAGTGAACGCCGCGGCCCCAGAGCTTCGCCATCATTTCGCGGTAGTGCTTGCGGGTAGCGGGAGACTGAAACTGGCCGGGATAACCTTGAGAAAGCCATTTCTCATCATGGACATCGAAGAACTCATCCAGCACGGCGAGGCCTTCATCCAGAGTTCCCGGCCGCCAAAGCGTGACCGGACCGCGTTCCCCCAGCCGCTTCCGCTGGCGCCGTGTATCCACCCGGTGGCTGGAGGCAAACGATTTTTCCACCTCTTCGTAGCTGCGCCCGTCAATCGACAGCCGCGGCGCCACATCCGTCTCTTCGAAAGTCGGCATGCCCCGCTCCTGGAAATAGCGACGGAGAATGGGCAGGGCGGGATCGTCCGCGGGAATGTGCGGCCACCACATCACTCCCGGATTTCCGAACTGCGCCCGCGCGGCATCGAGCATCGCGGGAAGAATCCGGGAAGCGCCTCCCGTCTCCACGATCAGCGGCTGATAGTCGCCGATCGCGAAGGGGGTCATCAAAGACCGGTATAGGCCGCGATAGTCCGTCCGCACGCGCCCCAGAGGCATCACGCCCACAAGTTGGCCATTCTCTTCCGCGCGCACTACGGCCACCTTCTTAACCGGGTAAGCGGCCAGATGGGCCTGGCACCAGTTCGGAGACGAGAACACTTCCCCCTCTGTGCCCTCGATCAGGGTTCGCCATCGGGGAGCGAGCGTTTCAATTGCCTCCGGCCCGGCTAGTATCGATATTTCCATGCAGTGCTCCCTTCGGTCCGGCGGCGTGACCGGGCCTGTATGTACTCAAGAGGGGAAGGAATGGAACGGCGTGCGCGGAGCATCAGCATTACGGGAAGGATCTCAAGGGTCTACCCTCGCAGTTTGCCAACCGCCCGGTTGTTCAAAGGGGTGTCCCAAACCCCATTCAAGCTCATGCGGAGATACTTCACATCCGCGCTGTGTTTCAAGCCCGAAATCAAGTGCCTCGGCAGAGACCAGAGGGATTCCGCGTGATGAGGAAACACATTCCCCCGCGTGGTTGTCAGCCCCGTGATGAACCCCAGTTCCCGCGCGTAGCGAAACTCTCTTTCGCGGCAATTCGCCGTCGAACCCAGCGGATATGCGATATGCCGGATTCTTGTCCCCAACTCCAATTCCAACTTCGTCTTCGCTTCGGAGATTTCCCGGTAGCAGCCCTCATCGCTCAGCGTGGCGAGATCCGCATGGGAAACCGTATGCACTCCAATGGTAACCCGCGGATGCGCCACCAGCGTGCGCAGATGCTCCCAGGAAAGAAACTCACGGTCGAGAATCCGCCGCATGGGCTCACCGGCCGCCTCCGCCGCGGCCAGCACGGCGCGGTAGGTATCATCCACGGGTCCGCCGAGGCGAAGGAGCGCTTCAATCGCGGCCCGCTTCGCCTCCATGGTCTCCGTTCGGAACTCCAGGACGCCGTGCGAGGGGTGTTCCACCCGAAGGGAGTCTACCACCAGCAGCAACGACTGCAGAAGCATCCAGAACTCGATGGCAACGCGGTCAAGCGCGTTCGTATAGGGGAACAGCGCAAACGGCGCCTCAAATTCTTCGAAGACCGGCGCGCCGTATCGCATGTTGTCGAGATAGCCGTCGTCGAGCGTGAGTGCCAGAAAGCGCTCCCGGCTCTTGCTCTTCAACCGGTCCGGGATCTCGTCGAGCGCGACGAACCGCCAGCGGTCATATGATGGAGGGCTGTTCACGCATCGGTTTCCCCAATCGCCTCTTCCGGGATTTTGGTGGCTCCAATCCCGTGGGTTCCCCCGGCGGCGCGGAGCCTGTCAAGGCAGCGCAACGCGCTCCCGAAGGGCTTGGCCTTTACAGGCGAGCACCGCCTCCACGCTGGAATTGATTGGGGAAGCAGGTCTGAAAGAGCCTGCTCCCCCTGCCACACGGCGAGCGGGAGGAAGGTTTGGGAGGGGGAACTCCCTCCCATCGCTTCTTCCAGCGAAACTTGAGGACCCGGCTTCACGGTGACCTGGCCACTAAAATCCCAGAAGAGCCCCCCAATCATGGTGTCGCTCATCCTAGAATGAAGGCCATCTACGCCGACACCACAGCCGCCTTCCGTCCACTCCCAAGCGATTGAAGCTTCCGGTAAAGTGTAGTGCGCCCGATTCCGAGAATAGAAGCAGCCTCCTCCATGCGCCCGCCGGTACTCCGGACCACTTCCAGAATCCTTTGGTTCTGTATTGCGCTTAACGACAACTCCTGCCGCGGCGCACCGCTGGATTCGAGGTGCGAGTCGCCTTGCGGATTGTATACTCGGTCATCGATCCCACCTGTAATACTTGAAGGCAACTCCCTTCTTGTGATCACTTGACCGGAGAACATGACGCCTAAGCGGATTGTCAGGTTCTCTAACTCACGGATATTTCCTGGCCAGTGATACCGATATAAGGCATCTTTCGCGAGATGATCAAGCTTGAACTCGATAGAGTGTTTGGCCTGAAAATGCCGAATTAAACCTTGCACATCATCCAATCGATCTCGTAGTGGTGGCGTGCTAATCGCGATTGCATTCAGTCGCTGATAAAGGTCCTCCCGGAATCGGCGAGCCGTGACCAGCGCTCTCAAGTCTTGATGGGTTGCAGCGAGAACTCGGCAACCTGACGCGCGGGATTGATTTGAACCCAAACGGCGATACTCTTTCTCCTGTAAGAATCGCAGGATTCGCGCCTGCAATTCCAGAGAGAGTTCTCCGACCTCGTCGAGAAATACCGTTCCGTTTCCAGCAGATTCCAGGAGTCCGATCCGAGTCGAAACTGCGCCAGTGAAGGCTCCGCGCTCATGCCCAAACAGTTCACTAGCGAATAACTCCCCTGAAAGTCCCGTGCAATCAACCGATACGAGGGGAGTCCTACCGCTCAACGCATGAATCTGTCTAGCGACAAGTTCTTTACCAGTGCCAGTTTCCCCTTGAATCAGAACGGGAAACGGGAATGGAGCAACCTTTGCGATGCTCCGTTGCATCTCCTCGACGGCGGAGGAGTTGCCAACACCAAAACCCATGTTTCGGTCGTTGACTGTCATGTATGTTCCTAATGTGGGGGGCCAGCCAATTCTTCCAATAATGCAACTTCTCGCCAGAGCAATCGATCTGTAACCGCCTAGCCGTTTGCCGGTTGAGTTGCTTAGTCATTTCTGGTACTAAGAGTAACAGATGTTACAGGACTCCTATAGCGAATAAAACGAGAATACGTACTATTCTCTCTGCCATAGTGGCGAGACCCGAAGCCGCTGGGTTGAGCGCTTTCGGGCCTATCCAGAGTTCCGCTTATGCATTTGGAATTGCTGGTTGAGGTTCTCGTGGCGACCAATAGTGCAGCCCAATGCCTGGCTGGACTTGGCACAAGCAAATGAGCAAACCCTCCGGTTCCTGCACGACGGCAAAAACGGCAGACGTTTTGCCGAGGCTGTAAGACTCGCAGGCGTAACTGCCTGCTTCATCAAAGGCTTGACGGAGCTCACTCACAGTAGTGACCACGCTCTGAACTCGATTGTCACGCCTAACCACGTTAAACGGCATATCGTGCCCACCAATAATAACAGAATGCTGCATCACCGGCGACGAACTCTTCGTCGAAGCCCTCGTTACCGAGTTCGCGCGGAGCCTCAGTTGACCGTCCGCCTGCAAGTTCCATCGGGCTTTTCGCATTCCTGCACGTCAACGATCAAACTGAATTCCTCAATGCTCTTAATATCTCGTTCTCACAACCGTCGGGAACGAGGTAAGTCTTCCGGCGACATTTCTACTTCTTCAGCATCAACCGTACTGCTGGCCATGTCTGTCCGCCCCCGACGCCCCACGCTTGTCCATAATTCTTCGTAGCAAGATCCAGCGACCATGTGTACCCCGACTCGTCCGCCGCTTCCGCGAAATGACCATCGTCAGCAAACGGTGAGGCAAATCCAGATCTTCCGTATGTCGCGGTGTAGAGTTCATCCCCAAAACCAGGCACCGCTTCGGTTCCAAAGGCAAGCAGATCGCGGGAAATAAGATTGAACAGCTCGATGTTGTACGACCTTTCGACGTTTTTGTTGGTTTCCCAGCACCCGAACGCCGGAGAAAGGTCAACTCCTTGACAATTTGAGTGACCCACGCGATACCGCATTCCGTTCGTCACTGGATTGAGACCTTTTGCGTGCAACCAGCGAACCAACCTGCGGGCGCTTTCTCGAAATCCATTTGCAGTCGAGGGATCGTCATTGGCAACCGCATCCGCCGCAAGATGAAATGCCCAGCCTAGGATCCCTAGTATGAACGGTTGAGTGCCTAGCCCAGTTCCGCCCTGCCATGTCATCCGCCTGAACGGGCCTTTCGCGCCGATTTCAGCGACGTAGGGTTTGTCCAGGACTAACGCGGATGGCGATTCGACTCGGCACCAATACCAAACGTGTGCATCGAGGGCTGGCGGGGACAACAGTTTGCCCTCTGCATCAGTTTCAGCCATAAATGTTTCCCAGTACCCGCGACCTGCCGGTTGGGATTCAAATATCGCGAAGCCATCGATCGGCCCGGGGTCACCGCGCCATGGAAACTGTATCACGGCACGGCTCGACACCGTGACCGGAGTGAATGACAGCGACGATACCATGCTCCAGGGCTGGCCATTTAGTCGGCCAGTCAGCATGATCATCTTTCCTTGCTGTCCTACGAACGACACTCCCCCCGCGCCTTCTAGCGTCACACGGTCGTTCCAGATCTGCCCTGCCCCCTCAAGCGACACCTTGCCACAATAGTCCGTCGAAAACCCGGGCCCTTTATGCAGCGTCACCCGCGGAGACCCGTCGGCTACTTCCACCACCCTCGCGAAATCCCCTTCAAACTGCTTTTCTACGTACGTTCCCTCTACAGTCTGTTCAGGACCCCAACGACCCTCGAAGGCAGCACGAAGCGCTTGAACCGATGTCCCTCGCGCATTGGCATCGGGGTCCAGCTTTGCTTGGAGAGATAAATACGCCAAACAATAGGCTGATTCTCGGATGTCGCCTATAGCACCTGGGTCTGTTGCTTGCCCAATACACGGTGGAGATGTCACCATCTGTCGCAGTGTTGCCCACATTACCTCCGAATCAGCGCCTATCGGATCGATCTCTGCTCGAATAAATGTGCTGGTGTAACTCAGATCGCGAGGCGGTACGTTAAGGCCGCTCAGAGCCCACGGACTCCGATACCACCGGTCCGCAAGCCACCTGGCCGAATCCCTGGCGACCTTCCACCCTGTTCGATAATACAAAGCATAATGCCCCAAAGCATTATCATAGTAGTTGATATTCGATGTCGACATTATTCCACGCCAATCACCGCAATCACTACAGCTATCGGTCGTTCCCCAGGCCACACCGGGTCTGCTAATTGCTGGTCGCTCCCACACCCACCCATCAATAAAGGTCACCTCGGTGTCGCTCTCACATGTGCTAATTAGCCGCGGATATGGGTTAGTTACTTGTGTGACCACTGCGTTTGGAACCATTGGCACAATGTATGGCGTGGCTCCATTGGCTTTGCCGGGCACGCCTCCGCAAAAGACCTCCAGGAAGTTCGTCCCCACTCCAAATAGCTTATTCTTAACACCGCTTTCCGTATATACGGTTCCTCGTCGCTCTATTCCACCTAAGGCTCGCAAATCACTTTCGAGCCGCCACGTTCCCCCATTCACCTCATACCTCTTCCAGAGGTATCGTGCCATCTCGACGCTCTGGCGATCTGCCCACACCCACGGGTTCCTTCCTAACACTAACATCGGGCCCAGAATACTCCTAAGTCTCGAATCAGGATACTCTATTAGGCCATCTTCATCTGCTTGAACAGCTCCGAACTCAACTTGCTGACTTGCTGACTTGCCCGTACTATCACTGACAGTAAGCTGCATTTTATACGGACCAAAGGTAAGGTTTGACAGTGTTATAGAGCACGCATTAGCCGCGCTTATCGTAATAATTGATGATACCGGCTCTCCATCGGCATGAGGTAATTGCTTCCAGTTACACTGCATGGCACCGCCAGAACTTAACATCGATACACTCCTTTCACCAGATAAACGAACGATCTCTCGCGCGTTAACTACGGGCTGGATCATCCACGGCGGGGCAGTCTCAAACCCTTCAACAACCGGTATCGCAAATAGGGTGTCCGCTCCTGTCGTCGCACCAAATCGTCCACCAAGCAACATTGTGGGCCAGTGATGAGGACCGCTATCGTTCCCATAACCTTCAAATTTCCAATCAAGCAGATCTCCCGCCTCTGCGGGCACTGGCTGTTTTCCTCCCAACGGTACGGTGCTATTGTTGAGTCGGAAGTACCCAATTGCTGGGGCGAACGACTCAGCCAGAGTATTACTGATTGCACATCCCGCAGTCGCTTGCTCCTGCCACTGCCCAACCTGTAGTTGGCGTGACACATAACTAGATCCATCCAGATTCCACACCTCAAATACGTACATCTTACTCGCGGTCAGCTTTTGAATGCGAACAGTGAATGCCTCGCGTCCAGATGTCGGGAGCGTCATTCTTCCATTGGCGGACACGAATTCCATATCCCCGTTTGGAGCAACAGCAATCTGAAACCCAAGGGCTGAGCATCTGATAAATCCGTCGAGCATCGAGGGGGGCTTGCTCCATTCGTGAGCGAAGAACTCAACTCGCCATGCTGCCTGGGGAGGTAGGGAGTTGAGTCCGCCAGTTGAAATCGACGACCCAGGTGGCAATACGATAGAAAGATCAGATGATTTCGCCGAGATAGGCAATGGCAGCGTGGATCCTCCAGCCCATCCGGTCGTCATGCCCCATGAATCTGAGATGTAGAGCCACATATATAATGGCTGATCAGTAATGATATGTGGGCTCACTTCTATCTGTACTTTCGCCTTGTCTTCATCGATACGGAATTGAGCATTGCGATAGTCTAGGCCACAGGATTGATTAGACGCGTATCGATTAGACCCTAAAGTATCAATATCCTGCCATTGCACACCATCATCACCTAGAAAATACATCTTTTGTGCTGAGCGCCTCAGCATGATATAACAACCCATCTGAGTCCGCTTCTCTGTGTTAATCATAAAATATATGTCTTCAACAGTACCTATCGCTTTCGAAGCGCTAATAGTGGTTGTGATGAGGAAGCTCCCCGTCGTCGTTGGCGTGACGAGCAAGTCCTCGTAACTGGGTGGCGCATAGCCGAGGCCGAGAGGAACAATAATCTCTCCTACGTGCTTCCAGCCAATCCACGACGGACTTGAGTCCTCAGTGAGCGTCCAGAGTGAGTTTGGCCCCGCGGATGCTACTGTAAGATCGATTTGTGCTTCCAGCGAGACAGAGTTTTTGTCTGAGGACATGCGTACGGTTGCTCCGCGGATCGAACATTTTCCGTTTTGCATATCTGCTGTATCTCCTAAACGCAATGGGCCTAAGAACCGACTTGTGTTGTCGTTCAAGAGAAATAGCTCGGAGTGAGCAGGATCGAAGTATAAGTAACAACTATTTTTATATTGGAGGTGATTATTAAGGAGAACGTGTATCCCTCGGAGATCCTGTGCTCCGTCTGGGTCAGCCGCGGTTAGACGTAATGTAAGTGATGACATGTGGCCGCTTATTGGGGTCATTGCTGTTATAGATGGTAGGAAATTCCCGGTCCCCTCCGGAACTTGCCATACCCCCACTGGCGTCCATCCGGTGATTTGGCCAGATTTATCCTGACTATACATATAAACAGTTTTAGCTCCCGCATAGCGGACGGCAAAATGATAAGATATACTTAGTTTTAGTGTCACGCCTGATTCGATAGAGACACGAAATGCACGAGAAACGGAGCAATGCTGATTGCTTAAGACGCCTGGATCCGTACTGGTACCAGAGGTGATCCATGCGGAGCCGGCGTCATTGAGCAGGTTAAGTCTCGACGCTGCTGTATCATAGCGGATGTAACAGCCATCTGTTGGAGTATTCGTAGCGGCGACATGTGTGTACACATAGGCCAAAAGGTGTGCGCCGCCAGGGTGGCTTACAGCATAGGTAATCTCAGCGTCGGTGCCTTTTCCGTCATTCGGTTCGGCGGCACGGT
>JADLCF010000304.1 GCA_020847315.1 Bryobacterales bacterium | reverse complement strand
ATGTGGTGCTTGAGAAGAAATTCGGCGGACCCACCATCACCAAGGACGGCGTTACCGTCGCGAAGGAAATCGAACTCAAGGATCCGATCGAGAACATGGGCGCGCAGATGGTGCGCGAAGTTGCCTCGAAGACCTCCGATATCGCCGGCGACGGCACCACCACCGCGACGATTCTCACCCAGGCCATTTTCCGCGAAGGCGTGAAGGCCGTGGCCGCCGGCATCAGCCCCATGGCTCTGAAGCGCGGCATCGACAAGAGCGTGGAAGCGGTCGTCAACGAACTCCAGAGCCTCTCGAAGCCCGTTTCCGGCGGCATGATCGCCCAAGTGGGCACCATCTCCGCAAACGGCGATAGCAACATCGGCAACATCATTGCGGAATCGATGGAGAAGGTCGGCAAGGACGGCGTGATCACCGTCGAAGAGAGCAAGACCATGTCGACCGAACTGCAGACCGTCGATGGCATGCAGTTTGACCGCGGCTACCTCTCCCCCTACTTCATCACCGACCCGGACCGCATGGAAGTGGTTCTTGAGGATCCCTACATCCTCATCCACGAAAAGAAGATCAGCAACATGAAGGACCTGCTCCCGATTCTCGAGCAGATCGCCCGTTCGGGCCGTCCGCTGCTGATCATCGCGGAGGAAGTGGAAGGCGAAGCGCTGGCCACCCTCGTCGTCAACAAGCTGCGCGGCACCCTGAACGCCGCCGCCGTGAAGGCCCCCGGCTTCGGCGACCGCCGCAAGGCGATGCTCGAGGATATCGCCATCCTCACCGGCGGCCAGGCCATCATGGAAGACCTGGGGATCAAGCTCGAAGGCGTTCTGCTGGAGCACCTCGGCGGAGCCAAGCGCGTCACCATCGATAAGGACAACACCACCATCATCGATGGCGCGGGCAAGGAAGCAGCCATCTCCGGCCGCGTGAAGCAACTCCGCGCGCAGATCGAAGAGACCACCTCGGATTACGACCGCGAGAAGCTCCAGGAACGCCTGGCGAAGCTCGCCGGCGGCGTCGCGGTGATCAAAGTCGGCGCGGCCACCGAGACCGAAATGAAGGAAAAGAAGGCTCGCGTCGAGGATGCTCTGCATGCCACGCGCGCCGCGGTGGAAGAAGGCATCGTCCCCGGTGGCGGAACCGCCCTGCTTCGCGCCGTCAAGGCCCTCGACAGCCTGAAGCTCGAAGACGATGAACTCATCGGCCTGAACATCATCAAGCGCGCCTGTGAAGAGCCCCTGCGGCAAATCTCCGGCAATGCGGGCCTTGAAGGTTCCATCGTTGTCGAAAAGGTTCGCAGCTCCAATGGCGGCGCCAACTACGGCTTCAACGCGCAGACCAACTCCTACGAAGATCTCGTCGAAAGCGGCGTCATCGACCCGACGAAAGTCACCCGCTCTGCTCTGCAGAACGCGTCCTCGATCGCGGGCCTGATGCTCACCACCGAAGCGATGATCTGCGAGATTCCGGAAGACAAGCCGGCCGCTCCCGCCGGTGGCGGCCACGGCGGCCCCGGCATGGATTACTAATCCAGCGCCAAGTTCGCAAGCCCTATCGAAAAGGCCGTCCTCACCGGGACGGCCTTTTTCCATTTCCTATCTATCGCCCCGCTCAGTGGCGCCAGCGCACGGCCGCCCAGCGAAACGGCAGCTTAGCGCAGGGGCTGCACAATCATTTCCGGCGCACGGCAGCGATCCCTTACGCTGGAGCCGCACGGTCTCGGGTTCAAGTTCCTGTCCAGGCAAACCCGCACTTCCTGCAGAAAGCGGCCGCTGCACAGCACGGCGAACTCGCTGCTATCCAACCCTGGGTTCGATTCCATCCAGGCAGACTTATACTTCGCCGGGGAAACATAAATCTCCCGATCCGGCTTTCCATAGGCATCCGGCGCACGGAACTGGCTGAAGGCCTTCCGGGCAAGCGCGAAATAGTCCACTGGAGTCAGGCCGCTGCACGTTCCATGCTTCGCCCACTCGTGACGGATCAGTTTCGGGCTGGGCATGATATCGAGTGTCTGCTGAACCACTCTCCCATCGAGCGCTTCCCCGCCGCAATTCTCGGGCCAGCCGCGCTCATACTGCGGCCACAATCCATGCACGATGAACGAATAGCGCCGCGTGCCGCCGCATTGCACGGCGTCCCGCCGTCCGGCAGGCGTGGTGCAGTGCTGCGGCGACCAGGAAAGCGCCAGCACGTAGTAATCGAACTTCGCGGCCGTCAGCGCGTTTGCCACCGCCGCGCCGGCGCGCGCGAGGCTCCCCGCCTGCGCTTGCGCGTCTCCACCGGCCATATCCGCCAGCGCGCTTCCGGCGCCGCATCCAGCGAGACAAACCAGTAACGCAAGGGTTGCGGCAAGCCCTGCGAAGGCACGAGAGATTTTCATAAGCTTCGATTCTACCGGATCGCAGGCCGCTCATCGGCTCGCCCACCGGCCGCGTGAGGCTAATCCGCGACAGGTTCCAGAATGTTCAAATCCGCGCGAACCAGGCCGCCATCGGGCAGTTCGTAGGGCTTCAGCGTAGATTGCAACGGCGCTTGCATTTCCCGGGATTCGTAAGGACCCAATTCCACGCCCTTTAGTTCAAATGTCAACAATGGGGTTTCATCCGCCGCTGCGTCCTTGGGGCGCACAGAGACCATGCCACTGAACTTGGGCGTCTGCGCTCCCGTGTTATTGACGATCAGGAAGCGCGCCTCGAGCTTGTTGTTTTTCCCGGGCACAAAGCGTAGCCCCGTTACGGTCAGCGCCCGGTTGAGTGGATGGCCGCCTTGGTGGCTGTCCGCCGCCACCATTTTCGAAGAGGCGCCGGGCGTCCCCTTGGATCG
Source organism: Bryobacterales bacterium (assembly GCA_020847315.1). GTDB lineage: Bacteria > Acidobacteriota > Terriglobia > Bryobacterales > Bryobacteraceae > JACTMJ01. The sequence goes on along the minus strand of JADLCF010000304.1, from coordinate 1,807 downwards.
CTCATAGTATTTGAACCCCGCATAGCCCAACGCCACAAAGACGATCGCTGCCAGCGCGGTCACGAGCAGCGGACTCATCTCCCGCTTGACGCGCTCGCCGCTCGAAGGAACCGCGACGGCCTGGGGAGCCTCCCTGCCCCGGTCTCCCCCGCCTGGCACATACTCGGGAACCCCTTCTTCATAGGTCACCGCCACTGCCGCCGGGCGAATTCGCGGACCATTGCCAGGCGCCGGCTCCTCCGGTTCCACCACGGGTGGGGGCGGGGGCGCGCCCGGGGCATAGACGTTCCCCTGCTGCCCTTCGAGTTGCGCGAGGTTCTTGAGAATCGGGGATGTGGCTTCCACGATGGGCCGATCCGAAGTCTTGAGGTACGCCTTCTGCTTGCTATACTCCGGGCACCATTCCGGGCACCCATCGTACTGGGGTGGAATCTCTTTCCCACACTTTGGACATATCCAGGCAAACATGGAACCAGCCTCCCGCAAACACCCAGACTTTATCTCTTGAACGCGATTTCGCTCTCGCCCTGGCCATAACTCCCAAACTCGCTTCCGTCCTCGCGGTTGCGAGCCCTATATCGATAGACGCAATCCAGGTGAATTCCAGGATACAGCGAAGTTCACCGTATGCGCAGATTCGACGGCCTCACCCACCATCTCACCCACCAAGCGGGAACCGTCGCGGAAATCGCTCATGTGTGGGAACGATTGGAACGGTGAGAGAGAGAAGGAGCGGCCAGATTCGCTATCCCGGCGCCGTATCCCGGCGTCGGGGGCATCGGGAATCGAACGGGCAGGCGCGCTTCTGCCGTATGGAGTTGCAGGCTTAACGGATGAGATTTGCGCTTCTGTCTCACGATGCGAGCGATGCCGCGGTCCGGAAATGAGGGAGCGTGGCCCCTTTTCTCCGTGCGCGGCCTTTCCTTCCAGGTACGGAGTGTTTCGTAGGCAACGTGCGCCGCCGTCCGAACTCGCCCGCCAGTACTCCTGCGTTGAATGAAAGCCGCCGGTCCGTGCGGAATGGGGTTCGCGGCGCCTTTCGCCGGTCCGCTCCAGACGGAACTGCTTCGACTGCGCCCGCTCTCGATTCCTGTTCGTTCCGCCGTTCGATATCGAAGCCCGGCGAGTTTGAATCTGCCCGCCGGGTCTCCATCAGCCCGGCGGGTTCCCTGCATCCTGCGGATCAAGGCGATGGCGTTCAAGACGATGGCGTTTCGCTCCGATCAGGACCCAACGAGCGCTTCCAGGCGTTCCACGATTTCGCGAAGGCTGTTTGCCTGGCCCGCGATCTCCTCGCTCGCTGCCGCGCTCTCCTCGGCGGTGGCCGCGGTGCTTTGCACCACCTGGTCAATCTGCCGGATGGCGGAAGTGATCTCCTCGATGCGCCGCGCCTCTTCCCGGCTGGATTCGTTGATGCCTTCCATGACATCCCGCACCATATCCTTCGAGGAGGAGATCGCACGGAACGACTCGGCCATCCGATCCAGTCTCTGCGCTCCCTCACGCGCGCTCAGAACCGACTGTTCAATGAGGCCCGTCGTATCTTTGGCGGCTTGCGCGGAGCGTTGCGCCAGGTTCCGGACTTCCTCGGCCACAACCGCAAACCCCATGCCGGCTTCTCCGGCGCGCGCGGCTTCGACGGCCGCATTCAATGCAAGGATATTCGTCTGGAATGCGATGCCGTCAATCACCTTGATGATCTGGGCAATCTTGTCGCTCTCGCCCTCAATGCGCTCCATCGATTCCGTCATTTCGGCCAGGGAGGTGCTGCCCTTGGTCACGTCTCCATCCGCCTTTTCCATCAGTT
>JADLCF010000303.1 GCA_020847315.1 Bryobacterales bacterium | reverse complement strand
GCTTCATCCTAAGGCTCGCGACATACCGCTCCGATATACTGAATTTGGGCAGGGCATGGCGGCGCCTTCAAATACCGTAAGCTTCCGGAACGTCACATGGTGGGGCTTCATCGTGCTGGCGTTGGTGTTGCTCTACGATGTGATCTCACCGTATTTTCAGCCACTTGCCTGGGGCGCCATTCTGGCGATTTTCTTCTTTCCCGTGCACATCCGCGTGCGGCGCCTGGTGGGTAAACGAACTCTTGCAGCATCGCTCACGTTGCTCTTCGTGCTGGTGAGCCTGGTTGGTCCGATGACCTGGCTCTCGATCACGCTGATCCAGGAGGCGAATGCGGCAGTGCGCGGAATGCCGCAAGGCTTTCTTGACCGCGCCGCGGACCGCGTGGAGGAGGTGGCGAAGGATGTGGGGATCCCCATCGGCGATCTCCAGGAGCAATACCGGGAGCGCCTTCAGGCTGGTACCGCCTTCGTCGCCACGAAAATTACCGATATCCTCAGCACCATCATCCATTCGATGTTCCATTTGCTGATCTTCCTGCTGACGATGTTCTACCTCTTCCGGGATGGGCCGCGTCTGATGCAGATCCTCAAGGATGTGGCGCCGGTAGGGGAAGACACGCGAGACCGCATGATCGGTGAGGCCACGGACATGATCCAAGCCACCATCCTGAGCAGCGTGGTGGTTTCGACGGTGCAGGGAATCCTCGGCGGCCTCACTTTCTGGATTCTTGGCCTGCCTTCGCCGTTGGTGTGGGGCTTGGTGCTGGGCGTGCTCGCGTTTCTGCCGGTGATCGGGCCGTCGCTTGTCTGGGCTCCGATGGGCGCCTACATGATCTTCAATGGAGCCCCTTGGCGGGGCGCGATGCTGATCGTGTTGGGGTTCGTTTTCGTGAGCAGCTCGGATAAGGTGCTGCGGCCGATTCTGATCGCGGGGCGCGCCCGGCTGAACGAACTCCTGGTGCTCGTGAGCCTGCTCGGGGGCCTAGAGGCCTTCGGGTTCATCGGAATCATCCTTGGCCCGGTGATTGTGGCCACCTGCGTGGGCATGCTGAAGGGCTACCGGGAAGCCCTCGTTGAGCAGGAGCAGACCTTGCAATCGATCCCGCTGCTCGACTTGCAGCCAAAAACGCGCGCCCGCGCGGGTTGAACGCCGTCTTGCCATTGGCGCCCTGGCGCACCGGCAACGGGGAGCGCTGCGCGCGGAATCGATAGGGCCGCGAGACAGCGTTACGGCGGCAGGGTTCACGCAGGCGGGCGCATGCCTACTCCCAAACTTCCCACATGCGAAACGCATACTCGCAAGCAGCCATATCCACGCGATCTCCCCGGAACGGGACTCCTTCGGCCTCAAGCAGATGCCGCTGCGTGATGTGGCTTTCCCCGCGGGTCTTGATCTCGCCGCCTGCTCCCACGACGCGCTGCCATGGCAGCAAATGGCCTTCGCGCCTGAGCAGTTGCGCCACCTGGCGGTGATAGCCGGGATAGCCGGCAGCCGCCGCGACATGCGCATACGTGGACACCATGCCGTGTGGGATGCTGCGGATCACGCGCCGCATCGCTTCTTCCCGCTCCAGGCTGCGGCCCGCCCGCTTTGTCCAGTTCAGAAAATCGCTACCCTGCTCCCGGTGCCGCATCGCCTATCCATCACCGGGAAACCCGGCACTCTTCCAGCGTACCTCCATGGATGAGGCCTCCATCTGCGTTGCCGGTGGGGTAGGTGGGAGTATACACTGCGGGGCGCGGAAGCTTCCCCCCCTCCGGTATCCTGAACACATGGGCTTTTTGGACAATCTTGAGAATAGTCTGGAGGCGCTCGAATCCGGCGAGGAACGGCGGGGTGAGCAACGCGCCCAGGAAATCGCGGCCAGAGCGATGCAACGGCAGGCCGCGCTCGAATCCGCCCCTTACGCGACGGAGCTGAAATCGAGCGCGTTCGTCGAGGGTCTGCTCACCGCTTGCCGGACGGTGGGGCACCGGATGAGGGTGTTCGTCCAGTTCACCTGGGTTGGCGATACGCTACGCCTGGACGCGAAATCGAAGAGGCTGGAACTGCAACCCACCGCCCAAGGCAACGTGGCCGTGTTTCTCGAAAACGGCGAGGAAGTGCGGAGAGCACCGCTCGATTTGTCGGGAGATCCGAATCAATTAGCGGAACAATGGCTGACGTCCGCCGCCTGAGCGGGCAGGGCGGTGCTCCGGTCGCCGAATGACGCAGTTTCAGCAATAGAATATCCCAGGCGACGTATAGTATCTTTGAGTGCGGGCGTCCGCCGCCGGACGATGGCCGGAAGCAGAATGATTCGAAACGAGATGCGCGTGAGGCGCATTCTTCTGATTACGTGGCCGAGCGCGCGCCTGCCGCGACCGGACCGGTTTTGAAGGGGGAGAGATCATGAGGAAGCCAAAGGCCTGGGTTCATTTCGCAGCCACCCTGTTATTCAGCGCGCTTCTGGCGCTGCAACCGGCGGTATCGCATGCCCAGACGAAAGTCTTGAAGCCGGGCTTCAACTTCTTCAGCAAAGACCAGGACGTCAAACTGGGGCAGGAGGCGGCGGCGCAGATTGATCGGGAAATGCCGATCGTCCACAACGCCGAGATGGATGCGTGGCTCAAGAAACTGGCGGAACCCCTGATCTCGCAACCGGAAGCGGGTGGCTACCCTTACCAGTTCAAATGGGTGAACGACGAAAACATCAACGCCTTTGCGCTGCCCGGCGGCCCCGTCTACATGAACACCGGGCTCTTGAAGCACGCCGACGATGAAGCCCAGGTGGTGGGCGTGCTGGCGCACGAGATCAGCCACGTCGCCTTGCGGCATGGGACGAATCAGGCGTCCAAGGCGAACCTGTTTTCGCTCCCGGCCATGATTGGCGGCGCCATGCTGGGGGACAATTCGCTGCTTGGACAACTTGGACAACTGGGCATCGGGCTCGGCTTGAACAGTGTGCTGCTCAAGTACTCGCGAGGGGCCGAAACGCAGGCGGATCAATTGGGTGCGCTGTTGATGCACCGCGCGGGATACAACCCCATTGAGATGGCAAATTTCTTTGAGAAGCTGGAGGCTATTTCAGGCAACCAATCGGGAGTGGCGTCCTGGTTTTCCAGCCATCCGAATCCCGGCAATCGCGTGAAGAATGTGCAGAAGGAGATTCTCACGTTCGACCATCGAAATTACACGCGCGACACTGGACAGTTTGCGCGGATGAAGGCACTCGCGGCGAAGCTGCCGCCCCCGCCCAAGCAACCGCAGCAGGGCGCGGCGGGGCAGGCGAGCACCGCCCAAATCCCGCCGGTATCGGAGTTGGAGCCGCCGTCAAACCGCGCCAAGGGGCATGAATCCGCCATGTACACGATGAGCTATCCCGAGAACTGGCAGATTTCACAGGGAGAGCAGGGAAGTGTAACAATTCTGCCAAAATATGGCGTGGTGAATACGGGAAATGGCGGATCTGCAATCGGTTACGGAGCAATTGTCACGGAACGCTCGAATAATTCTTCGCAACGCATTGAAGAAGTGGCGGCAGCGATCTCACAGGACGTAGTGAAGAACAATCCGGGCATCCAGATCACGGCGGAACCACAGCGCGTCACGGTCAACGGAAAGCGGACCGTACTCTACATGCTGAACGGCCCCTCGGCGTTCCAAGGGCAACGGGAAGTCGTGGTGCTAGCGGTGGTGGAACGCAGCCCCACCGATACGGTATCGCTGATCTTCGTGGCTCCGGAACGGGATTTTTCGAAATTTGAGCCGACGTTCAAGAACATGCTCAACAGCACCCGAATGCGATAGGGTTGAGGCGTTTCGGGCAATTTGATCGCGTACCGGCTCTCAGGGTTCTTCGTGCGTGGGAGTCCGTCTTCCACGCACGGTGGTACCCGGGCTGATCGTGTCGCGCCACAGCATGCCCTCGGCGGTTTACTCACGTCATCATTTCTCGATCAACAAGCCGGTCTCACCGTCAATTCTTGCCCATGCCGCGCCGATCCCGCCGGGCCACGGGAGAGGCCAGATCGTGCGGTCTGGGAGGTTGGACAGCTAAAGCGCCGATAACATATATTATGTCAACTAACGTATCGAAATTCCTGAACGGGACCGCCTGAACCATCACAGCCCCCCTTGAGGCCAGGGGTTGCCAAGGGCGAGGTGTTCCCTGACCTGGGTGGCCATGCGGTTGACATCCGTCACCTGGATTACTTCACAACCCGCCGCCGTGGCGCTTGCCATGCCGGGGCTCGAATCTTCCAGCACCAGCGCGGTGTGCACGCCGAGCTGGGATAACGCTTTCCGGTAGGGTTCGGGATGTGGCTTCTTTTGCGCCACGTCTTCGGCGAAGACGCCCAGGTCGAACAGATGGCGGACCCCGTTGCGCTCCAGGATCGGCCAGACCTCGCAGCCCGAACTCGAACTCACAACCGCCAGCCGGTAGTCTTCCAGCTTGAGTTGTTCGAGCAGCTTCGCGCTCGCTTCCGGCACCAGAGGCTCGGCCAGCATTCGCTCCAGAAACACTTCCTGCTTGCGCGGGAATGTCGCCCAAAGCACCTCAAAGGAATGCGCCGGCGTCACCGACGCCAGCCATTCGATGGCCCCGCGATCTTCAATTCCCGTGAACTGTCTCAGGTACACTTCCGCGCTGATCGAGACTCCCAGTGGGGCCAGTGCTTCCGACCACGCGATGTGATGAACGGGTTCACTATCGACCAGCACCCCATCGAAGTCAAACAGTATGGCACGAGGTTCTTTCATTCCCACATTCCCTTTCCATTCCGCCTTCGACCCTGGCGCTAATCATAAAGAGGCGCTTCGCCCGGCGGGCGCGTCTTGAAACGCCGATGGATCCAGAGCCATTGTTCCGGATTGCGCCGGATTACGCGTTCAATCGCTGAATGAATGGCCTGCGTGTCGCGCTGCGCGTCTCCCGAAATCTCGATGGGCTCTTCAAAACGAAGGATATAGCGCCGTTCCGCTGCGTCCCAAACGGCGAAGCCCGGCACCACAGTGGCGCCGCTTCTGGCGGCAATCTTGGCGAAGACGGTACTCGCCGAAGTCTTGATTCCGAAAAAATCCACGAAGCAAAGGTCCTGCGAAATGACGTTGTGGTCCAGCAGCATCCCTACCGCGCGGTTCTCCCCAAGCGCCCGCATGATCTCGCGGAGCGTCCCGGATTTCCGCAATATTCGGTTGCCGGTCTGCTCCCGGAGCGAGGTGACCCACTTGTCCAAGTACGCATTGTCGAGGGGGCGCGCCACCACATCCATGGGCCGGACGACGTGGCCGAACGCAAGCGCGCTCAATTCCCACGCGCCCAGATGCCCGGTTGCAAAGAGGAGCCCCCGCTTCTTTGCAAGCGCTTCTTCAACATGCTGTATATTCTCTATTCGCAGATATTTATAGACATTATCGAAACCTTTACATGACACATTGGCGATCACCCAAACGAGCCGCGCCAATGATCGATAGACCTCCGTCACCCGCCGTTGACGCGCTTCCAGATCGAGCGCGGGTTCAGCCAACTCAAGGTTGCGCAGAGCAATCCGGCGGAGACGCGGCACGAGCAAATCCAGGAGGCGGAACAACGATTCGGCGAGAACAAGGCCGAGTCTGCCGGGAAGATACCCGAGTGGCAGGAACGCCCCCCGCACCAATGCGTAAGGCAACCACGCGCCTAAGCCGGTCTGCTTTCGCAAACAGTCTGCTTCCCTTCTTCACTTAAAGTGATAGCTTTGCTATAGTGCGCGATCTCATTCAATTCGCGGATGTTACGTATCCAGTGAATCCATGATCCATCCACCGGCCAGAACAAGGTCGTCCCGATAGAAGACAGCTCCCTGCCCTGGGGTAATCGCGCGCTGTGGGGCATCGAACTCTACCTCGACCACGCCGCTCCCGTCCCCAGGATACACGGTCGCCGCCGCCGGAATGTGCCGGTTGCGGATGCGCACCATCGCGCGAACCGGTTCCGAGGGAGCTGCAATCGAGATCCAATTCAGATCCTTCACGCGCATCCGCCGGCGCATCAGCCCATCCCCGCTCCCCACAACGACCGTCTGCGTCGCAGGTTCAGTGGAGATCACATAAAGTGGTTCGGGCGCGGCGATGCCGATCCCCTTGCGCTGCCCGATCGTATAGTGATGCACGCCTCGATGCTCGCCGAGCCGTTTCCCGCTCTCGTCCAGAATCTCGCCGCGCGCCCTTCCCGCATCGATCCCCTGCTCCCGGAAATAGGCCTCGATGAATGCGGCGTAGTCACCGTTGGGCACGAAACAGATCTCCTGGCTATCCGGCTTGTCCGCAAGGGGCACATCCAGTTTCCGCGCCAGTTCCCGCACCTCCGTCTTGCGCATGCCGCCTAGGGGAAAGAGTGTCCGGGCAAGCTGTTCCTGGGTAAGACCGAACAGAAAGTAGGTCTGGTCCTTCGTCTCATCGACGGCTCTCATGAGGCGCCAGCGCCCGGTCTGGGGATCCTGGCCGATCCGTGCGTAGTGCCCGGTGGCAACCCGCTCAGAGCCCACCGACGCCGCCATATCCAGAAACTGGTCAAACTTGATGAAGTTATTGCAAAGCGTACACGGGATGGGCGTGCGGCCCTCAAGATAATCTTGAACAAACGGCTTTACCACGTTCTCTTCAAAGCGGTCTTCGAAATTGACCACATAGTACGGAATCCCGATCCGGTTGGCTACGTAGCGGGCGTCATACACATCGTCGAGCGAGCAGCAGCGTCCAGTGGCCTTTTCCGACGCCACCTCGGGCAGGCGGCGCTGGTTCCAGAGCTGCATCGTCATGCCCACGAGACGCTCGCCCCTCGAATGCAGCAGCGCCGCGACGACGGAGCTATCCACTCCGCCGCTCATCGCAACGGCGATTAGAGGCCTCTCCGGCACGGAACTCAGCGATTCGGAAATACTCTCCACCCTATTTCAGGGTAAACCAGTTCCCCGCCCTTCTCATGGGGCTTCGCCCGGCGCGGCCGCCACGGAGCGCGTTCGACGGTAAAAGGAAACGACGTTATCCCCTTGCTTCAGCACCCGGCAGCGTTCGAGCGTACCGTAACTCGCGGGCAGCTTTAGCCGGGAGCTGTGCTGCACCAGCACCAGTTCCGCGCGTCCTTCCGCGAGCGCATCGAGGCATGCCTCGTACTCACCGGAAAGTCCGTAGGGCGGGTCGAGGAAAACGATGCGCGCATCGAGGTGCACAGCCACTCGCGAGGCGGGTTCGAGCAGCACGCGCGTCCTGGTTTCCGCGCTGAAGCTGGCGATATTCTCCCGCAGCGCCTTCGCTGCCTTGGCGTGCCGCTCCGCGAAGATCACGCTAGAAGCGCCCCGGCTCAGCGCCTCAAGCCCCACCGAACCCGTGCCGGCATAGAGGTCCGCGAACACCACGCCATCGAGTTCCGGTTGGAGCGCGCTGAAGAGCGATTCCCGCAAGCGGTCCGGCGTTGGACGCGTATCGAGGCCAGGTATGCTCTTGAGGCGTCTGCTTTTGAACTCTCCGGCAATGATGCGCATTCGTCCACTCCATCCCTATGCCACCAGTACGAGCCCGTAGCGCCGTTGCCAGTGTTCCCGGATGTACTCCGCCGCTTCCCGAAGCTCCGCCTTCCCTTCGTGCTTCTCAATGAACGCAGCCGCCTCGCTTCGGGCGAGTTCGAGGATGTCGTGGTCCCGCACGAGATCGGCGAAGCGGAATGCCGGCAATCCGGATTGCCGCGTTCCGAACAACTCGCCCGGTCCGCGCAATTGCAGGTCCATTTCCGCGATGCGGAATCCATCGTTCGTTTCCACCATCGCGCGGAGCCGCATTTCCGCGTCCGGGCTCAATTTCGACGGCACCAGGATGCAGTAGCTCTGCGCGGGACCGCGGCCCACCCGTCCGCGCAACTGGTGCAATTGCGAGAGGCCGAACTGCTCGGCGTGTTCAATCACGATCACAGTGACATTGGGCACGTCCACGCCCACTTCGATCACCGTCGTCGCAACCAGCACATGGGTTTCGCCGCGCTTGAAACGCTCCATTGCCTCGTCCTTCTCGCCCGTCTTCATCCTGCCGTGGAGAAGCCCGATCTCCAGATCGGGGAACACGTTCCTTTGCAGATGCTGCGCCATCTGCTCCGCGGCCTTCTTCGCGGCCGTCTCGCTTTCCTCCACCATGGGGTAGACCACGTAAGCCTGATGCCCGGCATCCACCTCCTGCCGCACGAAACTCCAGACTTGCTCGATATGCGATTCGGGCGCCATCCGGGTGATAATCGGCTTGCGCCCGGCGGGCATCTCATCGATCACGGAGACTTCGAGATCGCCGTACATCGTGAGAGCCAGCGTCCGCGGGATGGGCGTCGCGGTCATCACCAGCACGTCCGGCGTCACGCCTTTCCGCATCAGTTGCAGCCGCTGCAGGACGCCGAAACGGTGCTGCTCGTCGATAATCACCAGCCCCAGTTTCTCGAACGAGACATCCTCCTGCAAGATGGCATGCGTGCCGACGACAACGCGCGCCATGCCCCTCTCGATGATCAGCTTCTTCTGTTTCTTCTCCTTCGCACCGGCGCTGCCCGTGAGGAGCAGCACTTCGTAGCCCAGGGGTTCAAAAAGCTCGCGGAAAGAAGCGTAGTGCTGGGATGCCAGAATCTCCGTGGGCGCGAGCACAGCCACCTGGTAGCGGTTCTCCATCGCGATGATCGCCGCCTCCGCCGCCACCAGCGTCTTGCCGCTGCCCACGTCGCCCTGCAGCATGCGCAGCATCGGCGATGGCGCTTCCATGTCGGCGGCGATTTCGCCCAGCACGCGCTTCTGCGCTCCGGTGGGGCGGAACGGCAGCATCTTCTTGATCTGCTCCCGCACGCGATCATTCAGCGAGAAAGAAATTCCCTGTTCCCGCCGCGCCCGCCGCCGCTTCAGGATCAGCCCGCATTCCAGCCAGAAGAACTCCTCGAAAATCAGGCGGTATTGAGCCGGGCTCCGGAAGCGGTTGAGCGCACGCACATCGGCCCCGGCGGAGGGGAAATGGCTCTCGCGCAGCGCATCCCAGAATGGGGGTAGTTTCAGCGGTTGCCAGACGCTCTTCGGGAGGGCATCCCGCAAGGCGGGAAGCTGCTCCATCACAGCATGCGCGTACTTGCGCAAGAGCCGCGTGCTTACCTTGCCGATGGCGCTGTAGACGGGCACGATGCGCCCCGTGTGCAAGGCGGTGTCCGTACTCGCGGGGTCCTCGTCGATCACCTCGTGATCCGGGTGCACCATCGCGAGGGAACGCGAATAGCTCTCCACCTCCACCTTGCCATAGAGAGCCACCAACATCCCAGGGCGGAAGGCATCGGCCACCCATCCGCCATGGAACCATTTCGCCGTTAGCGAGCCGCCGCTACCATCGGCGAAGGAGACTTCCACAAGCTTGGAGCCGCGGCGCAGCGATTTCGAATGAATCCCGAGCACGCGCCCCACGACAGTGGCCATTTCGCCCGGCGCAAGCTCTCGAATCGGCTTGAGGTTAGACCGGTCCTCATACCGGAAAGGCATGTAGAAGAGCAGGTCTTCGACGGTAAGGAGGCCCTTCGCTTCAAGCTGTTTCGCCCGTGCCGGACCAATGCCCTTGGTGTATTGAAGGGGCGTGTGGAGATCCAGCGTGGGGGTGGGAGGCACGAGACTACTAAGCAGTGTAGCGCGGCCCGGCGGCGACGCATGGATGCGGCCCGGAAATCCGGCTCCAATGAGGCCCTGCGCTACACTTGAAGCTTATGCCTCGAGTCCGCTTCGCTCCTTCGCCAACCGGTTTTCTGCATATCGGCAGCGCGCGCACCTTCATTTTCAACTGGCTCTACGCCCGCAAAGAGAATGGCACGATGATTCTGCGCATCGACGATACGGACGTCGAGCGAAATACGGAAGCGTCCATGCAATCGATCTTCGAGGGGCTGCGCTGGCTGGGCCTCGATTGGGATGAACAGTATGCCCAATCCGAGCGCATCGAACTACACCGGAAGGCCGCCTGGGAGATTTTCGAAAAGGGGCTGGCCTACCGCGACTTCACCCCGATGGAAAGCGCGGAGGAAGAACGGGACCCCGCGGATGGACCTTGGCTGTTCCACGCGGAAATGCGTAACCTGAGCCGCGAGGAAAGCGATCGCCGCGCCGCCGCCGGGGAGCCGTTCGTCCTGCGCTTCCGCGTCCCCAGGGAAGAGAATCTTTGGGTGGGCTTCAAGGACCTCGTCTATCGCAAGCAGGCGAAGAAGGCCGACGACATCGAGGATTTTGCGCTACTTCGAAGCAATGGTCTGCCCACCTATCATATGGCGAGCTGCGCCGACGATCTGGATCTCCGCATCTCGCACATCATCCGCGGACAGGATCACCTCTCGAACACGTTCAAGCACATCCTGATTTTCGAAGCGCTCGGCGGTCCTGTGCCGGAATTCGCGCATCTCCCGCTCCTGATTGCGCCGGACGGCTCGAAGCTCTCGAAGCGCAAGCATGGGCCGGTGGTGAGCGTCACCACCTACCGGGATGCGGGATTTGTCGCGGAGGCGTACATCAACTTCCTTTGTCTGCTGGGCTGGAACCCCAAGAATAACCAGGAATTCATGCAGGTTGACGAGGTGCGGGAGAAGTTCAGCTTTGAGGGAGTGAACCGCAGCAACGCCACCGTGAATTTCAGCGAAGAGAACCCGATCGATCCGAAAGCGCTTTGGCTGAACACGCAGCATTTGCGTTCCATGCCGGTGGAACGGCTGGCGCCGCGCGTCCGCGAGCTAATGGACCGCGCAGGCATCGAAGCGCCGAAGGACGAGGCCCGCTTCGCGGAGATTGTCGATATCATCCGCTCACGCTATCAGGTGCTGGGAGACTTCCCGGAGAAGGGCCGGGCCTACTTCAGCGATACCTACGAAACGACGCCCGAAGCGCTTGAAAATTTGGACAAACCGCAGGCGCGCGAACTGCTGAAGGAGCTGGGGCGAAGGCTGGCGCCGGGCAATGACTTCAGTGAAGCGCACATTGAAGCGGTCTTGCGCGCCGTCGCCGAAGAAAACGGAGTAAAGGCAGGCTTGCTGATCAATGGCAGCCGCGCCGCGCTCACCGGCCAAACCGTGGGGCCGGGCGCTTTCGCCGTCTTTACCGCCGTGGGGCGGCAGCGGGCGCTCGCGCGCCTAGCCGCGCTCTAAGCGGATACTCGGGGCTTAGCGGTAATTGGTGAACTGCAGCGCCACGCCGAAATCCGTGCTCTTGACGAGCTGGATGACATCCTGCAGCAGGTCGCGGCTCTTTGAGGCCACCCGCACATAGTCTCCCATGATGGAAGACGTGACCTTGATCTTCGAATCCTTGATCGCCTTGACGATTTCCTTGGCCTTCTCCGTGGCCAAGCCCTGTTGCAGCTTCACTTCCATGCGCACGCTCTGCCCGGCGGCGGGCTGCGCTTCCCCATATTCGAAATTCTTGAGCGGCACCTGGCGCTTCACCAATTTCGCTTCGAGAATGTCGATCACCGCCTTGAGTTGAAACTCGTCGGCGCTCGCGAGCACCAGCACGTTATCCTTCTCGCGCAGTTCGATCGAGGAACGGGAGTTCTTCAGATCGAACCGTGTCGTAATCTCCTTGAGCGCCTGCTGGATGGCGTTGTGAACCTCGGGAATCTCGACTTTCGAAACAATATCAAAGCTGTTGTCGGCCACCAGAGCCTCCTCTCGACAATGGGAATCCAGTGAATAAAACCGGCCACCGCTACGCAGGGCCGCAGGCACACGGCAGACCTGCGCACGTCCGCGAAAGCGGTGTTCTTTCCGCTTCCCCGAATCCGTCGCGACCGCAAAGTCTAATGGTTGCCGTTGGCCGGCATTTTCTCCGCGTAACGGGAATCGAGAGCAAGCAGCACGCAGCGCGCGACTTCCTCCACAATTGCCGGCATCGCCGCCGAGACGGCGATCTCTACCACCGCCCGCACCTCTTCCTCATCGAGACGAACTCCGGCTTCGCTCAGGGAAATCGCTGCCGCCTGCCGGGCGGTGTCCAAGGCCGCGGTCACGGATTCTGCCCCGATCGGAGCGGCAACTTCCGCCACGGGCTCCACTTCCTCGCGGGGCTCCACATGGGAGGCTTCGAGCGCGGACTCTTCGTCCATGGTTTCGCCCAGCGTTTCAAGCAACGACGGGCGTCCCTGCCTCCCCTTGCGGGTGCGCATCAACAGGAATTCTTCTTCATCCTCTCCTGTATCGTCCGCTTCATCCGCGGCTGTTTCCACCGAAGGCGCGGCAGCGGCGACGCTCGCTTCTTCAGCCGGTTTGGGTTCCGGCTGCGATGTTTCCGCGGCCACCGATGTGTCCATCACGGGAGTTTCGGGGGCTGCGGCCGATTTCGCGAACGTGGCCGTTGCCGAAAGCTCCGTTCCCCCGTCGGCGGCTGCCTTTTCGAACTCCTCCAATTGCTCCAACAGGCTCTTGCGGGGCGGACGCGCGGGCTCGACCGGGGCGCTCGATGCCGCTTCTTCCGCTGGAGCGGACACCGGCTGAATCCGGGGGCCTCGCGCTTCAGACCTTACTGAGGCATTCGCGGGTTCCGCCTGCCGGGCATCGGCCGAAGGTTGGGGCGCGTAACGCAGACGAGCTACCGGATTGTTCCGCAAGCTCAAATCTTCCGGTTCCTCTTCCACCCGGCGCAGCAATTGGGGGTTGCTCAGGCGCCCGGAGGCTTCCTCCACTTCCTCCACCGCACTCACGGACGCGGGGGCGGGCTCATCCTTTTCTTCGGCTTCGGGTGCCACTTCCGCCGCGGTATCCGCATAGCTTCCGGAATCGTGTTGTTGCAACCAGGCTTGCAGAGCGGAGACCGGCTTCTCGCTCGAAGCTTCCTCTTCATCGGCGTTGGCGGACGGAGCATCCGGCTTTGCCAGGATCGGCTCGTCGTTGTAGGAGAGGCCCAGGGAGGTCGTGTCGGTCCGTTTCTTCTTGTCGGAACCGCCAATCAGGTCTTTGAGAGATTTAAGCATCACCGATGCCTCAAAAGGTTTCTTAAGCTGGCCATCTGCACCCGCCTTGTAGGCCTGGTCCTCATCCACCCGCTCGAGCGCGGTGGAAGTGAGTATCACTCTAACATGGGAATGCTGTGGTTGTTTCTTGATGTAGCCGCAGAGATCGTAACCGGAGACCTGCGGCAAAAACGCATCGACGATGACGACATCGGGGTCGACATCCTTGAGCCGGATGATCGCGGTTTCGCCGTCAGTGACGGTTACTACCTCAAAGCCTTCTTCGCGCAGAATCCGCTCGCCCATCCGTTGGGCGTGAGGGCTGTCATCGGCTAGTAGCACTCGTCCGGAGGTAGTCACAGCGCCCTTATCTCTCCTGCTTCGGCGGCGTTGCCGGTTTCGCCGGCTGCGGCTGTTGCGGTTGCTCTTGTCCTTGTTGCCCTTGATTCTGGTGGCTCAACCGGGCATCCGGCTGGGTGTCGAGCGCACTCGAATCTCCCACCGTGGAGACGGTCACATCGGCCGATACTCCACCCCCCGGCGCGCCCGGCGCGCCGGGCGCCGCTGCCCCGGCCGCCGCCGGAACACTCAGAGGAATCGACGGTTGAAACACACCGGCGGAGGGCGTGCCGCTCTTCGCGGCCATCCGCACTTCGGGGCTGCCCTTGAAGATACCCCACACCTTATCCCAAGTTCCAGGGGCCCACGAATTCTCCTGTTCATACTTCATCCGGGCGAGCGCCGTGGGGTCCGCCGCCGGGATCGGGCGATTCATCGCGGCCAGGCGTTCCTTCGCGGGATCCACCCATTCGCTGAGCGGGTAGTCTTTCACAATCCGGCTGAGCGCGGCTGCGGTGCGCTCCTCGAAGCGGTCTCCCATCTTGCTGTAAGCGTCGGCAAGCTGCCACAGCGCATCGTCGGCGGAACTGAAGAGCGGGAAATGGTCCGTCAACCCTTGCAGGCGATTCGCCGCTGCATTGAAATTCCCCTTGCGCGCGTAGGTATCCGCGATTCCGTACTCGTGCTGTGCCTGCACTTCCTGGATGTTGCGCAGCAACTGCTCCGCCCGCGGGGCGAAGCTGCTGTTAGGGAAGCGGGTGAGCACTTCGCGGCATTCCATCTCAGCCCGGTAGACGTGGTTCGTATCGCGGTCCGGCTTCTCCATCTGGTTGTAGTGGATCATGCAGACCTTTTCCTGCGCTTCGGCGGATTCCTCCATGGTCGGGTAGAAGAGGATGAAATCCTTATATTCCACCTCCGCCTGGGCCAGCGCGCCCGTGGTGCCTTCCCGGAACCAGGAATCCGCGATCGCCAGCTTCGCTTTCGCCAGGAACTCGCTCGAATCGTAGGTATTGATCAACGTGTTCAGGGTGATCCGGGCTACCTCATAGCGTCCCTTTTCCATATCCGCGATCGCCTTGTCGAACAGGACCTTATCGGGTTGCTGGGTGTCTTTCGTGATCGGGTTGTCGTACTTTTTCCGTCCGCAACCGGTGGCGACCAGAGCGAAGGCTACAAGGCAAAACACCACGAAGGCGCCGGGGTGGATCCCCTGAGATAGCGGGGAATCGTTCTCACGCGCCGGGAGAATCGCTTTCCATCGAATCGCTTTCCAAAGACCTGCATTCAAAAGAACCATGCGAGTGCTTACCTTATCGTCTTTCTTCCTGCTCTCTCATCCACATTCACGCAAACCAGCCTGGTTCGCGCCCGGCATCCACCCGCCCAAAGCGAGCGTGCTCTCGATCAAACCTGCGTGAGCGAAGCCACTTCCGCCTCGCGCTGCATGGCGGCAAACGTGGCTCCGGGATCCGCAGCATGGAAAATCGCGGAGCCTGCCACCAGCCAGTCGCAGCCCGCGTTCACCAATGCCCCAGCATTCGATAGCGAAACGCCGCCATCCACTTCGATCTGGAAACCGAGCCCTCGGGCCTGCCGCCACTCTCTCAGCATACGAATCTTGTCAATGCTGCGTGGGATGAAGCGCTGCCCCCCGAAGCCGGGGTTTACGCTCATCACCAGCACATAGTCCGCGATCTCTACAATTTCTTCGAGCGTCGAAACGGGAGTGGCGGGGTTAATCACCACGCCGGCCCGCGCGCCCTCGCTTTGAATCGCCCGCACCGTGCGGTCCAGGTGCGGCGTCACTTCCTGGTGTACCGAAATCTGGTCGGCGCCGGCTTCGAGAAAAGACAGAATATGATCGTCGGGGTTCGAGATCATCAGGTGCACATCCAGCGTGAGCCGGGTCGCCTTGCGGATGGAGGCTACCACCGGCGGCCCGATCGTCAGATTGGGGACAAAATGGCCGTCCATGACATCCAGGTGGAGCATTTTGGCCCCACTCGCTTCCATCCGTCCAATTTCCTCGCCCAGCCTCGCGAAGTCGGCCGAGAGGATCGAGGGTAACACCAGCGCCATCCCGAGCTTCCCCTATCAGCAATTCGCTGAATCGAAACGCCGTCAGCGTGTCCCGGAGGGCTTCCGGATTACCGCGGCGAAAAAACCGTCACCGGGAGACACCCCCGGCGTCCGTCGAGACATCTCGACCTCATAATCATGACACACATCCTCCACAATGTTCTCATTTTCTTCGATTTCCAAAGAACACGTAGAGTAAACAAGTACCCCGT
>JADLCF010000302.1 GCA_020847315.1 Bryobacterales bacterium | reverse complement strand
GCTGTCTTTCGCCACCACGAGCACTTCACCGGCATCAGAAAGCTCGATGGCGGCTTGCAGTCCGGCGACCCCAGCACCTATCACGAGAAAGTCAGGGGTCATCTCAGCCAAATTCTAGCACCTCGGCCTCGGAACCTGGCGCCCCGGCCATGGTAGAACGGGAAGAATGCCTGAATTTGTTGTGAATACGGCTGGCGGACGCTATGCCGCCATCGTGGAGCGGGGAATTCTTGCCCGTGCCGCGCAATATATTCCCGCCGCGGCCGGGAAGATTTTTGTGATCACTACCAGGGATGTCTGGAAGGCGCACGGCGCCTCGCTCGACGCTTCGCTGGGCGCCAGGGATCGCGAAGTCTTGTACTTTCCGGGAGGAGAAGCGAACAAGCGTCTCTCCCAGGTAGAGTCGCTCTGCGATGCCATGCTCGAAGGCGGCGCGGACCGCAGCAGTTGCGTCGTCGCCTTTGGCGGCGGCATCGTCGGCGACGTGGGCGGCTTCGCGGCGGCCAGTTTCATGCGGGGCGTGAAGGTGTTGCAAATCCCCACAACCCTCCTTGCGCAGGTGGATGCCGCCATTGGTGGCAAGACCGGCGTGAATCTGGTGGGCGGCAAGAACCTGGTGGGAGCGTTTCACCAGCCGCATGCGGTGCTGGTCGATCCCACCGTGCTCGGCTCGCTTCCGCAACGGGAGTACGTAGCGGGCCTGTACGAGGTCGTCAAGTACGGTGTCATCCAGACGCCTTGGCTCTTCGAACTGCTCGAAGAAAAGCGTGACGACGTGCTCGGCAGGGATCCCGAAGCCGTGGATTCGCTGATTGCCGAAAGTGTCCGCATCAAGGCGGAGGTGGTGAGCGCGGACGAGCGCGAGTCCGGCTTGCGGCGGATCCTCAATTTCGGCCATACCGTGGGCCATGCCCTGGAGGCGGAGACCCACTACAAGCGCTTCCTCCACGGAGAGGCGGTTGGCTTCGGGATGATTGCGGCTACGTTGTTGGCGGAGCGTATCGGGCTGCTCGATAAAGTGTCCTCGGAGAGCGTGGTGGAATTGGTGAACGATTACGGGCCCATCCCCTCCCTCACCGGCGTGGAGGCGGAACATCTCTGCGGGCGGCTATTCCAGGATAAGAAGACGGTCCAGGGTAAGGTGCACTTCGTGCTGCCGGAGACCATTGGGAACGTCGTCGTGAAGGCGGGGATTGAGCCCGGCGTGGTGTTAAGCGCCACCAAGGACGCGCTGCGGCGGACCCGGCAGGCATGAGCGCAAGAACATCCAACGTGGGAACCACTCCCGACGGCGCCACAAGCGAACGGGAAGCCGCGCGCTGGGTACAGGAGATGTTCGGGCAAGTCGCGCCCCGCTACGACTTTCTCAACCACTTCCTTTCGCTCAACATCGATACCCGCTGGCGCGCCCACACCGTGAGACGAGTCGCGCACATTCTTGCGAATCCAGAGGCCCGGGCGATGGACCTGTGCTGTGGCACCGGGGATCTCCTGGTCGCCATGGAGCGCGCCGCCGGCCGCCCCCTGCTCGGCAGCGATTTCTGCTACCCGATGCTGGCAGGCGCGGCGCGTAAGTTAGACCGGCTGGGTCTCCACTCCTCACTCTTAGACGCCGATGGTCTCGAATTGCCGCTCGCCGGTGAGTCCCTCGATCTCATTACCATTGCATTTGGGTTTCGCAATTTCTCGAATTACCGGCGTGGCTTGGCGGAATTGCGGCGGGTCCTCAAGCCGGGCGCCACGCTGGCCATCCTCGAGTTCTCCCAGCCTCCGAATCGCGCCTTCCGTGCCTTCTACAATTTCTACAGCACCTACGTGCTGCCACGTATCGGCGGGCTCATCTCCGGCTCTTCCGCCGCGTATTCGTATTTGCCGGCATCGGTGAAGAAATTCCCGGACGCACCCGAACTTCGAGATTGGATTCTTGAGGAAGGCTTCCGCGAAGTGGAATACGACTATCTGAGCTTCGGCATCGCGGCGCTGCATCTCGCCCGGAAATAGCGCAAGGCCGCGCCGCCTAGAAAGGCCCCGTGGGTTCAAGGCTGCGCCACAGATACCAGCACGCGATCGAAGCATACGGGCGCCACTTGCGGCCGCGCGCCTCCGTTTCTGCCGGCGTGGGGTGCTCTTTCAGCCTGTGCAGTTTCTGCACGGCATTTCGAATTCCCAGGTCTCCCGTTGGCCAGATGTCGGGCCTGCGCAGGGAAAACATCAGAAACATCTGGGCCGTCCAAAGACCGATTCCCTTTACCTGGGTGAGTTCGGCAATTACGTCTTCTTCGCTCATCGAAGGGAAGCGCGGAAACCCAACAAGCCCCGCCTCTGTTTTCACGGCGAGATCCCGGATGTAGCGTGCCTTCTGCGAAGAGAGCCCGCATGCCCGCAGTTCCTCTTCGCCCAGTTGAAGCACGTGAGTCGGTTGCAACTCCCCATCCCCGGCACAAGCTCCGCGCAGTTTCCCGTAAACGCTCCGCGCAGCCAGGATGCTGATTTGCTGGTAGACGATGCTGCGGGCGAGGCTCTCGAACGTAGGCGGCGTGTAGGTGATCTCGCATGGGCCAATCGTTTCCACCAGTGCGGCCATGCGCCTTCCGCTCGCTTTCAGGTGGCGTTCTGCCTCGCGCATCAGGCGTTCATCGCGCATCTCGGATTCATGCCTCATTCGGTTCGATGCCGCCATGGATGCCCGGTTGAAAAATCTCAAGCTGGTCGCGATAGCGGGAACGAACCTGAATGAACTCGTGGTGCTCCAGGTTCAGTTCGCTGGCAATCTGGCGGATCGCATTATCCTCCACCACGGAAATGCTATCCTGCGCCGCCGAGACCGCGAAGAGGCAATCGAGAAGTTGCAGCATCTGTTCCCTGCTCGCGATGCGGCGGAATTCCCGGGTCACCAGAAAGTCCTCTGTGGAGCCCTCATGCACGCTCTGTTCCCGCGCGAGTTCCGCCACCGCCTCCGCCTGCTCCGGCGGGAGGCCGCCCTTCCTCATCAGCACGGCTCGCATCTTCGCGAGTTCCTCGTCGCTCACGTGAAAATCCGCGTGCGCCACGCGGGCCATCAAATACGCGAACGCTCCCAGAAAACGCGCCCGCTCCGGATCGACCCCATCGAGAAGCCGGGCGATCTTGCGAACGCTGTCCGTGTCGCCCACCGGGGTCCCCGCGCCGGAGGCGCCCTTCAAGAGCGAATCGATAAAATCGAAAAACGCCATACCTTCAGTTTGCGCCCTCCGAGGTCTTGCCCGTGGCAACATAGCGCGCCGGAGGCCCCAGCCGCATCACTTGCGCCGTCACCCAGTCCGTGGCGATGGCCGTTTCCCCACTCGAAAGAAGCGGCGCGCCATGGAGCACGGCATCCACGAAGTTCGCGATGCACGGGTAATGCAGATTCGCGTGCGGCGGGATGTCTTCTTCCCCGCCGGGGTGGACCAGCGCGCCGCCGTTCAGCGGCGTGAGCACCATCTCGCCATCCGTTCCAATGATGCGGAACTGGTCGCGAACCGCGTGGCTGTTCCAGCGCACGTCCACGATGCCGCGGACTCCCGATTCATACTCGATCAGCACCGTGGCCGAGTCTTCCACGCCATAGCCGTGTACGGTGTTCGAGCGCTGCCCCGTGACGCGGAGCGGCTTGCCGAAGAAATAGTTCAGTAGGTCGATGCGATGAGAGGCGATGTCGTAGAGCGGTCCGCCGCCGGCCAGTTGCGGATCCACCAACCAACTGCGGAAGCCGTCCTCATCCGCGAACCAACCGTGACAGTTGATTTCCGCAAGAACCGGTCGGCCGATCGCGCCCGCCCGCAGCAATTCCATCGCTCGTTGCACCTTGGGATACGTACGGCGGTAATACGCAATACCCAGGACCCGGCCTGCGTTCCGCGCCGCCGCCGCCATTACCTTGGCGTCTTCATAGCGCAGCGCGACCGGTTTCTCGCACAGCACATGCCGGCTCGCAGCCAATGCCGCCACCGTCTGCGGAGCATGCAGCGCCACGGGCGTGGCGATATAAACGGCGTTGAAGGCTTCATCCGTAAGGGCCTCATCAAGCGAGGCCCAATGCTTGCATCCGTAGCGGGCGGCCTTCTCCGGCTTGCTCGTAACCACGCCATAAAGCTTGCTATGCGCTTCCTCCTGGATCGCCGGGATCACGCGCTTCGTCGCGATATCCCCCACGCCCACCACAATCCAGTTCACCGCGCTCATAGACCTTCCATTCCCATTGGCTCCGCGCCTACTCACACTTTCTTCAATTTCGTGATGCGGCCGTCACTCACCCACTCGACGACATAGATATTGCCGGCATGGTCCCAGCAGGCCGCGTGAGGAGAGATGAACTTGCCGGGCAGGCGCAACTCCTGGGGCAGGTTGGGGTAGCCCTTTTGTTTCCAGATATCCGGATAATCGCCCAAATGCACAACCAGTTCGTTCTTTCCGTTGAAGATGGTGACGCGGCCGTGAAGGTCGGGAATCAGCAGTTCCTCGCCGCGGACATCGAAATGGCAGGGGTGGCGCAGGTTCTCCGTTACGAAGCCCAGATGCCTGCCTTCGAGAGAGAACATCTGGAGGCGGATATTGGCGCGGTCCGCCACCAGCACCGTGGGGGATCCGTTACGCTCATCAATCCAGATGCCATGCGGGCAGTTCATCTTGCCCGCCTCGGCGCCCTTCCCGCCCCACGTGCTAATGTACTCGCCCTTCTTGTTGTAGCGATGAATATAGCTCAGGCCATAGCCATCCGCCACGTAAATGTCCCCATTGGGGGCCACCGCCGTGTTCGTGGGCTTGAAGGTTGCCGGATCCGGGTAGACGCCGGATTCCGCCGGAACCCCGATCCGCAACAATTCCTCTCCGTCGAGGGTCGTCTTTACGACTTCATGGCCCTCCGGGTCCGACAGGAACAGGAACTCGCTGGATCCCTCCTTCACCAGTTGCAGGCCGTGCGCGCCCTTCTCGAAGCGCTCGCCCCAACTTCGGATGAACGCTCCATCTCCGTCGAAGATCGCAACGGCGTCTTTACTGCGGTTGTGGATGAGGATGCGCCCTTGTGCGTCCTCCACCACCCCATGGGTATAGCCCAGTTGGACGCTTGCGGGCAGCTTTGCCCAATCGTGATGCACTTCGTATTCGTGGTCGCCGTTTCCTAGAGTCATCTCTGCCGCCTTCCCCGTAAGAACAAAGGGTGCGGTGAGAGCGGCCCCAAGAATCTGCCGCCGCGTGGCGGACGATGCCTGCTGCTTGCCATTCATATCATCCCCTCTCATCCTGCCCAGTCGTGCCGCATTGCGGCTTCCGAATGTTATCTATTGTATTCGCGTGGCGCGCGGAATACAGGCCATGTGTGGCGCAAAGGGCATCGCGCAAAGGTCGTGTTTCTGGAGAGGAAGCCTTTGGCCGGGTCCGGAAAAGGCGCGAGAAATCAATTCAGACAATCTAGTCTTCTCTCTGCTATGCTATGGTTTGCTTGCGCCGCCACGCCCTGCGGGCGGGAAGGGGCGGGCGTGAGGGGGGAGTGATGCTATCCCTTGTACTTCTGACGCCACTGCTCGGATTCTTCGTGCTGCTGTTGCTGCCGGGAGACCGCCCCAAGCTTGTTCGGACGGTAGCGAACGCCTTTGGACTTGCCGGTATTGCCGTCTACCTTCCGCTGTTGGCGGCCTTTCAGAACGGCGACGATTTCCAATTTGACGAGCAGTTCTCCTGGATCCCCAGTATTGGAGCGAGCTATCACCTCGCGATGGATGGAATTAGCTTCCTCCTGGTGGGGATGACCGTGGTCGTCGGCTATCTCGCGATTCTC
>JADLCF010000301.1 GCA_020847315.1 Bryobacterales bacterium | reverse complement strand
CGATTATTCACGGTAGCCAAGCGCATGAAGGTTCCGCCTTATCCTCGCAGTAATACACTCGAAAATCTTTCGGTTTGTGGGCTTCCGCCCAAGCCTTACCCAGAATGAAGTAAGGTTTTGCCCAGACTTCGCTGTCCAGCGTGCTGGGCGAAATGATGGATACCGACAAGGCGCCCTGTGCAGGCATGCCGGTGCGGGGATCCATGATGTGGCTGTAGACCACCCCGTCCACTTTGAAAAATTTCTCGTAACTTCCCGATGTGGACATGGACTGATCTTTCAAATAGACAGTCTCCACGGTTCGCTCCGGGTGTTTCGGATCGCGAAGGTTTACCCTCCATCCCCGAGGCTCCCCCGGCGGAGCGCCGATGGCATAAATGCTGCTGGTGGAGGCCGAGATCAGGGCCGCGCTCACCTTGTACTGACGAATCTTGCTGACGAGCCGGTCGACCGCGTAGCCTTTCCCGACACCACCGGCGTCCAGTTCGACTCCCGCTTTGCGAAACTGGATCGTGCGCCGTTCTGGGTCTAAGACTATATTTTCATAGCCCACCTTGTCCAGAGCTTCGCGAATTTCCCTCTTCGTCGGTATTTTTCCCGAACCCTTGTAGAAGCCCCAGACCTTCATCAATGGGCCAACCGTGATGTCGAACGTACCCTCGCTTTGCCGGCTGAACCGGAGGCAGTCCGCGATCAGATCGAAGAACTCGGGCGACACCCGCTGCGGACCGCTGGCGCCGTGCAGGTTAAGCTGGCTGAGTTCGCTCTCGGGCTTGAAGTTGGAAAGCAGGTCGTCGATTCGCCGCACTTCCTCGAACGACGCGTCCAGGATGGCTTCCAGGTTCCGCGTGTCTTCCCCATAGGCGGCGATCGTGAAGGTCGTGCCCATCGCCTGAAAGCTTTTCTCGACGCGCATCATGGGGCGATGGGGTGCGGCGCCACGCCGGTTTGTCTCAGCTCCGGCGCCGGCGGAAATGAAGTGGCTGGGCGCGGCCAAGGCGGCGGCAAGCGCTACCACGGGAAGGCAGCGCGAAAGAAACCGGCGCATCATCGCGGATCCGCCTTGGGAGGAACGGCGGAGCCGGCGGATGCATCCCCCTCCGCCGCTGCGGCGTCGAGTTTCCGCCGCCAGTGCTGCGCCTTCTTTAACAGGCTCTCCATGCGCTCGTTTGAGGCCGCGCCGGTATCGGAGACAAAACGTAGATCGGGCGCCTGACGCAGGGAAAGGCGGCTTGCCAATTGATGACGGAGGTATCCAGCCGCTTTGCCGAGAGCGGCGAGCGTGGCATCGCGGCGCTTCTCATCGCCGTCGATTCTCACCAGAACATCGGCTTTTTTCCCATCGGGTGAGAGATGAACGCCCGTGATGCCGAGCAGCCGGATTTGAGGGTCGGCGAGTTCGTACACGACCAATTCCGAGAGTTCCTCCCGGATCGCGTCGGCGACCCGTTGCTGTCTGCGTTCGTCCATGGCGGGTTAATCGAGCCACTCCAGATTCGCGCGGATCAGGCCGCCGGCGAGATGGTCCGCCGCCATTTGCTCCACGCTACGCATGGTGTTTTCCGCGATTTGCCGGCTACTTGCCACCGTCACCACTGCCATTTCCGCCAGTTGCCACTGGCTCTGAAAATCCGTTTCCGCAACCGAGACGTTGAAACGGCCGCGCAGCCGGTCCTTGAGGCTCTTCATCACCTGCCGTTTGTCCTTGAGAGACTGCGCATGCTCAATGCGAATTTCGAGAATCAGCGCCGCGATGGAAACCATAGCCGCCGCTCCCGCGCCTCCTGTGGCCACCCGAAAGCAGGATCTACGCGAATGCCTCCACCTGCACCCGCTCCTTTACGAAGGCCTCGATGATATCTCCGGGCTTGATGTCGTTGTAGTTCTCGATTCCAATCCCGCACTCAAGGTTGGTGCGCACTTCGCTCGCATCGTCCTTGAATCGCTTGAGAGAGGAGATCTTGCCGGTAAATACCACGGTATTATCGCGAAGCAGCCGGACTTGTGAATCTCTCGTGATGGAACCTTCCACCACAAGACAACCCGCAATCGTGCCCACCTTGGTGATGCGGAAGGCCTCCCGCACTTCAGCCCGGCCCCGGAACACTTCCTTGTAGACGGGCTCCAACATGCCGGACATCGCCGACTTCACTTCGTCGGTGAGTTCGTAAATGATGGTGTGCAGGCGGATATCCACGCTTTCCTGTTCGGCAAGCGCGAGCGCGTTCTTGTCCGGCCGCACATTGAAGCCGACCACGATGGCGTTCGACGCCGATGCGAGCAACACATCGGATTCCGTAATCGCGCCGACGCCCGTGAGAATCACGCGCAGCCGCACCTTGTCGTTCGAAAGCTTCTCCAGGGTCTCCGCCACAACCTCCGCGGTGCCGCCCACATCCGCCTTCAGAACGATGAGCAACTCCTTGATCTCGCCTTCGCGCAACGTTGTGTGGAAGCGCTCAAGCGTGATCTTGCTGCTCTTGGCCATCTGAATATCACGGGCCTTCGACTCGCGGTATAGCGCAATCTGCTTTGCCTTTGCGGTATCGGTCACCACCTGGAGCGTATCGCCCACATCGGGCACCGATTCGAGACCCAGAACTTCGACGGGCATGGAGGGCCCGGCTTCTTTCACCGGGTTGCCGCGATCGTCGAACATCGCTCGAACCCGTCCGAATACCGGCCCGCAGATGTAGTGATCGCCGGCGCGCAGCGTTCCATCGCGCACAATCACGGTGGCCACGGGGCCGCGGCCCTTATCCAGTTGTGCTTCGAGAACGGTTGCCAGTGCCGGGCGCGCGGGATTTGCCTTGAGCTCGAGGATTTCCGCCGATAGCAGAATCATCTCGAGCAGTAGGTCCAGGTTCGTGCCGGCTTTGGCCGAAACCGGAACCGTTACCGTATCGCCGCCCCAATCTTCCGGCATCAATCCGTGTTCGGTAAGCTGCTGCTTGATCCGGTCGAGCTGAATGTTCGGCTTGTCGATCTTGTTGATCGCGACGATGATCGGCACTGCGGCGGCTTTGGCGTGATTGATCGCTTCTTCCGTCTGCGGCATGATTCCGTCATCCGCGGCGACGACCAGAACAACGATGTCCGTGACTTTAGCGCCGCGCGCTCTCATGCGAGTGAATGCGGCGTGGCCCGGAGTATCCACGAATACAATTTTCTTGTTGTTCTTCTCGACGTAATAAGCGCCGATGTGCTGCGTGATCCCGCCCGCTTCCCGGCCGGCCACGTTGGTGGCGCGAATGGCATCGAGCAGCGAGGTCTTTCCGTGATCGACGTGGCCCATGATGGTAACCACGGGGGGGCGCTCCTCGCGGTCTCCCTCCACCTCGGTTTCCACGATATCCTGCACGCTCTCCTGCTCGTAGCTCATCTGTTTGATGGAAGCGCCGAACGCGCGCGACATCTCTTCGGCGAGTTTGGCGTCGAGCGTTTGGTTGATCGTGGCGAAGACCTTCTTGTCGAGAAGCTTCTTGATCACCATGCTGGCCTTCACGCCCAGCTTTTCCGAGAGTTCCTTGACCGTAATCCCTTCGGCCACGGTGATTTCGCGCGTAATGGGGGGAGGCGCCTCCGCTTCGCGCCGGCGCGTCGGACGGAACGCTAGTTCTTTCTCCTCGAACTCCTGCCTGCGCCCACGATCGGCGGCGCGTTTGCCGCCCGCGGGCTTGCGCCCTGGAGTGCTGGGCGCGGGAGCCACATCCGGCAGCAGCGGTGCGGAGGTTGGGTGCATCCCGCGGCCACGCGCGGCAATGCCGGGGCTGGAAGTGGGGCGGCCAGGCACGCGGGCGCGGTCCATCGGCTGCCCGGGCCGCACTGGCCCCGCATAGATTGGCTCGCCCGGTCGCGGACGCGGCGCTCCGGGGCGTTGCGGCGGCGCCACGGGGTTCGGGCGCATCTGCTTGAGACGCTCCACCATCTCCGGAGTGGGAGGAACGATGGGGCGCGCCACCTGCCGGCTGACGGGCGCCGGCCGGTTCGGCATCGGTGGCCGCGCCGGACCCGGAGCCGGGCGCAGAACCCCCTCCGGCATCCGCAGCCGTCGCACGGTATCCTGCCCGGCAATGGGTTCTCCAGGTTTGAGACCGGAAAGCGCCTGGCCGGGCGCCACCACTTTGCTAGGCGGCGCGGTGCTCAAGCCGGGCATCTGCCCAGGGACGGAGCGCAAAATCTCGCCCGGCCGCGGTTCCGGTTGGCGCGGTTCGCCGGGTTTCACGGATACGGGTTCCGGAGCGGCCGGCGGCGCGGGAGTAGACGGCAAGGGGGGAGCTGGAGCCCGTCGATATCCGGGACTCAGAGGCGCAGCCGGAATTGCGGGAGCCTGTGCTCTCGGCCGCTCCACGGGCGCCACGGGAGGCGGCAGCAAATCGGCGGCCGCTGGGCGTTCCGGCGCAGCCTCTTCAGAGAGAGGCGCCGCCGGCACGGGCGCGCCCGGCAACTGCGGCGCAGCGGGCACTGGCGGTGGCGCCACAATGGCGGGAGCCTCCGTTACGGCCGCCGCATCCACCTGCTCACCCACGGCCGTTCGGATCTCTTTCTCGTCGTCGTGGCGGAAAGGCGAAATCTTTGTATCCGTCGATCTCGACTTGAGCGGCGGCGGCAGTAGCGAGCCTGCTCCGACGGGTCGCCGGGTCGATTCGTGCTCGACTTCGGCCCCGCCTAGCGGAGGCGTAATCGGCGATGAAGTCCGGCGCAATGGGGGCGGCAGAGGCGGCGCGATGGGCCGGTCTTTCCCTTTACTTTGGAGGGGAGGGGGGAGCGTGGGCACTGATTTTCGGGTTTCCGTCTTTGATAAGGGCTGTTGACCAGAAACGGTCGCGGACGGCGAAGCGAACGAGTGCGCACCCGTTACCGTGGTTGCGCGAACTCCACTTGACGCCTTCGCCGGAAGAGTCTGATCTGCATGCGGCGCTGGAACTCCACCTGCCGCCGCCGTGCGGGGGATGGCGGGTGGGGGTACTTGTGTTGCCGTCGGCGGTTCCTCCGGAGACGAGGATGCACGTGGAGTTGCGGGTGGACGGCTCTCTTCCACCGGCTTCTCCTGCTTCGCCGGGATGGGAACGGCCGTGCCTGAAGCCGCCGGCGCAGCCTTGCCTGCCGGGCTGGCATCAGCCGCGCTTCCTCGCGAATCCGTTGGGGCAACTGCAACGGCGGAAGTGTCAGCGGAACCGCCGTCGCTGAGGTCAGTCGAGCCGCCATGACCGGAAAGATGCGCTCGCACCAATTCCGCCAAGTCGGGTTCGATGGTGCTTGAGTGCGTCTTCTTGTCCTCTACGCCGAGTTCCGGAAGGAGTTCCAGGATCACTCCTGTCTTCACCTCCAACTCACGGGCGAGCTCGTTAATCCTCATCTTCGACATAATCGTGGCGGTTGATTCGTCCGCTGGAGTGCCATCGTGCGGCGAAAGCGCGATGCACTTTCACGGGATGACGCCAAACTCCCTTTCTTTGCTGATCTTAGACGCCTCGGCTAATCCTTTATCGTACCAGAATCCCCTAATTTCCAAAGGGTCTCAGTGAGATCTCAGTGAGATTCGGGAACGGTTTCGCCTGAATCCGAAACAGTACCCGCATCATTTGTTTCAGAAACGGTTTCCCCGCCCGTGCCTTCCGGCGCCGCTTCGGCCGGGGAGTCCGCTTCGGCCTCCGGTTCGGCAGCGAGATCCGGAGCTTCGGCCGGCGCGGAATCGAGACCCGGCCCGGCAGGATCCTCCGCGGGTGCTTGCACTTCCTCGGCTGGCTCGGGCTCTTGCCCGAAATTGCTGGGGAAGAGGTGGGCGAGCGGATCGTATGCCGGCGCCTTTGCGGCAGGCTCTTTCGCTTCCGGCTGCGCGGCGAGTACAGCGGCTTCAAACTGGCTGTAGTAGCTCAACACAGCCGCTTGAATCATCGTCATGTACTCTTCCATCATGTCGGGGATGCGCGCAAGCTGCTCCGGCGTCATCGCGCCGAGATTCTCCACGGTGCCCACGCCATTGCGCACCAGCATATTCAGCAGAACTTCCGGCAGCCCATGGTTCAGCAGGACGGAAACCGGATCGCCCGGCACCACCAGCGCAGACATCTCCATCTCCACTTCCTGGCGCTTCTCTTCCTGGCTCTTGATGTCGATTCGCCAGCCCAGCAACTTCGCGGCGAGCCGGACGTTCTGCCCCTTCTTGCCGATCGCAAGCGAAAGCTGTGTGTCGTCGACGATGACTTCCATGTGGCGAAGTTCCGCATCGACAATCGCCACCCGCGTGATCTTGGCCGGGCTCAGAGCATTGGTGGCAAAGGTCTTGGGGTCTTCGGAAAACTCGATAATGTCGATCTTTTCACCGCGAAGCTCGCGGATGATCGATTGCACGCGCATGCCTTTCATGCCTACGCACGCGCCAACAGCGTCCACGTCGCGGTCATTGCTTTGCACGGCTATCTTTGTGCGTTCCCCCGCCTCGCGGGCGCAGGCCTTCACCACGACGGTACCGTCGTAAATCTCCGGAACTTCCTGCTCAAACAGCCGGACCACAAACTCCGGATCGGCGCGGGAGACAATTACACCCGGAGACTTGCCGGATTTCTCCACTGCCTTGATGATCACCCGGATGCGGTCCCCCATCGAGAAGCCCTCCAGGCGGGACTGCTCCCGCTTGGGCAGCCTCGCCTCGCTTTTCCCGATATCGACCACCATATCCGGGCCTTCGATCCGCTTTACAATTCCCGGAACCATTTCGCCGATCCGGTCGTTGAAGTCCCGGAATACGGTTTCCCGTTCCGCTTCCCGGATCTTCTGCATGATCACTTGCTTTGCCGTCTGGGCCGCAATGCGCCCGAGTCCGTCGGTTGCCTTGGAAATGCGAATCTCTCCGCCGATTTCCACATTCGGGTCGAGCCGCCGTGCCTGCTCGAGCGTCAACTGGTTGAGCTTATCCTCGACCGTCTCCACCACCTGCTTGACGATATAGACCAGAATCTCGCCGGACTTGGGGTCAAAATCGGCGGCCATGTCTTCCTGAGTCTTGAACTGCTTGCGTGCCGCCACCAGCATGGCGTCCCGCACGGCATCGAGCACAATCTGGCTATCGATACCCTTCTCCTTGCTGATTATGTCGATGCTGCTAAGCAGATTACTCACGGTCTTCCGTCCTCCCCCGTTTCCCTTCCTTGGCGGGAAGAGAACCGGCGTTAATTGAATTTAGGGGAAAGGGCGATGGCGTCAGCGCCAATCGAACT
>JADLCF010000300.1 GCA_020847315.1 Bryobacterales bacterium | reverse complement strand
CCAATCTCAGCACGACCGAACAGGCTCTGGTTCAGGTGGTCTTCCGCGATACGAATGGTGTTCCGCTGGGCAGCGCGCTGGTGAAAACCTTACCCCCGCAAGGCCACTATGCATTCCGGCTGATCGACGATTTTGGGTTTGATGGCGTGCAGGGAGTAGCGCAATTCACAGCTTTGAGCGGACAGATTTCGGCGGTCGGTCTGCGTTTCAACCCGACGAACGCCTTCACGTCCTTTAAAGTGCAGCCCAACTGAGGGCCAGGGAGCTTCGTGTGTCCGGCAAGTCTTTACCCGACCAACCCATCTTCGATCCCGTCGCGGCGTTTATCGAAGCTGCCTGCGTGCCTCTTGACTGGCATAGTTCGGGCACTCTCGATGAAGCCGGGATGATCCTCGCGCGGTACCCGAACGTCGCACAAGCCGGCATTTATACCGCTGCCATTCTTGCCGACGAGGCTAACATCCGCACGTACCTCGCCCGCGACGCTGCTGGCGCCACTGAGAAAGGCGGACCGCGCGGCTGGGACGCGCTCACCTATCTGTGCTTCTCGCGCTACCTCAGGCTGGACCGCACGCGTTCCGACGCCTTCGTTCGCACAGCGCGCGCTCTGCTCGACGTCGGCGCGAGCGCCAACACGGGTTGGATCGAAATGATCGACCATCCGAATCCCCGGCCCGTCCTTGAATCCGCCATCTACGGCGCGGCCGGGATCGCGCAACACGCGGAATTAACGCGTTTGCTTCTTGAGTACGGCGCCGATCCTAACGATGAAGAGACTCCGTATCATGTAGTGGAAACGCACGACAACACGGTACTGCAGATTCTGCTGGAGAGCGGCAAGCTAAACGCGCGGAGTTTGAGTACACTGCTTCTCCGCAAGTGCGATTGGCATGATCCCGAGGGAGTCCGTCTTCTACTTGAACACGGCGCGAATCCGAACTTGATAACGGACTGGGGACGCAGCGCGCTGCATCAGGCGGTCCGCCGTGACAATAGCCTCACCATCCTTGAATGCCTGCTCGACTATGGGGCCGATCCCTCGCTCCCGGACCGTCACGGGGTCTCCGCGATCGCCATTGCCGCTCACCGTGGACGAGGCGCCGCGCTCGATCTCTTCGAACAGCGCGGTGCGGCGATCCACCTTACAGGTGTTGATGCGCTGCTCGCCGCCTGCGCGCGCGATCGGCAGGAAACGATTCTTTCTCTGATAACGGCCGAGCCACAACTGAGAACGCTAATCATCGAGCACGGTGGTACGCTTCTCGCCCAATTCGCCAGTGTGGGGAACCTTGCGGGTGTCCGCAACCTGCTGGACCTGGGCGTGAGCCCAGCCGCGCTTTATCGTGAAGGCGACGGGCATTTTGCCGTTGCGAAAGAGAGTACGGCTCTGCATGTCGCCGCGTGGCACGCGTGGCCTGAAGTTGTCAAGGAACTGATCGCCCGCGGCGCGCCTGTCAACGCCGAAGACGCCCAAGGCCGCACGGCTCTCCAACTCGCCATCAAAGCCTGCGTCGATTCCTACTGGACCGAGCGCCGCTCACCCGAGTCCGTCCGCGCGCTGCTCGAAGCCGGCGCGTCGACCGCGGGAATCGAGCTGCCCACAGGGTATGACGAGATCGACAAGTTGCTGCGGGGCATTCCGATGTAGTCCGATCATTTGGACCAGAGGGTGACTCAACCGTGTCGCCCGGAGCGGAGCGAAGCCCAAGGCTCTAGGAAAATGCGGACGTGAGCCGCGTCCACTCCGTGAGGACGCCCTGGCCACTCGGCCAGAACACCACCCACAGCGGCACGGGCGAATACGCCCGCGAAGTGAATTTGGAACGCGGAGCGGTAACGTGGCTCGTAGTAGCCCGAAAAAGCTGGCTCAGCGCCATCGAGAACCTCTGAGATTAACTGCGCGATCCGTTGGTGAACAGAGCGTAGTTCCAGCGAGCCATCCACCATCCAGGTCAGATCGAGAACCTCCGAAATGACAATTTGACCGCGGTCAAAAGCCGGTTCGTCCGTGTCTTCCCGCAGAACTTCGTACACCGATTGAATTCCCGCTTCGCTTTGCTTGAGAAGCGCCCAGCCGGACTTCACGAAGTTTCCTGGATGTCCTTTTGCGAATGCCGGCGGCAACACCGCCTGCAACCGGTCGCGATACTCGCCGGTACCGAACAGCCGCGTCGCTGCCGTGACAAGATCGATCTGCCATTCCTGAAACTCAGGCAAAGCCACTCGGATTGCATGTGCCATAGCGCCAACCGGAGTCTCTGGATCGGAGGCGTGGCTCGGCTGCGACTCCAGGATCGAGGCAGCGGTGCGTGCAAACTCGCCGGCATCTCTTCGTCCGCCCAGGTTGTTGCGGAGCAGGTTGAGCAATGGCGCGGGAGGCCGCTGTAACGCGAAGATCTTTCGCAACGCGCGACCGGCATCGCCCTCCCGGATCATCGCTTCGAATTTCTCCAACTGCGGTTGAACGTTATCGCCCATGGGTTTCCTTCTTTCAAGAACTCTTTCCACATCCACACGCAAACGCTTGCGGCCTTCGTGGAGGCGCCGCCGTAGCGTGCCCGTTGGGATATCGAGAAAGTGAGCTGCGCCGGCTGAATCATAGCCCTCGAAGTAGTGCAGGGCGATTGCTTCACGTAGTGTTTCTGGAAGTTTGCGCATCGCTTGCTGGACCGCTGCGATCAGTTGTTGCCGCTGCAAGCACTCGTCCGGGTTTGGTCTGGGGT
>JADLCF010000299.1 GCA_020847315.1 Bryobacterales bacterium | reverse complement strand
TGAGCGCCGGCGCCGGCCTATAAGGGGAAGTCTCGGGGAGTTCGCTTCGTTACCAGCCGCGCCCTGCCATCAGTTCGCTCTCCGCCATCGCCGCGACGCTCTGGCCGCGCATCGGCTCGCCGACATCCTCACAGGCTTCCAACACCTTCGCCGGGTGGTTCCAATATGTGGCGGCCTTGACGATCGCCTTGGCGTGCCGCGCTGGATCGCTCGACTTGAAGATCCCCGAACCCACGAAGACCGTCTCCGCGCCCAGCGACATCATCAAGGCCGCATCGGCTGGTGTTGCGATGCCGCCGGCCGAGAAGTTCGGCACCGGCAATCGCCCGGTCTTGTGAACCATCTCCACCAGATCGAGCGGCGCTTGCAGGTTCTTCGCTTCCGTGGGGAGTTCGTCGCTGCGCAGGCTCTGCACGTGGCGGATCTCTTTCATGATGGTGCGCATGTGGCGGACGGCTTCGACGATATCGCCGGTGCCCGCTTCTCCCTTGGTGCGGATCATCGCCGCGCCCTCGCCCACGCGACGCAGCGCCTCGCCGAGGTTGCGAGCGCCACACACAAAGGGCACGCGGAAATCCCGCTTATCGATGTGGTTCTCTTCATCGGCAGGGGTAAGCACTTCGCTCTCGTCGATGAAATCGACGCCCAGCGCTTCGAGCACCCGCGCCTCCATGAAGTGGCCGATCCGCGCCTTGGCCATCACCGGGATGCTTGAGATCGCCTGAATGCCCCGGATCATGTGGATCGCGGACATGCGGGAGACGCCGCCCTCGCGGCGGATATCGGCGGGAATCCGTTCGAGCGCCATCACGCTCACCGCTCCCGCCTCCTCGGCGATCTTGGCCTGCTCCGGCGTGGTGACGTCCATGATGACGCCGCCCTTGAGCATCTCCGCCAAGCCCACTTTGAGCTTGAAGTCTTTCCGTTGCTCGTCGCTAAGGCGGCGGAAATCCGCGATCATGTCCGCGAATTGTTGACGTTGATTTCCATTTTCCATTTCGAATACTCCCCAAAAATTCAAGAACTCCCCAACCGGGCGAACTAGACCATCGCCGTGTGCATCTCCGCGGCCCCGGAGCGCGCGCCCCGGGCCAGTTCCTCCTCGAATACCTCGCCCAGCAATTGGATGCCGCGTTCGATTTCGAGCGGCGTAAGGCCGCCAAAGCTCAGGCGAAATGCGCCCGCTTCCAGGCGGTTCACCGCAAAATACCGAGCCGGAAGATAGCTCACCCCTCTCGCCTGCGCGGCAGCAAGTGCGACCCCGGCATCGAGAGGCGCGGGCAGACGTACCCAAAGATTCAAACCACCATCGGGTGTTGTGAATTGAGAACCGGTGGGCAAGTGTCGCCGGCAACCCTCCAACGCGGCCTCGAGTTGGGCAAGCCCCGCCTTGCGCACCAGGCGCAGGTGCGCCGCCAGACGCCCGCTCTCGGCGAAACGCAACAGCACGGCCTGTGAGAGCTGATCCGTGTGGAGGTCCGTGGCCTGTTTGATCTCAGCAAGGCGGCGAATCAACGGGCGGGGCGCGATCATCCAGCCCACGCGCAGGCCGGGGAAGGCCACCTTGGAAAAGCTTCCAAGCAGCACGACCTCATCCGCGCCGGGCAAGGACTTGATAGCCGGCGTTGCCTCGCCGCGGTAGCGCAGAGCGCTGTAAAGGTCGTTCTCGACAAGCAGCACACCCGCGCGGAGGGCAGCCTCGAGCATGGCTTCCCGCGCTTCGAGCGGGATGGTGGCGCCTGCCGGGTTCTGGAAGCTGGGCGTCAGCACCGCCATGCGGGGATGCTCGCTCTCAATCAAGCGGACAAAATCCTCGGGCGTCACTCCGCGCTCGCCTACGGGCATTCCCACCAGACGAACTCTAGCCTGAGCCAGGGCGGACTTCAGCCCAGGGTAAACCGGCTCTTCCACAAGCACGGTGTCGTCCGGGGAAAGCACCGCTCGCGCCAGGAGATCGATGGCCTGCTGGCAGCCGTTCGTGATCAGAATATCGTCATTGGCCCGGCCAATCTGGCGATCTTCCCCCTCTTCCAGAAGATACTGGCGAAGCGGTGCGTAGCCGAGCGGAGAGCCCAATTGGAGCACCGTATGCGCGATCTCCGTCGAGAGCACCTCTTCACAACTGAGGCGGAACTCGTCCAACGGGAAAAGTCCGGCGTGGGGCCGGGAGGTCGCGAAGCTGATCTCGACCGGAGCCGGAACCACCCCGTTTTGCGAAACGAAGCCGGTTTGCGAAACGAAGCCGGTTTGGAGAGGAAGCGGTTCGGAAACATACGGCTCAGAGCCGTACCAAGAGGGGCGAACCCGGTTCTCCGCGACAAAGCTGCCACGCCCGACATGGCCGCGAATGAGGCCCTCTTCCTCCAACAGGGCATAAGCGGAAGAAACCGTGGCGCGGTTCAGTTCCAATTGCTGCGCCAGATCCCGGGTGGCGGGAAGCCGATCCCCGGAGGAAAGCTCCCCGCGGAGAATCCTCTCCCGAATCTGCCGGTAGAGCTGGCGATACAACGGCAGCGCCGCTTGCGTATCGAGCTGGATCTCCGCCAAAGACATTTCCAGGCCAATAATATCACAATGGACTGATCCATGCTATGCCAATGCCAGCCATTTGTATGCCGCCTCAGAACGGCCAGACAGCCGTCGTCGTGTAGCCGCCATCGCACGCGATCACCTGCCCGGTGATGAAGTTCGCCCCCGGACTGGCCAGGAAGACCGCGAGAGGGGCCACCTCTTCGGGAGTTCCCATGCGGGGCATTGCTTGCGAGGCGCGCAGCCATTCGTGCATCTTTTCGTCCTGCCACATGGCGCGGTTGAGATCCGTGAGGATGAATCCGGGCGCGATGCAGTTCACCTGGATGTTCGCGCGTCCCCATTCCGCGGCCAATTCGCGAGTGAGCGCATCCAGGCCGCCTTTCGTCATCGCGTAGACGCTCAGCTTGGGAACTCCGACCAAGGCGCCGACGCTACCGACGAAAATCACTTTCCCGCCCTGGCCCCGATCCACCATGCACTTGCCGAGAATCTGAGTGAGTTCGACGATACCGTGAAGGTTCGTCTGAAAGATCCGGTCCACCTCCTCGCGGGTGTACTCGTGGAAAGACTTGCGAATGTTCATTCCGGAGACATTGATGAGGATGTCGATCTCGCCGCAGACATCCGCGGCGCGGCGAATGGAATCGGCACTCGTGAAATCGAGCGCCAACGCAGCGGCTTCGCAGCCTTCCGCGCGCAGGGCGGCAGCATGAGTTTCGAGCGCATCCAGGGAACGGGAGGCCAGCGTGACTCGCGCCCCGGCACGGGCCATGGCCTGGGCAATTGCGAGCCCGATGCCCCGGCTTGCTCCGGCCACCAGGGCCTTCTTCCCGGCGAGGGAAAAGGGGTTCTGCGCTTCCATATCGAGTGGTTCTCCGTTCGTGACGCCGGCTGCTTCAAGAGGGCAATCCGCTTCTCCAGGGTATACCCGATTTCGCAGCTCGATGGGGAGGCCGGGGCGCCTTCGTAACGCGGCGTCAGCAACAAGAAGGGTGGGCAAGCGAGAATGGAGAGCAGATGCTCTTCCGCATGCTGGCGCTCGATCTGGGAAAGAAACGCATCGGTCTGGCCGTGAGCGATCCGCTCGGCGTGACGGCGCAGGGATTGCCGACGTACGCCCGCGTGAATCTGCGGGCAGACCTGCTGGCGATTCATCTGAAGGCGAAGGAATTGGACGCCTCCGCGATCTTGATGGGCCTCCCGAAATCTCTCCAGGGCGAGGAGGCGCGGCAGGCACAGTGGGTGCGGGAGTTCGGCGCTCGATTGGAGGAGCGGAGCGGGCTGCCGGTGTTCTACTGGGACGAACGATTTACTTCCGTGGAAGCCGAGCGCGTCCTTAAGCTGAAGCGCGGCGGCCCCGCCGGGGGCAAGAGCCGCCTGCTTCAGAAGGGCCAGGTGGACCGGCTGGCCGCGGTGCTTCTGTTGCAGAGCTATCTCGATGCCGGGCTGCCCGGCCTGGGAATCGAAGAAGGCGGGGAGCCCGGTGATCTCTTGGACGGCAGCGGTTTCGAGGAGAGCACGCTGCCCGAGACAACCGTTCCGATACCGGAGCCGGTGAGGCCGCGCGGCGGCCGGCGGCGCAGGCGCGCCTGGGATGACGATTCAGACGAGGACGAGGAATGAAGCGCGCGAACCGGTTCTTGCGCTCTGTGATCTTCCTGCTGGTGCTTGCGCTGGCTGCGGGCACGTTCGCGGTATTCACGTGGCGGCAGTTGGGGACCCCGTATCAAGGCTTCGGCGAGAAGGCCGTGTTCCTCGAAGTGGAGCGCGGGATGAGCAGCGGGCGCATCGCCGAGCGTCTGGCGGAAGCGGGCGTCATCGCGCACCCCTGGCAGTTCCTCCTCTTGCGCTACCTGCGTCCGGGGGCGACGCTCCAGGCCGGCGAATACCGCTTCACGGGCGCGGCAAGCGCGCGGACGGTGTTTTCGCGGCTGGCGCGCGGGGATGTCTATTACGTCACTCTCGTGATCCCGGAAGGCGCCAATCTGTTCGAGATCGCAGCGCTGGTGGACGCATCGGACTTGCGCAATGCGAAGGATTTCCTGAAGCACGCGCGGGACCCTTCGCTGGTTCGCGATCTGGATCCGGAAGCACCTTCACTCGAAGGCTATCTTTTCCCGAGCACCTATCAGTTCCGGCGTGGTATCACTTCCGCTGAGATCTGCGCGCGGTTGACGGGCGAGTTCCGCCGGCAATGGAAAGCGCTGGGTGCGCCCACGGGAGCGCATCGCATGGTGACGTTGGCCTCGCTTGTCGAAAAGGAGACCAGCATTGCCGAGGAACGGCCAGTGGTGGCCAGCGTGTATTGGAACCGGCTGCACGAAGGGATGCGCCTCGATTGCGACCCCACCGTGATTTACGCGGCGCTGCTCGAAGGGAAGTACCGGGGCGCGATCTATCGCTCCGATCTCGAGCGAGATAGCCCGTACAACACCTACCGCCGGGCCGGGTTGCCCCCAGGGCCGATCGCCAACCCCGGCGCGGCTGCGCTACGGGCCGCGATCCACCCGGCCGAGACCGCGTTTCTCTTCTTTGTGGCGAAGGGCGACGGCAGCGGCGCACATCGATTCTCCGAGAATCTTACCGGACATACAGCCAACGTGAACGACTATCGCAAGGCGGTGAAAGCAAGTGGAGCCGGCACGCGCTAAACGCCGAACCTCGCGCCAAGTGCGGCGCGCCGCCATCGCCGCATTGATCGAACGCGAACGATGGCAGGTGGTGGATAGCGCGGCGTGGGAGGTGCTGCGCAACGCCTTCAGCACGGTTTCCGAAAGCACGCTTCGCCATGACTTACTGGCAAGCGGTTTCCCGCTCCAGCCGATGGTGGAAGGCGTCCGCTTCGATACGCTGGAGGAACTGGCGCGAAGCCTGACGGCCCTGGCCGAATGCGAGCGAAGAGCCGCGGAGACCGCCAGGAATGGCATGATCAGCCCGGCGCGTAAGTGCGTCCTTGAAGCGCGGCGCAAGGCGGAAGCGGTTCTGCGGAACCCCAGCGTTTCCGCGGAAAAACACGAGGCCATGGAAGAGAAATTTCTCTGGCTACGAACGTGGTTGGAGAACCCGGAGTTGTTCGTGGATTGGGCTCCTCTGCGGTTGAGGCAAATTCGAAACCGCAGAGACGGTTCGCCGCATCCAATGCTCTGAAAGTCCTCACTGCGGCACACGGTTTGCAGAGCGCGACTTGTGCTTTACAATGAGGTTCAGCGGCCTGTTTCCGGTGGTAAGGTTCCCCGAACAAATCCTATTGCCTGAAGCTGCGAGATGCCCTTATACTGACGTTTCGGCACTCCGCGATGGCGAGTGTTTCGCCAGTTTGGCGCAGGCGCGGCGAGGTTGCCGGTGAAGAGTCGTTTTGCATGGTGAACGGGAAGAATAGCAGCGTTTCCGACGAATTCGATATCAACGCGCCCCACCGGGAAGCGGCGATGTTCTATGGGCTTTTTCTGCGCGGGCACTCCGCGGAACGATTGAGGCAGGATATCGATATTCCGAAAGCGCTCACAGACCGGTGGACCAACCACAACGCCTACCAGGAAGGCCCGTTCCAGGACAACGTCCAGCAGATGGTGCGCTACCGCAAGCAGGTATTGGCCATCTTCGATGAACTGGTGAGCAACCAGCGAAATTACCCCGGCTTGCAATAGCCGCCGCGGCATTTCTCCTCGCGCGCAAGCGCGGACGTTATTCAATCCTCGCGCGAAAGCGCGGCCGCTATTCAACCCTCTCGCGAGAGCGCGCCTTCTTCCAGCGTCAACTGTCGGTCTGCAGCTTCTCCCGCCCGCTAAACCAGGGATAGAGAATCGGCAGGAGCAGGAGGGTGAGGAACGTGGCGGAGGCCAACCCTCCAATCACCACCGTTGCCAGGGGCCGCTGCACCTCCGCGCCCGGCGATGTGGAGAGCGCCATGGGGATGAAGCCCAGGCTGGCGACGAGCGCGGTCATCAACACCGGGCGGAGACGGCGGCTGCACCCGTCGAAGATTGCCTGCATCATCGGTTCGCCCGCCTGCCGCAGTTGATTGATGTAGCTCACGAGCACGATCCCATTGAGGACGGCCACGCCAAAGAGGGCCAGAAGTCCGATGACGGCGGAGACGTTCAAATTCAGGCCTCGCAGCCAGAGCGCGGCTACGCCCCCCACCATCGCGAACGGCACATTCAGCAGAATGAGCAACGCATGCCGCGTGGAACGGAAGGTCGCAAACAGCAAACCAAAGATGATGAGGATGGAAGCGGGCACCACAATCGCGAGCCGTTGCATGGCGCGGCGCTGGTTCTCAAACTGTCCTCCCCATTCGAGGGAATACCCTGGGGGTAACGGCAGACCGGCAGCCACCTTGCGCTGTGCCTCCCCGGCGAAGCTGCCCATGTCCCGCCCCCGGACATTGGCCTGAACCACGATACGACGGTTGCCGCCCTCACGGGAAACCACCTCAGGGCCGCGCGTGAGTTCGATCGCCGCCACGTCGGAAAGGGCAACGCGCTCTCCGCCGGGAGCGGTGAGCAGAATGCGCCCGAGGTGCTCCGGCGAATCACTGTAACTCTTAGGCACGCGGAGCACGATGTCGAAGCGGCGTTGGCCGTCGATAAACTCCGAGATGGTGCTACCCCCGATCGCCGAATCCATCACTAATCGAAGATCGTCCACATCGAGGCCATAGCGGGCAAGGGCGGCGCGATCCGCGCGAATGCGGAGCTCCGCCACGCCGGAGATCACTTCCATCTGCGTATCGGCCGCGCCGGGTACGTGGTTGACGATGTGGAGGGCCTGCTCGGCCAGACGCTGCAGGGTATCCGTTTCGTCGCCGAAAATCTTGAGCGCCACGTCCCCCTTTGTGCCGGATACGGTCTCATCGAGGCGCATGGCCATCGGCTGCGTGAAGTTGATTCCGATGCCCGTGATCACCTTGAGTTTCCGGTCCATCGCCTCAATGAGACCTTCCTTGGTTCGAGCGGTGGTCCACTGCTCGCGCGGCTTGAGGGTAACGTAGACATCCGCCTCATAGATACCCATGGCTTCCGTGGCGAAATCCGGCCGCCCGATCTTGCTGACGACGCCGGTCACCTCCGGAAACTCATGAAGCACTTTCTCGACGTCGCCGCTCAGAGTTACGGATTCGGAGAGGGAAATGCCCGGAAGCTTGATGGTTTGCAGCAGAATGGAGCCTTCGTCGAGGCGCGGCATGAACTCCGTGCCGATGAATCCCAGGGAACCGATGGCGGCGATCAGCACGATGGCGGCCACCCCGAGCACCAGCGCCCGGCGCGCAAAGGCCCAGCGAAGGAGCGCCACATAGCGGCGCCGGACCCGGTCAAAGCGGTGCTCTGAATGCTCCTTCACTCCGTTCTTGAGCAGGAGGCTGGCGACGGCCGGAACCACGGTGAGCGCAAGAACGAGCGAGCCGAGCAGCGCGCTGCAAACCGTGATAGCCATGGGCCGGAACATGCGGCCCTCCAGGCCTTCGAGTGTAAGGATGGGCAGGTATACGGCGATGATGATGGCGATGGCGAAGGTAATCGGGCGGGCCACTTCCACGGAGGAAGCGCGAATCCGCCGCATCGCGTTGAAATGCGGATCGCCGGGTTCGCGCTTCAACCCGCGGACCGCGTTTTCCATCATCACCACGGAGCCATCCACCATCATTCCGAAATCGATAGCGCCGAGGCTCATCAGATTGGCGCTGACGCCGAAAGCCATCATCCCGAGGAATCCGAACAAGAGAGAAAACGGGATGACCGCCGCGACAATCAGCGCTGACCGGATATTGCCGAGGAAGAGCAGCAGAATCACGACGACGAGCAGCCCACCTTCCAGAAGGTTGCGGCTGACGGTGGCGATGGTGGCGTCAATCACCTCGGATTGGTCGTAGAAGGGCAGGAGTTTGACGCCCTCGGGCAGATGGAGTTCGGAAAGCTTCCGCTTCACGCGCTCAATGACGCGCTTGCCGTTCTCGCCCTTGAGCATGATCACCATGCCGGAAACACGCTCGCCCAGGCCATCCCGCGTAACCGCACCCTGGCGGGGCATGGCGCCCAGTTGCACCGTGGCCACGTCTTTCACCATCACCGGGCTACCGCTCGATGAGAGCATGACGATATTTTCGATGTCCTTGATATCGCGGACACGCCCAAGTCCGCGCACCGTGTACTGCTCAAATGCGTGCTCGATGTATCCGCCACCGAAGTTCTCATTGTTGGCGGCGACGCGGCGGTAGACGTCGCCCAGCGTGAGGCCGAAGGATTGGAGGCGCACGGGGTCCACCACCACCTGGTACTGTTGCGTTTCCCCTCCCCAGGTATTCACCTCATTCACGCCGGGGACGCCGCGAAGTTGGTTCTTCACCATCCATTCGTGAATGGTTTTGAGCTCCATCAGCGAGTGCTTATCACTCTCGACGGTGTATTGATAGACTTCGCCGAAGGCGGTGGCCACCGGGCCAAGGGTGGGCTCAAGGCCCGGGGGCAGGCGGGTCTTCGCTTCCTGGATCCGCTCATTGACGACCTGGCGGGCAAAGTAAATGTTCACGGAATCGTCGAAGGCAACGGTGACCATCGAAAGACCAAGCTTCGAGATGGAGCGTACGCCCTCGGCGCGGGGCAGGCCCATCACGCTCGCTTCGAGCGGATAAGTAACGAGATCCGCCACTTCGTCCGGCGCCATGGCCGGCGCCGTGGTGACAATGGTGACCTGGGTGGGCGTAAGGTCCGGGAACGCCTCAATGGCAACGTTATTCAGGGCGTAGATGCCGGCGCCGACCAGTGCAAGCACACCGACGAGCACGAGCCAGCGGTTCTCCAGATGAAACTCAACAAGGCGCTCAAGCATCAGGCGGATTCACTCGGCAAGCGAGGCCTCCAATAGCTTGGACTTGAGCAGAAAACTGCCGCGCACCACCACTTGCTCCCCGGCGCTTACCCCGGAGAGGATGAGACGCATCCCATCGCGCATGGCGCCGGTTTCCACCGGGCGGACGGCAAAGGCGCCCTCCGCGATCCTCACAAAAGCAACCGCCTGTCCGTTCAAATCCTGGATGGCGTCCGTGGGAAGAAAGACGCCCGTCTCGGAGCCGCTCGTGGCGATTTCGGCATCGGCGTACATCTCCGGACGCAGACGCAGCCGAGGATTGGGCACTTCGATGCGGACACTGATCGTCCGCGTTGCTGGATTCAGCTCAGCGCCGATGCGCGCAATCCGTCCGGGAAATGTTTCCTCCGGAAACGCCTGGGTGTGAACGGCTACCTCCATCCCTTCCCGGAGGGCGGCGAGTTGCTGCTGCTGCACTTCGGCGATCATCCAGAGATTCGACAGATCGCTGATTACATACAAAGTCTGGGCAATAGGAACAATCGTGCCAGGGGCGGCGGGGCGCTCCATCACCATGCCGGAAACAGGCGACGTGACAGGAATCAGATCCGTGCTCTTGTAGCCCGAGGCGAGGTCTCCCGAGACCTTGGACGACTCCGGCTGAACGTGGAGGAACTCCTCGATATGGATTCGCCGGCGCTGTAATTCAGCCTTGGCATTGGCGATCTGGCCTTCCACGTCGCGCACGTCGGATTCCGCCTGTTGCACCTCCTGTTCCGAAGCGGCTTTCAGATCGTACAGCCGCCTTGCACGCGCCGCTTGTGCTTGCAAGAACGAACGGCGCGTTTCGAAGGTAGCGAGGTTATTCGCCGCCTCCGCGTAAGCGGCTCTGGCGTCGCTCACGGCGCGGCTATGCTGCCGGGCAAGAATCTGGCCTTGGCGGACGGGGTCGTCGACGTTGGCATACATCTCCACGAGCAAGCCATCGCTGACCGCGCCCACCCGCCACAGCCGATTCTCGTTGATCGCGATGCGCCCGGAGGCACGGATGGCGTGGGGGATGGAGCGCGAGGGCGCCTCTAGAAGAACGAGGCGGGCCATGGCGAGCGCTTCGGGCGTCAGGCGGACGACGCGGTCCGCGCCGCCGGCCTCTCCAGCGCCCTCGGCCGGGGCGGCGGGCGTCGCGGAACCCTCCCGCGCGGCAGCGTCCGGAGCCCTGCTGCAAGACACGAATGTGAGCAACGCCGCCAGTGCGAGCAGAGCGAGGTTCCCCTGCATCATGGCTGTCCCCCAGCCTGTGGAATCCCCAGGGCTTGTTCAAGATCCACAATGGCGAGCTCGTAATTCACGCGCGCCTCCACGTAGGTTTGCTGGGCTTCGATGCGCACCCGTTGCGCATCGAGAAGCCGCAAGAGATCTGCGCCGCCCTCCCGGTATGCGGCCTCGGCGATCGAAGCCGTCTCCATCGCCTGTTGCCGCAAGGCGGGCAGGGTTCGCTCCAATTGCCGGCGGTAGACGCGGTAACTCTCCAGAGCGGCTTCCGCTTCGGCGAGCACGGCTTGCTGGGAGGCTCGCAGCAGCGTTGCCGCATAGCGCTCACCGGCTCTCGCCGCGGCGATATTCCCCTCGTTACGGTCACGGATATTGAGCGGAACTTCCGCCCCCAGAACGACGGTATTGTACGGGCCGGAGCGCTTGTAACCGGCTACCCACGTGAGGT
Source organism: Bryobacterales bacterium (assembly GCA_020847315.1). Taxonomy (GTDB): domain Bacteria; phylum Acidobacteriota; class Terriglobia; order Bryobacterales; family Bryobacteraceae; genus JACTMJ01. The sequence goes on along the minus strand of JADLCF010000299.1, from coordinate 41,090 downwards.
TCGGGCGTGCGTTCGCCTGTGCAAGCGCCGTGCCGGCGGCGCTTTCTTCCAAAGCAGCCCGGCGAATCCGCACCTCAACGCGCCGCGCCACGGCCTCGGCGCTGTCCAACGGAAACGGCGGATCCGGCAGCGCTTCGGGCAGCGGCTCCGACAACGTGATCGGCGGAAAGCTTTCCTCACCCATGGCGAGTTGCAATTGCAGGCGGACGCGGGCGGCGGCGAGGCCGGCTTCGTTCCGGTCCAGAGCCAGGCGCTCCCCTTCGAGACGAACGCGGATCAGATCCGCCTCAGCCATCGCGCCCTCCCGGACGCGAGCTTCATGGTAGCCGACAATTTTCTCGAAATTGGCCAGATTCTCCTCGAAAAGCCGGAGCCGGTGCTGCGCGGCGAGCGCATGCCAGTAGGCCTGCTTCACGCGCAGGGAAACCTGACGGCGCGCCAGTTCCCGTTCGAGCTCCGCGGTTTCAATCTGCGCGCCCGCCTGCCGCACCCGCTGACGGCGCTTGCCGAACAACTCCCATTCCTGTTGCAACAGGCCGAAGAAATCGCTATCTTCGCCAATGCGGAAGCCCGGCTGCTGCCAGGCGCGGACGTTCTCCCATTGAAGGCTGAACGTGGGGTTGGGGGCCTTGCCGGCCTGCACTCGCAGCCCTTCCTGTTCCGCCACCCGCTCTCCGGCCGCGGCGATATCCGGATGGTTCTCCAAGGCACGCTTCACAGCGTCCGCCAGGCTCAGCGGCTGTTGCGCGGAAGCGCTGCAAACCAATACAAACAAAACAAGAATGCGCGAAAGCATGAAGCCCGATCCAAATGCTCACTGTACCATTGGGCTTCGCGGCCTTGGCAATCGAAGGAATGGAATGGGCATAATGCCAGTATGGAACTTACGCTCTATCAAGTGAATGCTTTTGCATCCTCGCCCTTTCAGGGCAAGCCCTCCGTGGTGATTCCTCTCGAAAATTGGCTTCCCGACGTGCTCTTGCAGCAGATTGCACAGGAAAACAACGTGGTTGAAACGGCCTATTTCGTCAATAATGAGGAGGATTTTCACCTGCGCTGGTTCACGCCGCAAGCGGAGGTGGATGTATGCAGCCACGCAACGCTCGCCAGCGCCCACGTGGTGTTCACGGAGGTGGGGCACGGTTCCGATTCGGTGTTCTTCGATACCCGGCTCGGCCGCCTCAAGGTAGAGCGCAACGGGGAGCGTTTCCGGATGGACTTCCGGGCGACGCCGCCGAGCGCTTCGACCGCATCGGAAGAGTTGATCCAGGCCGTAGGCGCCAAGCCGCGGGAGGTTTTCGAAAGCCATGACGCCGTCTTCGTCTTCGACGACGCCAAAGACGTGGCTGCCTTACGGCCGGATATGGATGCACTCGCCCGGCTGGCGCCCTCCGCGTTGATTGCAACCGCGCCCGGCTACGATTGCGATTTCGTTTCGCGAACCTTTGCCCCGGCATTGGGAACGCCGGAGGACACGGTGACGGAATCCTCCCATTGCACCCTGGTTCCCTACTGGGCGGAACGCCTCGGCAAGCCCGATCTTCTCGCCCGGCAAATCTCGAATCGTCATGGAGAAATTTGGTGTTCGCTCGAAGGCGATCGAGTGCGCCTGGAGGGGGAAGCGGTGCTCTACCTGCGCGGCGCGCTCATCCTGGGTACGGATTAGCGGGCCATGGCGCAGCCGAAAAAGAAAGCCGCCAACCGGTAACCGTCTGGCCTCCGGTTGGCGGCAAAAGGAGCAGGAGATCGCAGGATGGAAGGTCAGTCTTCTTCCTGAGTCACCAGCCGGTTGACCACGTTCACATCTTCGAGCGTCGTGACATCTCCCAGCACTTGGTTCGTGGCCGCGAGTTCGCGAAGCAGACGGCGCATGATCTTGCCGCTGCGCGTCTTGGGTAGCGCTTCCGCGAACCGGATTTCCTTCGGCTTGGCGAAGCTTCCGATCTCCTTGCCCACCCAGGCGCGGAGTTCGTTCGCCAACTCCGTAGTATCGCGATTATTGCCCTGCTTGAGCGTGACGAAGGCCACCACGGCCTGGCCGGTCAATTCGTCCGGCGTGCCGATCACGGCGGCCTCCGCAACGGCTTCATGCCGTACAAGCGAAGACTCCAGTTCCATCGTGCTCAGACGGTGCCCGCTCACATTCATGACGTCATCGACGCGGCCGAGCACCCAGATGTACCCATCCTCGTCGCGCCGCGCGGCGTCGCCGGAGAAGTAAACTCCCGGAATCCGAGACCAGTAGTTCGACTGATAGCGATCCGGATCTTTCCAGAGAGTACGCGCCATCGCCGGCCATGGCCGGGTGATGACGAGATACCCTTCGCCGGGGCCTTCGAGGGGCTGGCCGTCGAGGTTGACGATGCTCGCCGCAACACCCGGTAGCGGCTTCGTGGCGGAGCCCGGCTTGCAGGCAATGGCGCCCGGCAGCGGCGAGATCATGATGCAGCCGGTCTCAGTCTGCCACCAGGTATCGACGATCGGGCATCGCTCGCCGCCGATCACGCGGTGATACCAGCGCCAGGCCGCCGGGTTGATGGGCTCGCCGACGGAGCCGAGCAGCCGCAGACTGGAGAGGTCGTGCGCATTCGGCAATTCCTCACCTTGCCGGATGAACGCGCGGATGGCGGTGGGCGAGGTGTAAAGGATGTTGACCTTGTGCCGCTCGATGATCTCCCACCAGCGGTCCCACTTGGGGTAATCCGGTGCGCCTTCATAAAGCACGGAAGTCGCGCCCGCACAGAGCGGCCCATAAACGATATAGCTGTGGCCCGTCACCCAGCCGACGTCCGCAGCGCACCAGTAAGTATCGCCTTCCCGCAGATCAAAGACCCATTTCATGGTCATGGTGGTCTGCAGGAGGTAACCGGCGGTGGTGTGGACCACCCCCTTTGGCTTGCCCGTGGTGCCGGAAGTGTAGAGCACGTAGAGGGGATGCTCGCTATCGAGCGGCTCCGCCGGACAATCGTCCGCGACGCCGACCTCGAAATCCTCCCAAAACACATCGCGCCCTGGCTGCATCGGCACTTCGGAATGGGTGCGCCGGAACACGACCACATTCTTGACGGTGGCGCAGCCTTCGGCGAGTGCTTCATCGACGGTCTGCTTCAGATGAACTTCCTTGCCGCGGCGCCATCCGCCATCGGCGGTGATGACGAGTGAAGCCTCTAGGTCCTCAATGCGGAAGCGGAGCGCCTCCGCCGAAAAGCCGCCGAAGACGACGCTGTGCGTGACACCGAGGCGGGCACAGGCCAGCAGCGCGGCGGGCAGCTCCGGCACCATCGGCATATAGATCACCGCGCGGTCTCCCGGCTTGTGGCCGGCGCGCTTCATGGCATTCGTCATGCGGCAAACCATGCGGTGAAGGTCGCGGTACGTGATGGCCTTGGCATCGCCGGGTTCGCCGACAAAATGAAACGCCACGCGGTCCCCATGCCCTGCCTCGATATGGCGATCAAGGCAATTGTAGCTGGCGTTCAGCTTCCCTCCCGTGAACCATTTCGCGAACGGGGGCTGCCATTCGAGGACATTGCGAAATTTCTCGAACCAAGCGAGTTCGCGCCCGGCAAGATCGCCCCAGAACGTTTCGGGGTCGTCGGCGGCCTGGCGATAGATCTCTTCATAGGCGGCATAGCCGGAGATGTTGGCGCGCGAAGCAAAATCGGCACTGGGTGGAAATACTGCAATCTCTTCCATGATTCCTGTCGCTCTTCAAGGGATAGATGCGGCCCGCCATCCCAGGCGGCCCGCGTGGCTGGTCTCGATTCTATCAAATGGCGTCGATCCGGCAATTGCCGCGCTGTATCAATGGTGACGAGTAACGTTCCGCAAGGCAGTGATAGTTTGAGAATGCGGGCGGTGTCGCCGCCCGTATTCTTCCGAAAACAATCACCGAAGCCGCGAATGGGACACGGAATCCGCACGGATAAGCGGGGCCAATTCGGGGAGTCGCCACCGCGCACACTTCTGTGGCAGCATGCGGGTTTCTATGAAGAGAACGCCGCAAGCGCCTGCTCGCGGGTATCGTAAATATCGAAGATGCGGTGCATGCGCACCAATTCGAATAGGGCGCGGACCGGCTTGGTCATGCCGCAGAGTTTGAGATCGCCACCGGATGCGTTGAGTTGACGCAAACAGGAAAGGATAGACCCGAGGCCGCTCGAATCGACAAACCCGAGATGCTGCATATCGAAGATCACCTTGGCCTCGTTCGCCAAGAAAGGACTCACTTCGTTCTTGAAGTCCTTCGCGTTGCTCGCATCCAGGCTGGGGCCCGGGATCTCCACGACGATAACGCCATCCAGATTCGTGGTAACCAATGCCATATTGTTTTTCCTTTTCCTGTTTCGGCCGCCACAAGGGCGTTTAGCCTACGGGCGCCGGATCCGGCCCGTGGCCAAAGCTCTTCACTATTCTAATCGTGTGCCAGTCTCCGTCGTTCCGCGTGTACACAATCTTATCGACAGATTTCGCGATGATGAATACGCCGAAGCCCCCGTCCCGCGTCCCATCGAAGCTGGGGGGCTTGCTTGAGGCCGGATCAAACGGAATTCCCGTGTGCGCCAATTCCAGACAGAATTTCCCGTCTTCCACCCATGCGGTGATGCGCAGCCGCTGCGAAGGATCGTTCCCATAGGCGTGCCGCATGACGTTGCTTGCAACTTCATTCACGGCAAGGATGAGCTGATAGAGCGCATCTTCCGCATGCGATCTTGGCGCCCAGCGCAGCCAGAGGTCGTTCACCCACTGCCGAATCCGGTAGAGTTCCTTGAGATCGCTCGAAAATACGCGGCTCTCCCGCGTCTCCGCGCTGGCGGGCGGCCTGGGATTGATGCGGACCACCACGCAGGTGAGATCGTCCTCAAAAATCTCCCTCTGGCTGAATGCGATCACGGCGGCCCGGATTTCTTCGATCAGCCCTTCCACGGGCAGATTCGCGAACTCGCGGACACACTCGTAGAGCCGGTACTCCCCGAAGAATTCCCCGGAAGGGCTGCGGGCTTCGGTGACGCCATCCGAGTAGAACACGAAGAGATCGCCGGGTTCGAAACGGTGCGCAACCTGCTGATAGACTTCCTCCTGGAGAACGCCCAGAGGCAGGTTGTCTCCCTGCAAAATAAAGGTCTGCTGATCCCTGATGCGGAGATGAAAGGTCTTCGTATGGCCCGCATCCACGAACGTTACCAGATTCTGAACGAGATCGAACCGGGCATAGCTCAGGCTGGCGAAGCTATCGACGCTGATCATCTGGCGGGCAACCGCGGCGTTCAGGCTGGTGACGATGGCATCCACCTGTGGAATCTCCCGCCGGCCGGTGTCCACCATGAGCTGGCAGAGGGAGCGGAAGAGCCCGCTCTTCCCCGCGGCCGCCAGAATCGCAGCCGGCACGCCTTTGCCCATCACATCGCCCACCACGACATCGAAGCAGGATGGGTTGTAGTCGACGACTTCATAAAAATCGCCGTCAATCGTCTTGGAAGGCAGCGTAAGGGCGGCGATCGTGGCGCCTTCGATTCGATCCGGCACTCGCGAAAACAACAGGGATTGTTGAATGCGGGAGCCGATATCCACTTCCTGGCGCAAGCGCTCCGATTCCAACTGCACGGAGTAGAGCCGATCATTCTCCACCACCAAGGCGGCCTGCATGGCAAGCGTTTCCAGCAGCCGGAGATGGGGGGACTCAAAATCTTCCACGCAATCGTCCGTCCAGACTTCGAGCGCCCCGTGCAATTGGCTTTGCGTGGAAATCGGCACGACCACCACGGAGGCCGCCGCGCGGAGTTCCGGTTCGTCATCGAGGATATGCGAGAGGTGCCCGGCGCGCCGGAGGATCAGGCTGCTCCTCTGATCGAGAGCGCGCCCGACGATACCGGTTTGCAGAGGCCGGGGCTGAGGGACGGCCGGCGCAACCCAGGCAGTGGGGATCAGCGCGCCATTGTCTTCAATCCAGAGAATGGCATTGGCCCCGGCGCGCACAGCCACGGCGCGCTCAACGATCCGGTTGAGGAGGTCCTGCCGATCCGGCAGGTTGCGCATGTCGACGGTCCATTCGAAAAGCGCGTCCAGGCTCTCCCAACTGGCGCTCAATTCCTCAAGTAGCGCTTCCTCCTGGCGTTCCTTATCCACGAGTTCCAGGGTGCAGCCGAGCAGGCTGTTGAGGCCGGACGCCAAGGCGCGATTCGGCGAGCAAAGATGGATGTGCCCTACCAACAGGTTCTGCAAGGTAGCGGGGATGCGGCGATAGTGGCGGCAGGCGCCTCGCTCAGATTCGGCTTCCACCGGCTGGGAGGGTTCCTCCTCCTCGCCGGCGCTTTCCGGGATGCCGCGGGGGACAAATTTCCCGTTCACGATGGTGAAAGACGCATCGGGTTGTTCGACGATCCAGGTGAGGTTCCCGGAGTACTCCCACGCAAGCGCGGCCCCGGCGGCGCGGGCGAATTCGGCGGGGCGTCCGCTCAGTGCCTTGCGAACGCGCGGCTCCAACGCGAAGACCGCGTCGCCCGCGGCATAGGGGAGAAACTCGTTGGCGGGGTCCATCCGGAGTTACTGGCCGCTCCCCACCGATGCGATGCCCGGTTGCACCATCCGGGTGGAGGCGTATCCGAAAAGCCCGTGACGCTGCAGGTGCCGCAGCAGGGTGGAAGGCGCGACGGGTTTCGCGCAGTGAGCCGCTACGCCGAATTCCATGATATCGGCGGGAATATCCTGCAAATTCAGCCCGGTAAGCAGCAGGATCACGGGGTGGGGAGAATCTTCCGTCACTGAAGCGTGAATCGTTTTGAGAACGTCAAGACCGGAAATACCGGGCAGAACCAAATCTAGCAGAATCGCGTCCGGCTTGAAAGACCGGTTCATCTCGATCGCGGTCTCACCATCGAAGGCGAGAGCCGTCTGGTAACCCTCCTTCTTGAGGAGGAACTGGAGAAAGCGCGCAATATGCCGCTCGTCATCCACCACGAGGATGCGGGATGCTAAGCGGTAGAGCGCCGGTTCCATATCCTGCCTCTATCTTACGGCGAAGAGGCGGCGATTGTGCCAGGAATCGGAAGGCGAGAGGCATGCCAGACTCCACAATCGCCGCCGATGTCTCCCGAGGGGAACCCAGTGCGGCCGTGGGCCCGGTTTCCGGCCGGTGGACCGGCGCAACCGGAAGCGTCAATCCTTCTTTCCAGGTTTCAATCCGCATGCGCCCGGCGAACCGTCGGGCCGGCGGGGCGCTCAGCCACCGCCCTTAAAGCGAAATACCAGGAGTAGAAGAATCACCACGATGATTCCGATGTATTCGTATCCCATCGTCTCCAGTGTACGGTGGAAAGGTGGCCGCGCGGTAACGGCTTCCCTGCTGCCGCAGCAAACCGATCAACCCGAACGGCGGAGGGATTCGACAAAATCAATGAGGCGGAGGACGGATTCGATGACGGCTTCCGGCTGATCAAGGTGGATCCAATGGCCACTCTCCGGCACGACCCGGTGCCGCCCGATCAAGGACCGCTTGGCGTCCGCATGATGTTCCGCCACCGCGTAAGGGCTCGCGGATTCCGCGCTCAGCACAGTGAGCGGCACGTGTACCGGGAAATTCTCCGCATCATACTGGGTGACGCTCTCCGGCAGGTTCTTGAGATGCGATGCCATCGAAAAGAAGGTCTTCGGAGTACTCCAATGGGCGCGGATGGCCGGCCAGGATTCCCTCGGCAGTTTCCTCACTTCACCGATCCAGCGTTCGATCGCCCGGTTGGCGCCACCGCTGGCCGCTTTCGAGATCGCCTGAGGGAACATGCGCGCGCCGTTGACAAGCAGGCTGAGGGCCAGGCGCACGATGCCCAACTTCGCGAGAAGCGCTCCACGGAGCGCCATGCGAACTCCGTAATGGAGTCGCGCGGCCTGATTCGGCCGCAGGGGGATCCACTCACAGCGCGTTACCGGGTCCACCAGCACGATGCCGGAGACCCGCTCGCGATGCTTCGCCGCATACATCAGGCAGAGCAAGCCTCCGAAGGAATGGCCCACCAGAATAAGAGGCCCGCGCACTTGGGCGGCTTCGAGCAAGCCTTCCAATTCCACCACCAGGCGATCGGCGAGCCGGGCATCGTGGGCCGGGCCGCTCCACGCAAGGCCGCCGCGATCATAGGCGATCACCCGGGCGTGGCGGGAAAGCCGCGGCATCACCGAAGACCATGTGATGCTGCTCGCGCTGATTCCCGCTTCCAGAAGGACGGTGGGAACCGGCCCGGCGCGGCGCTCATCCTCACCCGAGGGAACGGGCCCGGCTTCGATATAGTGGAGCCATTGCCCGTCTACGTTCACCCGGCGGCCGGGCGCGGGAAATCGGCGGCGATCCACCCATTCGCCGGCGGCTTGATAGAGAAGGCCCAATACAAGGAGCGCGATCAATAGCGCAAACGGAATGAGGACCGCCCAGAAAACCCAGATCACAGATTCTATCTTCGCTGAACCGGTGGTCAGGCTTCGCGGGATGCGCGCCGGACCGATGCGGGAATCGGCGAAAATGGAAGATTCAGGGGCAACGGCGGCAGTGCGCGCTTTGGAAACGATCGATGTCCGCGAATCCCACGCTCGATAAGCTGCAACTCGAAGATCTGCTCGAGAGTGTGGAATTGCTGAATGCCACCCTCTCCGCGCAGGAGATCCTGCAACATCTGTTGCGGGTCGCCATGGCGCGCGCGCGTTCCACGAAGGGAATCGCCGCCACGCGCGCGCCCTCGGGCCACCTCGAAGTGTTGGTTGCGCGCGGTGCGACGGAATTGAAGACCGGGACCCGGGTGACGGAAATCTCTCTCCGCGAACAAGGTCTCGCAACCATCCTGCCGATCGGAACGAACAGTGAGAGGACCGGCCTTATCGCGCTGGGTCCGGTCGCCGCGCCGAATTTTGAACTCAATGAATTGCCCGGATTACGGATTCTGCTGGGGTTCGGGGCGACGGCGATCGCGAACGCCATGGCGCATGAGGAATCGAAGCGGCTGAACGAGCGGATGAACCAGCGGCTTCAGGAGTTGCGCGCGCTGCTCGATTTCGGGCGCGGCCTCACTTCCACCCTCGATGCCGAGGAAGTGGTTCAAATGCTGGCGCTCACGTTCGCCGGCCGCTGGGCGATCTCTCGCTACGCCGTGCACGCCTGGCGCGAAGGCCAGGACCACGTCTTCCGCGCGCGCGGATTCACCTTCGCGCAAATGGAAGCGCTCTCAGGCCGTTATCGGGACTTGAGCGAAGCTACGCTGCTGGGCGCGGGCGACGAACTGGAATGGTTGCGCGGGCTCGGGATTCCTCCCGGTTCCATGTTGATCCCGCTCCGCTCGAGTGAGCGCATGATCGGGCTGATCTTGTGCGGGCTCCGCTTGAACAAGAAGCGTTACAAGCGCGAGGATCTCGAGTTTGGCCTCACCATGGCCAGCCGGGCGGCGGGTTCGCTCGAAAATGCATGGTTCCTCAAGGAAGCGCTTGTCGCGCGCGAGATCGAGAAGGAACTCGAGCTGGCCGCGAGCATCCAAAAGGACTTGTTCCCGAAAGCGATGCCGGTGGAAGCCGGATGGGAAGTGGCGGCCCGTAACCGGCAGGCGCGGCAGGTGGGGGGCGATTACTTCGACGGGATGCGCTTGAGGCGAGAATCTTCCCGGCGCATCCTTTATCTGGTGGCGGACGTGGCCGGCAAGGGAATGGGCTCCGCCATCCTGATGAGTAACATTCAGGCCACGCTGCGCGCCTTGCTGGATCATGAGCCGACACTCGAGGCGGTAGCGCGGGAAGCCAACCAACTGCTGCATGCGAACACTCCGTCCAATCGCTTCGCGACCGCATTTCTCCTGCTGCTCGATCCGGAAACCGGCCGGGCGGATTTCGTCAATTGCGGCCACAATAATCCGCTTCTGCAGCGCGAGAGCGGCGGGATGGAACGCCTCGATGCGCCCGGCCTGGCGTTGGGCATGATGCCCTACCCCACACAGAAGCAAGCCGCCGTGGAACTGCTGCCGGGAGATACGCTGGCCATCTACACCGATGGCGTTTCGGAGGCGTTGAACCTCCATGACGAGGAGTTCGGCGTGGAGCGGCTTGGCGAGGTGATGAAGCGTCTTCGCGAAGAAAGCGCCGAGACGATTCTCGAAGGAATTTTTCAGGCCATCGAGTATCATGTGGGGGACGCGCCACAACATGACGACATCACGCTCATGGTGCTGAAACGCAAGCCGTAGAGGCGGCACGCGCTTCGCATGGCGGCGAGCCGGGCCGGGACATCAAGCGAGTATGGAGCTTCCGCGGGAAACCCTGAATGCAGTCTGGCGCCATTGGGCCGGCCGGTCGGCCCTGCTGGGCTTGCTGATGTTGACGCCGTTGATTCTGGCGCTCGGCATCCGCTGGAAGCTCGATCTTTACCAGATCCGGGAATTCTCCATCGAAACAAGCCGCGCGCGATGTATCGCCATTGCGCGGGACTTCCTGGCCCAACGGGGAATGGCGACGGTCGCGGGCGGCTGGAAACTGCAATTCGAGGAGAACCGGCCATTTCTGGACTATGTGCATCGCAGCTTGGGAGTGGGAAAATTCGTCCCCCCTATCCAAAGCTTCCCGGCCTCCCCGGCCAGTATTCGCGTTCAGACCGAAGACGAGGGGGAGGAGACGGCGGAGGTAACCATTTCTCCGCACGGGAAGGTGACGGGCTACCGGTTCCCATCCCTGCTGGATGAGTACGGAGAGCGGTTGGGAGACCGGCAAGCCGCGGTGGCCGGCGCGCGCGCGCAGATGGACCGGGCAATCTCTCCCGCGGATTACCAAATTTCAGAGGCCCGCGTCTATGAGCAGACCGACGCCCAGGGCCGGCGGTTTTACCGCGTGGAATGGACGGCCGTCCATCTTGAGCTTCCCGAGCTTTCCTTCAAGCTGCGCTTCGGCGTTGCAGGCGATGCCGTCTTCTCGCAATCCATTCAAGCCGATGTGGCTGAGGCCTTCCTGGAACGCGAGGGACTGGTTGCGACGCTCTACCGGACGCTTGCCGGCTTCGCGCCGCTCTATATCGTTGCCTTGATCGTCTATATGCTCATCCGCTACATTCAGCGCTCCATCGACAAGGAGATTTCCCACAAGCGAGCCGTGGTGGTGGCGCTCTACCTGTTGGCAATCGCGGGGTTGATTTACCTTACGGGAGACCAGGGGATCGTCTTCGGCCACAGCGTTGGGGAGCGGGCGCCGCAGGCTGCATCCGCGTTTGTGATCCTGTTCCTCGTCGCGGCCGCCTTGCTGGCCGGGGTAAGCTACTCCTCTTGCGAAGGAGATGTTCGGGAGCTGTTCAAAGGATCGATGACTTCGTTCGATGCGCTGCTGACGGGCCGGGTATTCTCCCGCACGGTCGCCAGAACGTTCGTGATTGGCTTCGTGGCGGCCGCATGGCTCTTCTTTCTGCAAGTGGTGACGAATCTTGCCTTCGAAGGGGGGCTCGAAGAACCAGCTTCGCTACTGTTCGTCTACCGGATCGCGCACGCGCAATCACCGGCGGGAATGGTATTTCTGCTGCTCCCGTTGAGTGTCGGATTCATGCTGCTTTTCGGGCTGCTGATCCCGCTGAGCATTGTCGGCCGCATGCGGCGCTTGCGAGACGCGGCATGGGTATTCCTGCTCGCGATCATGCTGGTGAATCTCTTTCTGCTTCACGGCGGGTTCGTCACGCTTCCCGGCGCAGCCCTGACGCTTGGGACCGAAGCCTTTTTCATGCTGGCCCTGGTGCGCTATTTCGACGTGATGACGGCATTCATGTGCCGCGTTCTGGCGGGGTATTTGGTGGCGCTGACCGATGTGCAGATGCTCACGACCATCCCGGAGACCACGGTGAATTTCATACACGCGGTGGCACTGACCACGCTTGTGGCTAGCCTGGTTCTGCTGCGCTACGGAAGGGAATACACCGACGAAGAGGTGCGCCCTTCTTACGCTCGGGCATTGGCTGAACGACAGAGCTTGAGCGCGCAGCTCTCCGTGGCGGCGGTGGCGCAAGCCCAACTCACGCTCACGGCATTGCCGCAAGTGGAAGGATTTTCGTTGGCGGCGGTCTGCCGGCCCGCCCGGACGGTGAGCGGAGATTATTACGATTGCTTCCCACTGGGGCAGCGCTCGCTCGGCGTCCTGATGATCAGCGGCGCCGGGCGCGGATTGCTGGATGCGATGGTGATCGCCTACACGAAGGGGTTTCTGCTCGAGCGCGTGAACTCCGCCCGGTCCGCGCGGGAGTTGCTGGCGGACCTGTTGGAGAACCTCTCCACGCTCCTGCAGGAGGGGGATGCGTTTCCGGACCTGTGCTTCGTGATTCTCGATGGAGAGCAGAACACGGCGGCGTATTCGCGTACCGAGAATTTCCCGGGGCTGATCTCGATCAAACCGGCCGAGGAGGGCGGCGTATCGGTGAGGGAGGGTTCAACGGCGGAGATGGGCAGCATGCGGCGGATGGGCGAACGCCGCCTGATGTTGAGACACGGGCTGATCCGTCTGCCGGAGGGCGCCTCCATCCTTCTCTTTAGTTCCGGTTTTGAAAGAAGCCTCGTGCGGGCGGGCATTGGTGATTTCCGCGAGTGGCTCCGCAAGGAGTGGAAGCACCTCGTGAAAAGCGATGCCGGCGCCACCCTGCTTGAACTGGCGCATGCGGCAATGGGAGGCAGAGCCGGCTGGCAGACTCCGATCGGTGAGCAGGACCGCACCCTCATGGTGGTGCATACCGTAAGCACGGAATCCGGTTCCATGGAGCGCGCGGCGTGAAGAAGATCGAATGGCTGCTCCTCTTCGCCCTGGCCGCCGCCGGCTTGAGCTATGTGGTTTCGCGCGCGGATCTGCTGGAGCCGCTCGCCCGCTATGGGCCGATCCCGTCGGAATCGTTCTATGAGTCAACGGCTCGAAGAGTGGCGGCGGATTTCGGCGCCGGCGTCGAGGGATGGGCCGCATCTACCACGAGTGAGCGGGATAGCGCCCTGCGCCTCGCCACGGAACGTAACCTGGTCAGCCCGGAGTGGCTCTTGCGCAGCCCCTACGCAGTCACCTTCACCTTCGACGGTCCGGACCGGCAGATGTGCCGGGTGACTCTCGATTCAAGAGGCACGCCGCTTCGATTCTTCCTCGGGTTGCGCGATGAGGCGCAGGCGCCCGTGAACGCTTGGGAACCGGATGCGCGGGAAGTGGAGGAAGCGCGCGCCATCGCATTCGATGCATTTCGATCTCAGTGGCGCTTCGCGATCGCGACCCTCACCGCGGATCTAGGCTTTCAACTCACCGCGGACGCCGTTGTGGATGGGCGGGACATCGTATTTGAGTGGACGAGCAAGCCGGGGCCCGCGGCAATGGTCGCCTGGAAGCTTACGATTCACGTGCGCGACGGCGCCGTGCGGCGCTTTGATCTGGCGCCGCAGATCCTGGAAAACTTGCGCGCCCAAACGAGCAGCTACGAGAACACCGTGACCTACGGCGCCATCGCCGCCGTCGCAATCGGCCTTTCGGGCTTCGTTTGGGCGTTCGTGTTGACCGTGCTGAATCTGTTTCGCGGGCGGCTACCCTGGAGCTTTGTTCTGAGAACGGCCATCGTGGTGGGAGTTTTTCTCCTGGCCGGCTTCCTGACTGGGGCTGGATTGCGCGCTCTGCCCCCGGACTGGTACTCGCATCCGGCGCGGGCGTTCAATTTTCTGATGATCCACCTGCTCAGCGGCGCAATCGCAACGGTAGTGATTTCCGCCGGCCGCTCCGCCCGCGATGCATCGGATTTTCGGCGCTGGCTTGGCGTCGAAGACTTCCTGAAGCTGGATTGGGCGAAAGCATCCGTGGCGCGGGCGATGTGGACCGCGGGTCTGGTGGCCGCGATATGGGTGTCCGCCCCGTATCTTGCGTTGAGCTGGATATCCGGTGTTCTGTTCGATAGCGCGACGCGCCAGACCCTGGGGTTGAACATTCCCTTCGGAGGCAGCCTGGCCTCCCAAAGCTCCCTTGCGGTGCTGTTCGTATTCACGTTCTGCTTCCCGGTCTTGAAAGTCTACGTGAAGTCACGGCTCCTGCGCGGCATCCTCGCCGTGCTGCTTGGAGCGGCAGCGGCAGGCACGTTCCGGGTGGCGGATTTCCCATGGCATGCGGTGGCGTTGGCTGCGATGTGCTCCGGCGCGCTGATGGTTTACGTCTATGTGCGCTTTGGGGTTCTGGCATCCGTGCTGGGCGGCATCCTGGCGATTCCGCTCAGCCGGGCGCTTTTTCTGACGGTCTTGGGCGACGTGACGATGCAGACTTGGGGCATCGCGTTTCTCACCGCGGCATCCTTGGTGGTGGCGATCGCCTTCGTGCTGGATATGCGGAACCCGGCGCGGGAAGAAGAACAGCAGCTTTCCGATGAGGAACTGGCGTTGTTTGAACGCGAGCGGCAGCGCGCGGTGCTCTCGCAGCGCGAGCAAATGCTCGGCGATTTCGCGCTGGCGCAGCAGGCGCAGGAGCGGATACTCCCGAGCCAGCCGCCGTATGTGGAGGGTTTCGAAATCTCGGCGATCTGCAAACCCGCGCTGCACGTGGGCGGCGATCTCTACGATTACCTGCGCCTGCACGACGGCCGCTGGACCTGCTGCGTGGCCGACGTCTCCGGAAAAGGCGTTTCGGCGGCGCTCTATATGACGCTCACCAAGGGGCTGCTGAATGCGCTGCGGCTCGATCGCGGAGACCTGATGGAAATTGCCACGGTTCTCAACCAGCGATTGTACGAAGTGATGCGGAGGCGGTACTTCGTCACCATGTCTCTCGCGGCCATCGACTCCGCTTCGAGAAACGTGGAAGTATTGCGGGCGGGACACCTGCCGATGCTGCTTGTCGAAGCGTCCGGCGAGGCGCGCTTCGTGGAATCGCAGGGCATGGGGCTCGGATTGACGCCCTCCACCTTTTTCCGTCAGAAGCTCACCGCAGCCACGGTAAGAATGCAGCCCGGCGATGTGGCGGTGCTCTACTCGGATGGAGTGACGGAGGCGATGAATCCGCGGCGGGAAGAGTTCGGGGAAGCGCGTTTCGCGAACGTCGTGGCAGCCGCGCGGGCATCCACGGCCATCGAGATCAGAGACCGGGTGATGGAAGAGATCCTCCGCTTCCAGTTGGGGGCGGAAGTCCACGACGACATCACAATGCTTGTGCTCAAGGCCAGGGATGCGAGCATGGATGAACGAATCGGGATGCGGCCGGATTGGGATACGGCGGGTTCCGGCAATTAGCGGACCGCCACGGCGAAGACGAAGTTACGAAAGTACAGACACGAGCGACGAAGAGGAGAACACACGTGCCGGAATCGTTTCAAATTCGGGAAGAGCAGATCGGAGAAGTGCGAGTCTTCCGCCTGAAGGGCTTTCTCGATGCCCACACGGCCCCCATATTCGAAGCCGCGCTGCATGCCAGAATTGCCGCCGGCTCTTACGATATCGCGGTCGATGGCGGCGAGCTGACCTACATATCCTCGGCGGGGCTGGGCGTTTTTATGAGCTTCATTGAAGAGGTGCGGGAGCATGGCGGCGATATCCGCATCGGCGGCCTGATCCCGAAGGTGCGGCAGGTTTTCGACATTCTGGGCTTCGACGAGATTTTTCAGATCTTCGCGGCCGCCGGGGATGCGGTGGCCAGCTTTGACGCGAGCCCCGCAGCGGAAGGGGAGGGCGATTAGCGATGTCCGAATCCATCGAGCAATCCTTCACCTTGCATGTGCCGTCGTCGAACGAGAACCTGGCGATGATCCGGTCGTTCGTGAACGAGATCGCGAAACGGGTGTCGCTCAGCGACGAGGAAGCGGCCCTGCTGGCCGTCGCCGTGGACGAGGCTAGCGCGAACGTGATTGAACACGCCTACGGGCACGACGCGAGCAAACAGGTAACCGTGCGAGCCACCATCGACGACGAGCAGATCCGCATCGATGTGATCGACCAAGGCAAAGGATTCGATCCCGACATGATCGAACGCAAGGACCCGCGGCTGCTGATCAAGGAGCGCGCATCGGGAGGGCTCGGAATGGGCTTGATCCAGCGCATCATGGACGAGGTGAAATACCACGTGGTGCCGGGAGAAAAGAACGAACTGAAGATGATCAAGAAGCGCCACAAGCCAGCGTAGCCGTTCGCGCGCCCAGTGGCTTCGCGCGCCTAGTGTCGAAGAGCCGCTTCAATCACCGAATCCATACGGCGCGTGGCCTTGCGCCACGCATGCAGAAGAATCAGGGAAACAAAGATCAAACCGATCGAGAGGCCCGCCCAGATACCGAAGCTCTGCCAGCCCAGGCCGAAACAGAGCAACGCCCCCACCGGCAGGCCCAGCAGCCAATGCCCAATCAGATTCGCGAACATGGGCGTGCGCGTATCGCCAATCCCACGCAAGACGCCACCAGCCGTCACTTGAACGCCGTCGAAGAATTGAAACGCAGCCGCGAGAAAGAGCAGCGGCACGCCGATCGCGAAAATACTGCGATCCGTGGTGAAGATCCGCAGGGTGAACTCGGGCGCGGCGAAGAGCGTGATGCTCGAGCACGTCATGAATGCGGCGCCAAGGGCGATGGCTGTCCAGCCGGAAATCGCGGCGCCCTCTGCATCCTTGCGGCCCACGGCCTGCCCCACCCGTACCGCTCCCGCGGAACTCACCCCAAGCGGCACCATGAAGCAGACGCTGGCCACATTCAGCACGATCTGGTGCGCCGCGAGCGATACCGTATCGATGCGGGCGATGAGCGCGGTAGCCATCGCGAAGACGCCGTATTCGGCGGTGAGTTGCAGCGCGACCGGCAGGCCCAGCGCAAGCAGAGCGCGGACGAGCGGGCCGTCGATGCCGCGCGCCGCGTGCAGCAACCCCGTGGGCTCGATGCGTTCCTTGTAAATCACGAACAGAAGCAAGACGCCGAACATGTACACACGGGAAAAGAAGGTTGCCCATCCAGCCCCTTCCACGCCCATTGCCGGGAATCCCCAATTACCGAAAATCAGTAGCCAGTTCACCAGCACATTCACGAGGTTGGCGGAGACCAGCGCGAACATCACCACGCCGGCATGGTTCATGCTCTGCAAGTAACGGCGAAAGACCACATAGAGCAAGAGCGGCAGGATGCTCCAGACCAGCGTCTTCAGGTACGCGATGGAGTCGGCGAGCAAGCGCGGCTCCACGCCCCATTCCCGCGCAAGCGGAATGGTGGCGAATACAAGCAGGGTAACGAGCGGCGTCACGCCAAGCGCAATCCAAACTCCTTGAACCAGGCAATGGTTGCAGCGATCAAAATTGCGTGCGCCGAAGGCCTGGCTGATGAGCGTATCGAGACCAAGCAG
The DNA here is from genome assembly GCA_020847315.1 of Bryobacterales bacterium. Taxonomy (GTDB): domain Bacteria; phylum Acidobacteriota; class Terriglobia; order Bryobacterales; family Bryobacteraceae; genus JACTMJ01. The sequence continues at coordinate 23,787 of JADLCF010000299.1, read as the reverse complement.
CAGGCCCAGGCAAAAGAAGCTGAACACGTTCACGAAGAGCGCCCCGAAGCTGACAGCGCCGATCGCCTCCGCGCTCAGGCGGCCCACCATCATCGTGTCCACGACGGTCATCCCCATCCACCCGAGTTCGGCCATCACGACCGGCACGGCGAGGGCCGTCATCGGGCGAATCTCTGGAATGAATTTCTTGAGCCTTTGCATGGTTAGATGGAATGCGCGGACTCCTCGGGAGGCGAGTGCCGGGCGCGGCTCGTTTAGGCCGTAGTGAGCGATTGGCCGATCGAACTTCTCCGCGCCACCCCGTCATCGTTCGCCAGCATGGCGTCAAGGGCGGACTGCATGCGCCGGTGTACCTCGTCGCGCAACGCCCCGGCATCCTCCCATTCCCCGCTATCTGTCGTGACGGGCGGCAGCATGCGCACTCGGAAGAGCTTGTGTCCGGTGAACAGCATCGTCTCTCGCGGAAGCAGTTTTCCGGTACCTTCCACCACCACGGGCAGCACGGGAATCCCCTTCTTCAGCGCGATGCGGAAAGGTCCATCCTGAAAGCGCAGCAGCCGTTCGCCGCCGGAGCGCGTTCCCTCCGGGAAGAACACGACGGAAAAGCCGTTCTCGATATACTTCACCGTCTGGATGAGCGCCTTCGCGCCGGCGCGGGAATCCTTGCGATCCACCGCGATTTCGCCGGAAAGCGAAAACATCCAGCCCGCCACCGGGACGGAAAACAGTTCCTTCTTGGCGACCCACTTAAAATCGAAGGGGAGGCGGCAAATCACGGGGATGTCCGTGTGGCTTTGGTGATTCGCAACAACAATGAACGGGCCCTTGAGCGTCGCGGGATCGCAGCCCTCGATCGAAACCCGCCAGCCGGGAACGAAGCGCGTAATCAGCGCGCCGCAGCCATGGAGGAACTTGCCCGTCCGGCGGCGGCAGGGGTCGCGATCGAAGGCGCGAATCACCAGCATTATCAGAAACTGGGGGATGGCCAGCAATCCGGTGAGGCCCCAGACCCAGGCCGAACGAAGTACTCGAAGCAACATGAGGTAAGTGCGGGCGGGCACGTCTCCCGCGCTTGCACCTTTCAGTTTGGCACGATTCCGCTTGGCGCGGCTCCAATTGCCCGGGGCGTCGTTGCAGCGTTGCGTTTGGCAAGGCGCGGGCGGCGGGCGCATCCTGGTATTACAGCAAGGGCGTGAGGCACGGGATGCCGCATCGCCGGGAGAGATGCGGGAGGGGTTGTATGGCCGTATTGCAAATGGTGGATGCAACGAAACGCTACCAGGGGGCCGCGGGCGAACGCGAAACGGTGGCGCTGAACGGATTCACCTGCGCGTTCCGCGAAGGCGAGTTCGTGGCCGTGGTAGGGCGAAGCGGGTGCGGCAAGACAACGCTGCTCAACCTCGCCGGAGCGATGGACTTCCCCAGTTCCGGCGAAGTGTGGATTGACGGGCAGTTGACCGGCGGCCTCGACGACGCGGGTTTGACCCGGCTGCGCCGCACGAAGATCGGCTTCATCTTCCAGTTCTTCCAACTCCTGCCGACGCTGAGTTCGGTGGAGAACGTGGAACTGCCCCTGCTGCTTTCGGGCGCGCCGAACGCACGGGAGCAGGCGATGGAGCGGCTGGCCTGGGTGGAGATGGCCGGGTTCGCCGGGCGGATGCCGCATCAACTCTCGGGCGGGCAGATGCAGCGAATCGCCATCGCCCGCGCCCTCGCGCATAACCCCAAGCTGCTGCTGGCCGACGAGCCCATCGGCAATTTGGATACGGCCACCGGAAACATGGTGCTCGATCTGCTGCGGCGGGCTTCGAGCGAACACGGCGCAACCGTCCTCATGGCCACGCATAGCGCGGAATCCACGGCCATCGCCGATACCGTCATCCATCTGCGCGACGGCGCAATCGAAGAGGTTCACCGCACGGCATGCACATGCTGAAGCTCTTCCACCGGGTGATCGCAAGACCGCTGCTGCGCGAACGCGGGCGGAGCATCCTGACGCTGGCCGCCATCACCCTGGGCGTCTCCGTTGTGATCGCGATTGACCTCGCGGGAAGCGCCGCGGCGGGTTCCTTCCACTCCTCCATGGAAACACTCACCGGCATGGCCACGTTCGAGATCGCGGGTGCGGGCGGAGCGGGCGGCGTGGATGAAAGGCTCTTGGGGAAGTTGGCCGCCCTGCCACTGCCCGTGCGCTTTGACGCCAGGGTGGAGGAGTATGTGCGCGAGAAGACGAGCGGCCTCGCCGTTCCGCTCATCGGCATCGATCTCGTCGCGCATGCGCAGCGCGGCATGGTTCTCGGCGAAGATGCCTCGCTCCCGGTGCTTGATGCGCCGAATGCGGCGTGGGTGGGCAAAGACCTCGGCCTTCGGGCGGGAGATCCGCTGCTCATCGTGGCGCAGGATCGTTTGGAGACCCTTCGCGTTGCGGGCGTCTTCGCGGGCGATGGCGAGGCGCAAGGTCCAAACCGTGCAATCGTGGTGGATCTCCCCGTGGCGCAGAGGCTCACGCAGCGCACGGGATTCCTCGACCGCATCGAAGTGAGCGTGCCGGATTCGCTCGTTTCTCGTGAGGGTGAGAGCGCCGTGCGAGAAGCAATCGTAGCCGTGCTGCCGCCGGGCGTGGAACTCCGTGACTTCGGCGCGAACACGGATGCCAACCGAAAAATGCTGGGCGCGTTCCGCTGGAATCTGCGCATCCTGAGCGGCATCGCGCTGGTGGTGGGGGCCTTCCTGATCTACAACACGATCTCCGTTTCCGTGGTGCGCCGCCGCGCGGAGATCGGCGTTCTGCGCGCGCTCGGGCTGACGAGAGCAGCCGCGCAGGGATTGTTTCTCGCGGAGGCCGCCGCGTTCGGCCTCGCCGGTGGCGCGCTCGGCGCGCTGCTTGGCCTGGCGATGGCGAAAGCTGCCGTGGGCGTGCTGGCGGCTACCGTGAACGCACTTTACATCAGCAGCACGCCGGCGCCCATCTCACTCGGCTGGGGGCACGTTGCCGTGAGCGTCGCGCTGGGCTTGGCCGTTTCTTTGCTAGCCGCGCTCGCCCCCGCTCGGGAGGCCGGCGCCATCGCTCCGGTGGAGGCGATGGCGCGCGGTGCGCGCGACTACGACGTCCGCATTTCCGCCGGACGTTATGCCATCGCCGGAGGGGTGCTGATCGCGCTCGGCGCGGCGCTGTGCCTGCTGCCGCCCGTCAATGGGCGCCCCCTATTCGGCTATCTCGCCACCCTCCTGCTGATTCCCGGCACGGCGATGCTCGCGCCCGCGCTGGTGCGATTTCTCAACCGCGCCACGCATCGCCATATCCGGAGCATGCTTGGCGTGGAGGCGATGCTCGCTTCCCGCAGCTTAGCCGGGTCTCTGCGCCGCAGTTCCGTGCTGGTGGGAGCGCTGGCGACGGCGGTGGCCATGATGGCGAGCGTCGGCATCATGGTGGGTAGCTTTCGCGAAACCGTGCTGGTCTGGATGGATAACCAGTTGACCGCCGACCTCTATCTGCGCGCCGCCGCACCCGGATCACCTGGCGCTTTCCCCGTGATAAACGCCGGGATCGCGGACGCAGTTGAAGCACTGCCGGAGGTGGCTGCGGTGGATCGCTTCCGTAGCGTGCCGATTCAAATGGATGGCCTGCCCGCTTCCTTCGGCTTCGGCGAATCGAAATTGATGCTGGCGCAGGGGCGGCTTCGATTGCTGCCGGGGCAGAATCGCGAGGCCATTCTGCGCAAGCTGCCCACCGGCCCGTTCGTTATCGTGAGCGAGCCCTTCTCTCAGAAGCACGCTGTCAAGGCGGGCGATCCCCTTTCCCTGCCCCTGCCGGGCGGCCCGATGCGCGTCACCGTGCTGGGGGTCTACAGCGACTATTCGAGCGAGCGCGGCGCGGTCTACGGGGATCGCCACGTGTTTGGCACACGCTTCCCACAGCCGCTGCTTACCAACATTTCGATCACGCTGAAGCCCGGAATTCCGATGGAAGAAGGCAGGCGGGCGGTGGAACGGGTCCTCGTGGGAAAACAGGTGCTCCTCACGGCCAACCGCACGCTGCGCGAACATGCCATGCGCATTTTTGACCAGACCTTCGCCATCACCTGGGCGCTCGAAGGCGTGGCGATTCTCGTGGCTGTCATGGGCATGGCGGGTGCTCTCGTCGCGCTCGTCATTGACCGCCGCCGGGAACTGAGCCTGCTGCGCTTCCTGGGCGCCTCCAAGGAGCAGGTGCGCGCGCTCATTTACTTCGAGGCGGCCTTCCTGGGGCTGATCTCTAACGCCATCGGGTTGGCGCTGGGCTTCGCTCTCGCGTTCATTCTGATTTACGTCATCAACCGCCAAAGCTTCGGCTGGACCTTCCAGTTCCACTGGCCCGGCTGGCTGCTCGCCGCCGCGCTGGCGCTGATCTATCTGGCGACGCTGGCCTCCGCCTGGTTCCCCGCGCGGGCCGCCACGCGGCTGAATCCCATTGAGGTGATCCACGAAGAATGAAACGCGCCCGTACCCTCGCGGCCATCCTGCTCCTGCTGGCGGGCTGGCTCCATTCGGCGGATTGGAAACTGGCTCTTCCCGGCTACCGCTATTCGTTTCCTCGCGACCATTTCGCGCACCCGGACTATCGAACGGAATGGTGGTATTTCACCGGGAATGTCAGCGCGGGCGAGGGAAGGGATTTCGGCTATGAACTCACCTTCTTCCGGCAGGGCCGCCACGCGAAACCAAGCCCGTCAACGGGCGCATGGGATAGCGGCGTTCTCTATCTGGCGCACCTGGCGCTCACCGATATCGGCGGCCGGCGCTTTCGCCATCTCGAACGGCTGAACCGGGCGGGGCCGGGCCTGGCCGGGGCGGACCGCGAAACGCAGCGCATCTGGAACGGCAACTGGATCGCGCGTTTGGTGGGGGAGCGCGAATGGGAGTTGCAGGCGGTGCATCCGGATTTCACCTTGCACCTCAATCTCGTGAGCGAGAAGGCGCCCGTGCTGCACGGAGAGAACGGCGTTCACCAGAAGGCGGAGGGCGCCGGCAAGGCCTCGCATTACATCTCGCTCACTCGCTTGCGAACGACCGGCGAGATTGTGCTGGATGGCAAGCGCTTCCCCGTGAGCGGCAGTTCCTGGATGGACCACGAATTCTTCACCCACTCGATGAGCAGCGAACAGACCGGCTGGGATTGGTTTTCCATCCAGCTAAGCAATGACACGGAACTGATGGTCTATCGCTTGCGGCGGCGCGACGGCAGCGTGGATGCTTTCTCCGGCGGAACCTTCGTCGCACGGAACGGAGATTCCACGCGCTTGCGGCTCGAGGATGTCTCTTTCCGAGCCACCGCCACGTGGAAGAGCCCGGAGACCGGAGCAGTGTATCCGGTGGCGTGGGAGATCGAGATCCCCCGGCTCGGGCTGAAGCTCGCGGCGCAGCCCCGCATGGAAGCGCAGGAGTTGCGCAGTGAACGCAAGATCGGCCCCAGCTATTGGGAAGGCGCCATGCGCTTCACCGGGACGCATAACGGCAAACCGATCAGCGGCGTGGGCTATCTCGAACTCACCGGATATGCCGATGAGGTGGATCTCAGCGGCCGCGCCGGGCGTGATGCCGAGCTGGGCGGGATGACCCGCTAGATGGACGAATCGAGCAGGAACGGGTTCGTGCGCCGCTCCAGGCCGATCGTCGTGGAAGGGCCGTGCCCGGCGATTACGCGCGTTTCGTCGGGAAGCGTAAGAAGCTGCGCGCGGATACTATCGAGCAACTGTTGATGGTTGCCGCCCGGTAGGTCTGTCCGGCCGATGCTCCCTCGAAAGAGCACATCGGCCGAGAGGATCATCGCCTGCTCCGCGAGATAGAAACTCACATGGCCGGGCGCGTGGCCGGGTGTGAATAGCACTTGCAGGCGCAGCGCTCCGCACCGGATCTCCTCGCCCTCTTCGAGCCAATGCGAGATCTCCACGCGCGGCGGGGCCGGCATGCCGATCCACGCGGCCTGCTCCGCGAGGCTTTCGTAGAGGCCGAGATCCGCAGGGTGCATCGCCACGGGCGCGCCGGTGAATTCCTGCACTTCGAGCGCTCCGGCAACATGGTCAATATGCGCGTGGGTGAAGAGAATCTCCGTCACCCGCCATCCCCCCTGGCGGATCGCATCGATGAGAGCCGACGGGTGTTCGCCGGGGTCAATCACCAGGGCTTCCCGCGTGTCTTCGTCACCCAGTAGGGAGGCGTTGCATTGCAGTTGGCCGAGGGTAAACACACGATGGAACATCCCCCTGATTGTACAATTGAAGAGGAATTGCGGCGTTCCATCGCCGTTCGCGAGGTTACGCCAAGGGGTATTTGGGGTCCGTGATGAAACTTGACGCTTATAATGCTTTGCGCGACGAATGCGCAGTCATCGACCTGGAAGGCCGCGGTCTGATTTTGGTGAAAGGCGATGACCGCGCGCGGTTCTTGCACGCCATGACCACCGCCGGCATTCAAGGGTTAGCTGTAGGATCGGGTATCCTCGCGCTTTTCCTCAGCGACAAGGGCCGTATTCTCGCCGAAGCGCTCGTGCTCTCGCGCGAGGAGGATCTGTTCGTAGACACCGAGCCCGGCACGCGCGAACTGCTGCTCGAACACCTGGACCGCTTCATTATCATGGACGACGTGGAACTCGAGGACGAGAGCGGCGCGTATTGCGTGTTTGGCGTGGAAGGCCCGCGCGCGGCCGCGCTGCTCGAAGGGATGGGCGCGGCGCTGCCGGAACAGGAACATGCGTTCACCGCTTGGGATGAGGCCCTACTGGCGAAATGCAGTTATTCGGGAGGTCCCGGCTACCGCATCTACGCAGCCGCGGCCGCGAAAGACGAATGGCTCGCGAAGCTCAGCGCCGCCGGCGCGGCTCCCTGCGACCTCTCCACCGCCGATGCCGTGCGGCTCGAATACGGAAGGCCGCGCCACGGCGTGGATTTCTCTGACCAGAACCTGGTGCACGAAGCGCAGCTCATGAGCCGGGTCACCCCGAACAAGGGTTGCTACATCGGGCAGGAAATTATTGAGCGCGTGCGTTCCCGCGGCAATGTCAACAAGCTGCTGGTGCGGGTGGTGACGGAGACCGCCGAAGCGCCCCTCCCGGAAACGCCCGTGATGGTGGGGGAGAAGGAAGCGGGCGCGGTGAAAAGCGCGGCGTTCTCTCCGGCGCTCGGGAAGAGCCTTGCCTTCGCGATGATTCGCGCGGAATTTGTGAAATCGGATGCGAGCTTTCGCGTGAATCAAGCCGAAGGCTTACTCGCGGGCTCCGGCCGCTTGGGCTAAGCGCCGCGCGGAGCGGGTTTGCGATCCAGCCCTTGCAGCAGCCAGGCCGTAGCCACCACCACCACGCAGCCAATCACGTTGAACCACAGGTAACTAATGGTGGTGAAATAGTTGCACGCGAAAATCGCTGCCTCGCCCAAAATCACGCCCCAGAATGCGGCGTTCGAGCCGATCCGCCGCATATAGAACGCGAGGATGAAGACCCCCAGCATCCCGCCATAGAAAAGCGAGCCCACACGGTTCACCACCTCGATCAAAGAGCCCAAGGTCTTGGCGTAATTTGCCACCACCACGGCATACCCGCCCCAAAAGAGCGTGAAGATTCGCGACGCCCAGAGATAGTGCCGGTCACTGCCGCCCACTTTGATGCGGCGGTAGATATCGATCACCGTCACGGTGGCGAGGGAATTCACCTCGGCGGAGATTGTGGACATCGCAGCAGCGAGAATGGCGGCCATCAGCAAGCCCACAATTCCCGCAGGCATGTACTTAGTGACGAAGTGCAAAAAGATGTAGTTCGTATCGTTGAGGCGGCCGGCGTCGCCTGTGGCTTCCGCCGCGAGCGCGGCCGCGTCACGGCGCGTTTCGGTGAGGTCCTTGACGGCCTCCTGAAAGCGGGTGAGGCTGGCCTGGGAGGCGGCATGATCGCCGGAGGCATCGGCGGCCAGCAGTTCGCGCGCAGCCTGTTTTCGCGTTGTATATGCTGCGTCGTAACGTCGCTCAATCGGCGCGAAGCGCGCTGCCTGCGCAGGAGCGGTGACTACCTGCATGGCCTCCGGCTGAAATAGCACCGGAGCCTTCTCAAAGATGAAGAACACGAATACCAGCGCCCCAACCATCAGGATCAGAAACTGAAATGGGATCTTCACCACCGCGTTAAAGAGCAGACTGATGCGGCTATGCGCGATGTTCTTCCCCTGCAAATAGCGCTGCACCTGGCTCTGGTCGGTCCCGAAATACGCAAGGGCGAGGAACATGCCGCCGAGCAGTCCGCTCCAGAGCGTATAACGGTCATTCCAATCGGCGGACATGGTCACGGCATTCAACCTTCCCGCGGCTCCGGCGAGTGAGAGCGCATCGAGGAACGAGATGTCGGCGGGCATTAGCCAGATCGCCAGAAAGAAAGCGAAGATGATGCCCGCGAACATGACGAGCATCTGCTGAAAGTCCGTCCACGTCACGGCTTGCACACCGCCGATAGCGGTGTAGGAGACGACGACGGCGCCCACCACCAGCGAGGTTGTGGTATCGCTCCAGCCGAAGATGATGGAAAGCACAATCGCTGGAGCGGATAGCGCCACGCCCACGCCAAGGCCGCGGGAGATAAGAAACAGCAGGCTGACGAGACTGCGCGTCTTGCCGTCAAAGCGTTGTTCCAGATACTCGTAGGCGGTGTAGACGTTCGCGCGGTGGAAGATGGGAACCGCCGTGGCCGAAAGAATCACCATCGCGAGCGGCAACCCAAAATAGAACTGGACGAAGCGCATGCCATCCACGTACGCTTGGCCGGTGGTGGAAATGAAAGTGATGGCGCTCGCCTGCGTGGCCATGATCGAAAGGGCCATGGCATACCAGGGCATCTGGCGGCCGGCGCGCAGATAATTCTCAACGGTGTTGGCGTTGCGGCTCTTGTATAGGCCGTAGACGGTGATGCCGCCTAAGGTGAGGACCAGGACGATCCAATCAAGGCCGGTCATCGCTCGAAGGCCACCCGGAACGCATACATGAGGACAATTAGCAGCGCGAGGTAAGCCACCACGCACAGATACACGTTTCGCCAGGAGCCGAAGACGCCGGGCGGAGGATCGTCATCGGGCGCGACGGCGCGCGGTTGCGGAACGTCTTGCGGTGAGGGTATCGCCATGGTGACAGACCCTGCCTCGTGGAACCGGGGCACGCCGGCCGGAGTCGCCAAACGGCGCACCGGCCGGCATTCGAATTCTCCCAGGCAATCGCTCCCGGTCAGTTGCCGGTGGGGCCTTCGCCCGCGCCCATCCAACTGGCGAGATAGTTTTGCATGCCCACTTCTTCCATCAGACCGAACTGAGCTTCCAGCCAGTCGTAATGATGTTCTTCTTCGAGCAGAATTTCCTTGAACAGTTCGCGGGAACCGTTGTCTCCCACTTCGGAGCAATAGGCCATCGCCTCGTTGAGAAAGGGGATAGCTTCCTTCTCAAGCTGAAAGTCGCTTTCCAACTGGCTCTTTACATTGCCGCCAACATGGATGGGGAACATATCCACCATGTTCGGCTGGCCTTCAAGATAAAGGATGCGCTCAATCAGCTTGTCGGCGTGGTTCATCTCCTCAATGGACTCTTTGCGCATGAAAGCGGCAAGTTTCGTGTAGCCCCAGTTCTGGCACATCTTCGCGTGCACAAAATACTGGTTGATGGCCGTCAGTTCCCGCTTCAGGCTGATGTTCAATAGCTCGATGATCTTCGGATCGCCCTTCATAACCCCTCCTTGGAAGCGGCGTGGCTTCCCAGTGCAACTGCCCCGCCGCAAGGCTTTCATTGTAACAGCGGCGTCGCCGCACCGCGCATCGCGAATCCGCCTCTCGCTACCGGGCCGCCACCAGAATACTTCGATCGAACGCATAGCCCGAAGGCCGCAGGCACCCGGCATTGCGCCCCGCTTCCTCCACCGAACGAAAGCCCAGCTTGAGGCAATACTGCCGGAAGAACGGCAGATTCGGTAGAAACCAGCAGAGGTCGTCCTCGTCCAGCGTTTCGCCCCCCACGTAGTGCAGGATTGGCTCTTCGGTAGCCACTTGCGGCATCAGTTGAGAAACGATCAGTTTCCCGTGCGTGAACGATGCCGCCACGGCTAGCGCTTCCACGGGGTTGAACAGATGCACCAGCACATCCCCCAGCAGCACATAGTCGAAAGTCTTGCCGGAAATCGCCGATTGCTTCAGGTCGTAGATCGTGGAATAGACGCGATCCACCTTCGAGTTCAATTGGCGATAACAGAACTGGAAGGGGCCGTCGAGGTGATAGAAGTAGGTTTGCCCGCTCGACATCGCAACCAGCGGATCCGTATCAAGCGGTGCATCCGGCGTGCGCATCTGGGCCAGGCGGCGCAGGAGGCGCGTTTGGGATTGGCCGGGGAACCGGTCCAACTGATGGAACGACGGAAGCTCCACCGAGGTCACGCTGGCGCCGCGCCTCTCCGCTTCAAAGGCGAAGAAGCCGGTGGCGGAACCGACCTCCAGCAGCGTCAACCCCCGCATATCGCCGGGAAACGGAAACCCGCCGATTGTCTCGCGGTAATCATACTGTCCGGGCGTCACCAGACCGTTGCCAAGGTCGACGGTGTGATACCAGTGATACAAGCGGATGTCGGGAATGGAGGCTGCGGCGGGATGCGAATAAAAAGCATTCCTCAGACGCTCGTATTCTTCTCGAATCGCTTCTTTGGGAGGCGGAGCCATCGGCATAGCCTAAGGGTAACCGATCCCTCGCCGCCTTAACCCGCAAGGGGAAGATTCGCTCCCGAGATTCCCTCATCGCGCAGCATTCCACTCGCCGCCAGCCGGACTGCGCGGCTTCGAAGGGAAGCTTCATCCCAGGGACTTGCCCATGCGATGAAGCTTCCACCTCTCTTGCGAATGATTGGCCGCTTCTTGAGGATCTCTGGTTGATCGCTAAAGCCTCTGGCGACGCCGCAACGCGACAACACCCAGAAGGCCTAAGCCCGTCAGCAGGAAGACACCGGGCTCGGGAACCGGCGCCAGGAAGCCGCGGATTTCCCCGCCGGGAAACGTATTCGTGTGGATGTTGAAGTACGCTTTCCCATCCAGAATGCCTTGCAGCAATCGCGCTTCCGCTCCACTTGGGTCGGCGGGATTCGAGCCACTCAGAAATCCCCCTGTATAGGTAGCGGCGGAAGAGAGATCGAGGGTGACGTTATACGCTCCGCTGCTGACCTGAATGGGGAACCCCGGCAACGTCGTCGGGGTTACCGCGACACCCGCATTGCCAGACCCCGCCACCGAGACGCAGCAGTGGATGTGCGCCACGTTCGTATTGCCGCTCAGCCCGCTAAAGTTCACATCGATCAGCAGCGTGTTGGCGTCGGGATCGAATTCGAAATAGCCAGTGCCGCTCCCCGTTCTCCCCCCACCGCCCTCCGGTTGGAATACGGTATAGAACTTCATCGGCGTCGCCGAAAGCAGCATGGTGCCCAGCAGAAGGCCGAGGCCCAAAATCGATAAGTGTTTCTTCATGATTTACCCCTTGTTTGTTCACGCAGGAATCGCTGAATTTTCCCAGGGCGATCCAGCGCGTAAGTCATTCTAGATCGCAACGTTACAGCCTGTATCCGTGATTTCATGAGTCGATCCCCGCGCACGCCCGTTAGAACGTATAGGACACTCTCATGACCCTTCCAGAACTCCACCGAAGCCGCCATCTCCTAACCCTGTGTGTTTGTGTAGCCGTGTCCAACCTCGTTGCGTCTTCGTTCTCATCTACCGTCTTCCATGCGGCCGTCGTGTCCGGAACACTGCCGCGAAATTTCACACTCGTGAATCAACAGGGTTCGCCGTCACTCTCCATCCACGGTTTCGGTTCTCCGCCCGCTTAGAATGGGGAAATGCGAAATTCACCTTTCGTGGCGGCAGCGCTCGCGGCAGTACTCTTGCACACGGCCGCTTTCGCGCAGAAGCGATCAATCGGTATCGACGATCTCCGCCGGGATACCGCCCCTCCACTCGCCGCGGGAATCGAATGGCGGCCGGATTCGAAAGGCTTCCGCTTCGAGCGCGACGGCAGAGCCTACTATTACGACGTCGAATCCCGGCAAACACGCGATCTCCCCGATTGCACTCAACTCTGCCAGACCGCCACGCCCGTGCCAGAGCCCGCTGTCTTCGAATGGAAGAATCGCGGGGTGAAAGAGCAAACGGCGCAGTGGTGCGGCGACAACCGCCACATGCTCCTGAAGGTCAAGGGCGATCTCTTCTGGATGGACACCACGCCCGGCGCGAGAACGCCCATCCGCCAGTTGACGCAAACCCTCTACGAGGAAGCGGACCCCAAGCTCTCGCCTGATTGCAAGACCATTGGCTTTCGCAAGGACTATGATCTTTATCGCCTGGATGTGGAGAACGGCACGCTCCATGCCATCACCTCTGGAGGCTCCCCAGAGATGATGAACGGCCGCCTCGATTGGGTCTACCCCGAGGAGTTGCAGATCCCCACGGCCTATTGGTGGTCTCCCGATTCGGAGCGCCTCGCCTATTTGCAGTTCGATATGGCGATGGTTCCGTCCTACCCGCAGGCAGACTATCTGGCGAACCCTCCCCGGCCCGAGCCAGAACGTTATCCAAAGGCAGGGGAGCCAAACCCCGGCGTGAGGCTGGCGATCGTTAACCGTTCCGGAGGGGAATCCCGGTTTGTCAATCTGGGCGATCCCCGCAAACACTTGATCGCCCGCGTGAACTGGCTGCCCGGCGGCAAGCATCTGGCCGTGCAGCGGCTGAACCGCATCCAGAACGAACTCACCATCTTCTTCGTCAACGCGGAAACCCTTGAAACCGAACCAATCCTCACCGAGAAGGACGAATACTGGGTGAATCTATCGGATGATTTCACCTTCCTGCCCTCGCTCGACGCCTTCCTCTGGACGAGCGAAAACACCGGCTTCCGGCATCTCTACATCTATTACTTGAAAGACCGCTACGCACGGCAACTCACCAAGGGAGATTGGGAAGTGAGCAGCGTCCTCGGCGTCGGTGCCTCGGAACAAACGGTATTCTTCACAGCCACGGAGAAGAGCCCCCTCGAGCGCCACGTCTACTCGCTGAAACTCGACGGAGGCGCCATGCGCAGGCTCAGTGGCGCGGAGGGAACCTGGGATGCCACGTTTTCCCCGGATGGCGCCTGGTGGGTGTCGCGCCATTCGAGCGTCACGCTGCCGCCGATCCAGGATATCTATACCGCCACCGGCGCGAAATCTTCCACCCTCACCGCGCGCGACACCACCGTTCCCGCCACATACAATATCCTTCCCACTGAGTTCCACACGGTGAAACTCGCCGATGGCTCAACTCTGTACGCAAGGCTCATCCGGCCTGCGGGCTTCCAGGCCGGACACAAGTACCCGGTGATCGTCCCCGTTTATGGCGGGCCGCACGCGCAAAACGTGCGCAATGCATGGTCCGGCCTGACGATGGAACAGGTGTACGCACACCAGGGCTTCGTCATCTGGCAGTTGGATAACCGGGGCACTTCCGGACGGGGCCATGCCTTCGAAACTCCGGTTACCCGCAAACTGGGCGCCGTTGAACTGGAGGACCAGCTAAGCGGAATCGCCCACCTCAAGAAGACCGGATTCGTAGACCCGAAGCGCATCGGCCTTAGCGGATGGAGCTATGGCGGCTACATGACCCTCAACGGCCTGCTCAACGCGCCGGATACCTTCAAAGCAGGCATCAGCGGCGCGCCCGTGACGGACTGGCGATTCTACGATTCCATTTACACCGAGCGATACATGGACCTGCCGCAGGCGAATCCGGAAGGCTACGCCGCGAGTTCCCTGCTCTCAAAGGCCGGCAACCTGAAGGCGTCCCTGCTGCTGATTCACAATCTCTGGGACGACAATGTGCATTTCCAGAATTCGTTGCAGATGATGGACCACTTGCAGAAGGCGGATAAGCATTTCGAGATGATGATCTATCCCCAGAAAACACACGGCGTCACGGGCGACGCCCAGAAGCACATGCAACGCCTGATGCTGAATTTCTTCCTGCGGGAACTGAAGGGGACTTCTCCAACCGCCGGGCGCTAAGCGCCACAAACAATACACCTGCCCACCCCGGTTATCGCTTCTTCAACAAGTAAATTCGCCGCAGCCCCGCTTTCACTTCGAGTGAGCGAACGACGGTGAAATGCTTCGCGACCTCCGTTTCAAATCGCTCCTGCGTCAAATATTCGTGGATCGATTCCCGTCCGCGGAGAAGCGTTTGGAAATGCGCATCCTTGGGATCGACGTACTCGAGCAGGACGTGCTTCGTGGTGAATTCCGCGAACAATTCGATCGCATCCGATAGTGGCACGCCATCGGTCACCAGCATGTGGTGGAGCACGGCCAACCCCAACACCAGATCGAAGCTCCCCCGCGAGCGGTCCAGAAACGACGCACGTTCGCGGTTGCGCCATCCATGCGGCGGCGTCGGCCTGCCCAGGTCCTGAACAAGGGGAAGAATCGGCAATCGCCCGTCACGCGCCTTCTGGTACAGAGCGCCGATTACGCCCGCATCCTGGTCGAACGCCACCACGGAAGCGCCTTGTGCGGCTGCGGCCTGCGAGAACAGCCCCTCATTGCAGCCAATGTCGAGAACACGTTTTGGCGCGGCCATCCCGATCGCTTCTTCCACAAACGCCCGCTTAACCCGGAACTCTTCGGCCGAATAACTGGGAACCTGCCGCTGATACGTGGCCCAGTGGGTCGCAACGCGGCGCTTCGGTTCCACCGCCCGCAGTTGCCGCCGGAACGATCGCAGTATCCACTGCAACGTGTATTCGGCTTTCTCGGCGGATGCGGCCTGTGGCTCCCACTTCGGCTTGATCGGTCCGGAACCGGAGAATCGTTCGAGCAGAAGCGGCGCGGTCACCAGCGAGAAATATCCCCGGCGTAGCCCTTTCGTGAGGCCAGGCAGGGATCGCAGTTCCGCGGCTTCCATCCCATCCCGGTGTGTGAGGTAGATGTCCTGGACCCGGGGAACGCCCAGTCTATGCGCCAGAAGTGGCAGCAGGAACTGTCGGGTGAACTGCCCGCCGGCCACCCAGGCCGTGGCCGAAGGATCGCGCCGGGCGAAGGACGCGATATCCACGAAAACGGGCCGCGCATGGTCGAAAACGATGTTGTAGGGAGTGGCGTCCTTCAGAACAAATCCGTGTGGCAACGCCTGCTCGGCCAAGTCCAGCGTAAGCGAGGCGGCATCGAACAGTTGCTCCGTGCTCCATTCGCATGGGTAGGTCACAAACGGAATGCGGCGATGCTCCACCACGTGGCGGAAGTCGCGATGCGCATCCACGATGGGCGCGAGCGGCGCTGCGGCGCCGGGCGCGCCGAGCTTCCGCGTGGAGACAATCGAACCGGCTTCCACTAGTTCCGCCGCGAACTTCGAATCAAGAAATGCCGCAAGCGCGCCATGGCCCTCTTCGCTGAGATAACGCAGCACCCGGGCCGGTTCAAGGACAACCGAGCCGGCGGGGTCTCGAAACGTGGGCAGATGCCCCGCCGCCGCAGGAGTGCTTCTCAAGTGATTCTCCACGCTAGCCCTGCTTCTTCGTGAACCACCCGACGATCCGCCGGAAGTAGAAACCCACTCCCACCATCAGGCCAAGTAGCATCTGCCAGAGAATCGTGCCCGTGCCGGGGTCAACGTACGCAAATGCCCATGCGGGCATCAGCAGGAGAAGGACCGCAACCAGGGCGGGCGGGCTGTCGAAATGCGTGTTCCATCTTCTTGAAAATTTCATGGAATTTCTGTTCATCGGGAAAGCCTCCGTTCGGCGAGTTGAGTCTCGGCTTGCCTCAGCATCTCTTGCTCCAAATAGGCGTTGAACTCGCCATGGGTTCTAATTTCGCGCCGAAGATAGGCATGTACCAACGGCGCAAGGATCAGTGTGGAAACGGGCTCCTCGACGGATGCCGCCGACCCGCCGCCCGGCCATTTCAGCATGAGAGGCACGCTCAGTTCATTCCGGTGCGCGAGCATCTGGCGGTCTTCGTTGGACATACATCCAATTTCCTCCCAAAAGGAACGCAACCCGTGATCCGACGTAAGGATGACCAAAGTGGAATCCCACTCCCCTCGCTCTTCGAGGATGGCCCGAATCTCGCCGAATATGGAATCCGCAATCGAATAGTTCGCCACGAAGGAGGTGTCGCCCTCTCCGTTTCGGCTTGTCGCGGATGCCGGCGAAAAGCCGTTCCCCGGCGGATGGGGTGTCGCGAGATGCAGGATTTGCAGCCCACCAACGCCGGATCGCAAAAACTCCCGAACTTTGGCCCGTTGATTCGCCACAATGCTTCGCAACGTGCTCCGGATGCCCTCATACTCCATCGCCGTGAGGTTTCGGAGGCCCGTTTGATCGCAAGGATCCGCAGTTGCGCCCCGCGCTTCCTGCCACATCTGGGCGGCCACCCCCTTCGGCCAACTGAGGGACTGCAATGTAGTCGCCCAAGTTTGAGCCCTGCTCATATAAGGGTTCTCAAACCACGCGCATTGCGCCAGCTTCGAGCCAAAGATGCGGCAGTATGGATGCGTCCATCCGACAATGGTCACGGGAACTCCGGCGGCATTTGCCCAGTCGATGACGTTGGGGGTCTCTCGAAATGAATATTCCTTACCCCCTGCTGTGACGGTCAGAACGAGGTCGGATTCCCGCTTGCGAGCGACTCCGCTAAAAGAAATTCCTGTCAGCAGAGAAGGAATGGCGGTCACTGTGTGCGCGCTCGGCGAGACCGCGTGACGGAAACTCACGGCCTCCCGGCGAAACCGGTCGATGTGTGGCAGTTTCATCGAGGCCGGTCGGTTCTCAAACGCGACCGACGCATCAAATTCGTCAAAAATCACCCAGAGAATGCGGGGGACATGTTCAACCCTGCCGGAAGTCGTCCTGCCGGATGCCAGCATCGCGTTGGCGGGCGCATCCATGCCCGCAGGCGATCTCTCCCTCCCCAGCGAGAAGAGAACCGGGAAAATCAAGGCCGCCAGCATAGCGATTGAGGCCACCGATACCGGCGCTGCGATGCGCGTCGCTTGCACAAGCGCAGCCGGACCGAAATTCACCAGACGCTGTGCCGCGATCGCGACCGCGCATGCGAGCGCATCCACCCAGAAGTTCCCGAAATCCACGGCGAAGCTGCCCGTGGCCGGAATCACAAGGAGGATCGATCGGAAAATCGTGATTGCAAGTACCGCTAACACGAAGAAGTGCAATGTCTCCGCAATCCGCGAGTTTCGCAACCGCATCCCCAAGACCCACATCGCAGCGAGCACAAGTGCGGCGAGCAGAGAGTTTAGCAACGTCACGTGGACCGCGTGCTGAAAATCAAATTGGCGGACGTGATATTCGACGTCGCCCGGGATGAGCGCGAGCCGAATCCAGGAGTTCAGATACTGAAAGACACCCGTCGCGATGGAGACAAGAAGCCCGGTTCGCATCACGGCACGGTCTGAAGAGCCCCTTGGGGGATGACTTGCGGGAGGAGCGAAGGTCTCTTTTCCGGTAGACATACTGAGAGTACTAAATCATCTAGTACTACACCATGCATCTAATCTTACCGTGGAACTTCGAGTTTTCATTCGCCATCACCCCATGACAGTACTACGATTTCCATGAAAGAGCGCTAATGTGAGGGTACAGCCGATCCAACCAAGCCTCGCGCTGGACGGAGTATCCTGAAAGAGTCGGGTAACGAGTCTCTTCCGTATCCGTCCCTTGCTCTGTATATGCTTCGACCCCGTCTACTACCTATCGTGATGCTCGGCCTTGCCGCGGCTGTGATGGGCTTCCTTCCATTGAATGCCCAGAAGAAACCGCCAGTCTCTCCGCATCCGCCCGAGATCAACCAGATGGAGCTGGCCGATTATCTCCGCTATGTGAATCTGTGGCCGAAGGAAGTATCGGTCCAGTTCGAGAAGGCGACTCCATCCAAGCTGCTCCCTGGCTTTTTCGACCTTCCGGTGAAAGTGAGTGCCGGGCACACCGCGATCACACAGATGTATTTGCTCGCGCCCGATGGCAAGCATCTCATCCGCGCTCAGGCTGGCGACCGCCTCGGGAAGACCGTCTTTCCCGTGGACGGCTACCCGTTCGCCGCGGAACAGGCGCGGCTGAAATTGGATGGGCGCCCCAATATCGGTCCTGCCGATGCCGCCGTGACGGTTGCTGTGTTTAGTGACTTCCAGTGCGGTTTCTGCAGGGAGGAAGCGAAGATTCTGCGGAGCAACCTCATTAGTGCCTATCCCGGCAAAGTCAGACTAATCTTTCTGGATTTCCCGCTCACACAGATTCATGACTGGTCCCAGCAGGCCGCCGTGGCCGGGCGCTGCGTCGCTGCACAAGGCGTGGAAAAATTCTGGGCCTATCACGACTGGGTGTTCGATGAGCAGCCGGCCATCTCGTCGATGAACTTCAACGGTAAGTTCCTCGAATGGTCCGGGAAAAATGGGCTCGATGCCTTGCAGTTGGGCCGTTGCCAGCAGGATCCGAGCGTGAACGCAGCCGTCACCGCGAGCTTCCAGGATGCCCTGAATCTCGGTTTAACCTCCACCCCAACGCTCTTCATCAACGGGCGGCAGATCGGCGGGAAACTGGAGTGGCAGGCGCTGAAGCAGGTGATCGACATGGAACTCGACTACGTGGCCGCCGCCAAGAAGAAACAAGAGGAGTGCTGCTCGGTATCCCTGCCGGGCATCTTTAAGCAGTGACGGGCTACCGGTCCTCGCGAATTTCGAAGCGCCTCTTCGTCTGCCTTGCCTCCGCATTGCTGCTTCCGCAGGTCATTCAGGTCTCCCTGGCCGCGGTGGAGTTCTCGACGGACCAATGGCGGAAAGACGTAGCCTACCTGACGGACCCCGCTCTGGAAGGCCGGGCCTTGGGCAGCAGGGGCGCGGCCAAGGCGGCTTCGTATGTCGAGGAACGCTTCCGCGAGATCGGCCTCCGTCCCGCGCCGGTTCTCGGTGCGCGCGTCCGCTTTCCCGTTAGCTTGGATATCGAGATGGACGAATCGGACGGCCACAACGTCTTCCGATTGGCCGGGCCGGCCTCGTCGGTCGATCTCCAACTGAGGAAGGACTACCAGCCCCTGCCCTTCTCCGGAAATGCCGGCCTAGAAAACCGGCAACTCGTCTTCGCCGGGTACGCCATCGCGGACCCGGAACGGGACTACGACGATTTCGCGGGCCTCGATATTCGCGGCAAGATCGTGATCGCTCTCCGCAGGGAACCGCAGGAGCGGGAAGAGAACAGCCGCTTCCGCGGGCGCGATTTCACTCCCAACGCCAGTTTCATCGCCAAGGCGCGCGCGGTGGCGGATCGGGGGGGCGTCGGCCTGGTGCTGGTCTCAAACCGGATTCCCACGGAATCCGCCGACGAGTTGCCGCCCTTCTCCCCCTCCGCCGGTCCCGGCAAGCTACCCATTCCCGTGCTGATGGCCCGCGTGCCGGCCATCGCTCCGTTCTTTACCGAGCAGGGGCTCGAACTGGCATCTCTCGTCCGCACTATTGACCGTGACGGCAAGCCGCATTCGTTCGCCTTTCCACCGGGCTATCGGGCAACTCTGCGCGTAACAGTCAAGGGGAAAGCCGCCGAAGGGGCCGATGTGCTGGGCTGGAAACCGGGCCAGACGGAGGAATACATCATCGTCGGCGCCCATTACGACCACATCGGCTTCGGCAAGCGCTTCGCCATGGATCCGGCGGCAAAGGGCACGCTTCACCCCGGCGCGGACGACAATGCCTCCGGCGTGGCATCCATGCTCGAATTAGCCCGAACAGTCGCCCAAGGTCCCGCTCTACGCCGCGGGGTTCTGTTCGTCGCATTCGCGGGCGAAGAACACGGTCTCTTTGGATCTGCGGCCTTGCTCCAGCGTACGGCGGAGCTTCCAGGGCGGTTGGTGGGCATGATCAACTTCGATATGGTGGGCCGCCTCCGCAACAACGAACTTTTCATCGCCGGTCTCGAGAGCGTACCTGCGCTTAGCGCTCCTGTGGAATCGGCCGCCCAATCGGCGGGCCTCACCATGCGGCGTATCACCGAATATCCCTACAGCATGAGCGACCATGGGACATTTCTGGATGCCGGGGTGCCTTCACTGCTCTTCTTTACCGGCCTGCACGAGGAGTACCACACCGCCCGGGACACTCCCGATACGCTGAATCCGGCAGGCGCCCACACTATGTTAGATGTAGCTTACGAGACGCTCTTATCCATGGCGGATCGGCCGGGCGAGATTGAGTATGTACCTGGGAAAGATCCCGTCATCGAGCGGAACATGCGTGAAATCGTTGCCCCGTCCAATCCCCTTCAGCAGGAATAGCGAGCGACCGAAGGATACACTCCCCACATGGGGGCGAAAGTCTCTTAGTACTAACCCATCCGGAAAGTCCGCGCGAGCCTTGAAAGCCGGGGCAAAAACCAATATCCTTTGGATATCCTTGTTAGCGGCACGAAAAATCGGTTCGGGACGGTAGAGTGGCATATCCCCGCGGCGGGAACGCTGGCTTCGGGCTCGGTGGAATTCGATCTGGAGATCTCACGCCTGAGTGACGGGGCCTCCCCACCTTGATTCTGAATCCGGATGCAGCGGCCGGAGATCTACCGAAGCCGGGCGCCTTAGTAGTCTAGCTGCCGCTCAAGGGCCGGATCTTCATGGCGGGCCAGTAAATGCTTGCCGCGGACGGACGATAAGAACAGAGCATGCAAGCGACGAAACGCACGGCAACAAAAACTCGCGAACTCCCTCCTTTAATCCTGCATCCGCTCGCGGACGAAAGCTCCCCGGAAAGTATGCTCGAAGGCTCCCGCGCAAACCTGATGTTGCACGGTTTGCTTCCACACGACACGCAATCCGACGACGAACTGGTGGCTAAGGTCGCCCGCAGCCGCTATCTCGAATTGCGCATGCTCTATTTTGTGGGGAAGGATCTGGAACGCTGGCTGCAGCAATGCGCAGAGTTCGTGGAGAATGACCAGGAACTCCTCGGCCAGAATTACAGCCAGCAGAGTTTCGCGAGCTACCTCATCGAGAGCACCCCAACGGGCGTTCGCAATAAGCTCCTTTCCTGGGGCGTCGTGGATTACCGCAATATTTTTGTCCGCGCGCTCGGGTTGCGCTCCGTATTTCAGGAACTGCCCGCGTTCGAGGCCATTTCAGCCACTTTCCTTCTGGATTACCACCGCTTTACGGATTACCTTTACGCTTGCCGGCAGCAGCTAGGCCCCTTTACGCCTATCGCGGCAAACTCCTTTGCGTTCGAGATTTACGCCTCCGCCGAGTATAGCCAGATTCTGGAACGGCAGTGGAACGGGGCGGAAATCTAGACTGCTTTTGTCTGCTTCCCAGCGAACCCTCCTCCTCAAGCAACCCATCGCCCGTGCTGTGGCGATCGTTCCCATGCGGGAAATCCGGTGATATCGTGGACCTATGTCATTCCCCCGCGTCCTACTGGTGAAACAGCATTTTCCGAACCGCGCCATCGCGGATATCCCGGCCGAAGTCCAGCGGCAACTCACTCAATCGAATTTCGTTTCCCAGGTAAAGCCGGGGGGCACCGTGGCGATTGGGGTGGGCAGCCGCGGCATCGTCAACATCAACATCATTACCAGAGCGATTGTGGATTTCTGGAAGTCGGCCGGGCGGCGCCCTTTTATCTTTCCCGCAATGGGGAGCCACGGCGCCGCAACCGCCAAAGGCCAGGCGGACGTCCTGGCGCACTACGGCATCACCGAAGCCACGATGGGCTGTCCCGTGCGCAGCCAGTTGGACGTGGTTTCCCTCGGCAAGACCGGAGATGGCATTGAAGCCTTCATGGACCGTCTCGCATTCGAGAGCGACGGCGTCATGATGGCGGGCCGCATCAAGTGGCACACCGACTATGTCGGCGGGATTGAGAGCGGCCTCTTCAAGATGATGGCAATCGGCCTCGGCAAGTTTGCGGGCGCGAAGATCTATCACGCGGAAGCCTACCGGCATTACGGGCTGGAGCATGTCATCCGGACGGTGGGCCGGCAGGTTCTGGCGAGCGGCAAGGTGATCGGCGGGTTGGCGATTCTCGAAGATGCCAACCACGCGACGGCAAAGCTGGCCGCCGTGCCCGCCGCAACGATGGAGCAGGAGGAAGAGCGCTTGCTCGCGCTGGTATCCCAATGGAAGGCGCGAATTCCGGTAAAAGAGATCGACATCCTGATCGTGGACGAGATGGGCAAGCACATTTCGGGCGCCGGCATGGATACCAAGGTCATCAACCGGAGCGTATGGGGAGAATCGAACTGCTTCCCGGATCTGCCTTTGATCCGCCGGGTCTTCACGCGCGAGTTGAGCGATATGAGTTACGGCAATGCGGTCGGCATCGGGCTCGCGGATATGGTGACGGATCGGCTGCTGGCGTCCGTGAATTGGAACACGACCCACATCAACTCGATTACGGCGAACACGATTACCGCCATACGGACGCCCATCCACTTCGCGACGGACCGGGAATGCCTTGAGAAACTGGCCCTCTCCTGTGGCGTATTCGAACCCGCGACCCTGAAGATCGCGCGCATCCGCGATACGATGCATCTCGACGTGCTGGAACTCAGCGAAACCCTGCGCGGCGAGGTAGACGCGAATCCCGCCCTGGAGATCCTTGCCACCAGGGATTGGGAGTATGAGATAGACGGCATGTTGCCGGACACCTTCGGCGTCGCCGCCGGCGCCGCGCATTAAGCGCGCGGACCCGGAGGCCTGCCGCGTGCGAACCTTTCGAAGGCCCACGTGAAAAATCCATCGCCCGTTCCCGGCTGAATGATTTGCTCCAACCTATTGCATTTGCGTGGATTATCTCCGTATTTGGCGATTGAGTTTTGTCCGGTTTTTCCGGATTTTTCCGGACAAAACCGGACAGTGCGCCTAGCCCCATCTCGCCCTTGGCAGCGGATCGATTCTTCTGTCAAAGAGCACGTGCGAGAAGGTGCATGTCCGACGGATCGCAAGACCCGCCGGTTCACGGAGCTCTCCCGCACGATTGATTCTACGTTTCGGGTTCGCCGAAACGAACCATCGCACTGCGGCTGGATGGATGGGTAGGTGGATTAGACCCGCAATGCCAGTGAGTTGAAGGGATTTGCATTTGTTGCCATTCGCGGTGACCGGCGAATTGTTCGGGTCCGGTTTGGGCCGGAAGTAGCGATCTGCGCGGTGTTCTCACAGGGCGAGGGCGCGGTATTGCGAAACGAAGCCAAGGGCGAACGGGCAATCGGCGTCAACCGAGGATGCAGCGGGCGTGGCCGCGCCGGAGTCGCACCTGCAAACGGGGCAGGTGCTCCATGGACTCGCTCTCGCGAGGCTGGTTCTTCCGGGCGGCTTGACGGGGCGCTTGCGCACCCCGCTGGCTCATGCCGCCCTTGGGGCTCTCCACTGCAATCGAAGGACAGAATCATCGAGAATTACCGCACGCACCGGTGGCTTCTGTGGCCTTCGGGTTCCGGGGAGGCCGACGCTTGGCTGGGCGCTCCTTGGGGCGGGAGGCGGGATTGCGAGGGGCCGGGCGGCTGGGGTTGGCGAAGTGGCGGAAGCCCATCCCGGGGGATCGTGCGCGTTTCGCTCAAGAGGCTTGGCCGGTTGGGGCTGGGGAGACGTGGGCGTTGCCGGTAAGTGGTTCATGCGGATTCGTTTATTGGAAGCGGGGAGCTTGGATTTGGGCGGAAACGGCCGCTGTGGATACGGCGCTTCGGGCGTAGTACGAGACGGGGGCCAAGGAGGGAAATCGAGGGAACGGTTTCGCCGGAGTTCGGT